>CACHPE010000005.1 GCA_902581605.1 uncultured Pelagibacteraceae bacterium | reverse complement strand
CAGTAAAGAAGCCTAATACTAGGTATTCCATTAAGGTTTTGGACTACTCTGGATTTGCTGTTAAAGTTTTAATTTCTAGTATATTTTCGTTTGGGTCTTTAACAAAGAAAGTTTCTTGCTCGTATTTTGTTCCTTTAAATCTCAAATAAGGTTCGTCGTAATACTTGGTTCCACTATCCTTTAATCTTTGTTTTAGAGCATCAAAGTCTTTTCTTGATAGATGAACACCAAAATGAGGAACTGAAACATTTCCCATGTCTACATCGTGTCTCTCATTATCTAATTTATGTTCACTTTTATGTAAGGTTAATTCATTGCCCCAAAAATCTACATCTGCCCACTCTTGTGCTGAGTTGTCTAATCTACATCCCAAAGTTTCACTGTAAAACTTTTTTGCGATCTCTAAGTCTCCACACGGGATGGCTAGATGAAAACAATTGGTGTTTTTATACATTTAAACCTCTTTAAATTAAGCAATTAAGTACTATATAAGGCATATTATTTTTTAATCAACAGCAACTAAACTGATGAAATATGAGTGATTTTTTACAATCCATAATTGATAGAGATCCTGCTGCAAGGTCTAAGTTAAGTTTAATATTAACTTATCCTGGTGTTAAAGCAGTTTTTTTTCATCGAATAGCAAATTTTTTTAGTACTGCAAAATTTCATTTGATAGCAAGAATCATTTCTCAATTTTCAAGATTCTTAACTGGAATTGAAATTCATCCTAATGCAAAAATTGGAAAAAATTTATTTATTGATCATGGAATGGGTGTTGTTATTGGTGAAACCTCTGACATTGGTGATAATGTAACTATTTACCATATGGTTACTTTAGGTGGAATTGCTCCTAGTATAAATTCAGATGAACAACGAAATATGAAAAGACATCCTACTATAAAAGAGGATGTGGTTATTGGCTCAGGTGCACAAGTATTGGGTCCAGTAGTAGTTGGTAAAGGTGCAAGAATTGGAGCTAATGCAGTTATAACTAAAGACGTTGCAGAAAATGCTGTGATGGTTGGAATTCCAGCAAGAAGTGTTGGAATTGCTGATAGTGAATTTAAACCTTATGGAATTACGTCTGATAGTGATAAAAAATCAGATAATGAATAATACCCAAAACGATTTTATTTCTGGAATAGGAAATACTCCATTAATTAAACTCAGAGCAGCCTCTGAAATTACTGGGTGTAACATTTATGGAAAAGCAGAATTTTTAAATCCTGGAGGATCCGTAAAAGATAGAGCTGCACTTGCTTTAATTAAAGATGCTCAAGAAAAAAAACTAATTGCTAAAGGTGGAACAGTTGTTGAGGGAACAGCTGGTAACACTGGAATTGGTTTAGGACTTTTAGGAAACTCTCTTGGTTATAAAACAATTATTGTAATGAATGATAATCAAACTCAAGAAAAGAAAGATTTGCTTAGAAATCTCGGAGCTGAGTTAAGACTGGTTCCACCTAAGCCTTATAAAGATGATAATAATTTCGTAAAAGTAGCTGCTAGACTTGCAGATGAACTAAGACCTACAAATAATAACGGTGTAATTTGGGCTAACCAGTTTGACAATACTGCGAATGCCAAAGGTCATTATGAAGGGACAGGACAAGAAATTTGGGAACAAACTGAAGGTAATGTTGATGGCTTTGTTTGTTCTTCAGGAACTGGGGGAACTATTTCAGGTGTAAGTAATGCTCTTAAAGAAAAGAACAAAGATATAAAAATTTATCTATCTGATCCAAAAGGTTCAGCTCTTTATAATTATATAAAAAATGGCGAACTTAAGTCAGAAGGTGGATCAATTACTGAAGGTATTGGCTCAAGTAGAGTGACTGCTAACTTTGGTGAGGCAAAAATTGATGACGCATATTCAATTGATGACCATGAGGCTCTGCCTATTCTATATGATTTAATTCAAAACGAAGGTTTAAGTCTAGGAACAAGCTGTGGAATAAATATTGCAGGAGCAATTAGAATGGGAAAAGAGTTAGGGCCAGGAAAAACTATTGTAACTATTCTTTGTGATAGAAGTGACAAATACGCAACTAAAATGTTTAATAAAAAATTTTTAGAAGAAAAAGGTTTGCCGATACCTAATTGGTTTTAAATATAAATTTTATCAGCTAATCCGTAAGTAAGAATAGCACTTAAAATCGTAAGTACTCCAGCAGCTATTACACCTTCACTGTTAGTCTTTTCAGTATGTCCAAGCTTATTTATATAAATAGTATAAATACCAAATATCAAATACATTAAATTTTGAACAAATACTAAATTAAAGAACGCCCAAGTTCCATTTACTCCACCATCTCTAACGAACATAATATAAATAGCCATTAGGAAAGACCCAACAAAAGGAGCTCCAAAAAATCTTGTAATCACAGCTGCCGAATGATCGATGTTATATTGATCCATAAAACTCTTTGTTCCAACTATGGCTCTAAAAGCATAAACAGCGTAAACAAGGAAATGAACAATAAAAATTATTAGATAAACAATTCCATTAAATTTTTCGATCATAAATAATTATTATCAATAATTTAAATTAAATAAAACAACATAATCAACATTTTTTATGCTCTGAAATTGCATAACTGTCGCGCGCTATAAACACGAGTGACTTTTTAACAATTATGTAACAGTGTTACGTTAAACTAAATAACTTAAAGGAGGTAAAAATGAAAAAAATTTTATTTTTAATAATTTTTTTAACGATCTCAAATTACTCATTAGCAGAATCAGGAAAATTTAATGCTGCAGGAGCAGGATCATGGTCATTAAATGCGATGGATGCTGGAAATGGAAACATGAGTATTACTTACGACGGAAATGCTGGACTGATGGATAAAGAACCTGGAAGTATTTTTGATAAATCTACTATGCATTGTATTGGTGGACTAACATTAGTATCTGGAAAGTTTGATGATGAAACAGGTATGTGTACTTTTTATCTAATGGATGGTGAAAAGGTTTTCATTAATTACAAAGGTAAAGGAACTGGTGGCCAAGGTGGAACAGGTACTTTTGTTATTGTTGGTGGAACAGGAAAATATGAAAATATTTCAGGAAGTGGTAATTCAAGTCGACAAAATATAAGAGGTAAAGCAGGTATGGCTCACTCTATGAATCAAATGAGTGGTGAATATACTTATTAGAAAGGGAATATATGAAAAAATTAATAGTCACTTTATTTGGGATATTTTTTATAACCAATTCAGTTTTAGCTGATGGACATGTAAAGAGAATTATATCTACAAGTCAAACTGGAATGGGTAACGAAATAAAATATCCCTCAGGTAAAGCGATGATAACAGCTTTTGAGTTTACTGTACCTGTTGGAAGTCCAGTTGTTGCTCATACTCACTCCTTTCCAGTGTTAATAATGATTCAACAAGGAGAGATAGAACTTACTCAAGGTGGTAAAAGCTATAACTATAAAGCTGGAGATGCATTTGTAGAAGATGTAGGTGTAGTCCATGAATCAAAAAATATTGGAAATGTACCAGTCAAAGCAATTGTTGTTGCAATAGGAGTTGAAGGTCAAAAAATTATGACACCAGTTAAATAGAAAGAGACAATAAAAAAAATAATTTATGGAGGATAAAATATGATTATAAAAATAGAGGAAAATATAAAATCGTTTTCAGCATGGAGGGATATGGTTAAAGATAATGCTGAAAAAATTAAAGGATTTGGTGCAACCATTATTTTTGCTGGTGTATCAAAAGAAGATGCTTCAAAATTTACAGTAATTGTAAAATATGCAACTATGGAGGGGTTTGAGGCATTTAAAAATGATAAAGAACTTCACGCAGCAAGAGCTGCAGCTGGAGTTGATTTAGACTCTGCAAAAATCACTCCCATGGATGGAGACTTTATGGAAAATTTTTCAGGATAATATAATAGGAGGAAAAAATGGAAAAAGAAATGCTAGTGGTAGCAAAGTTAAAAGAAGGTACTTTTGAGAAATTCATGGGATTTATGCAATCTCCTGAAGGACTTGCTGAAAGGGCTAAAGTTGCTGTGGTTGAAAAAACAATTGGAACTGTAACTCCAGACAAAAGTACTGTGATGTTTAAAATATTTTGTACTGATGAAGCTGCACTTCATAAGTTTATAGAAGGCACAGAGGTATCAAAGCCAATAATGGATGAAGTGTTAGACAGTTACTCAATATATGATTTAACTAAGGTTAAATAGAAAGCTGAGGCTACACATACTGACTAATCTCTGCTACACTTAGTTGCAAAATTATTAGTAACAAGGAGGAAAAATGGCTGGAATAGAGGTAAAAAGTTTTGATAAAGCAGATGAAGTAAATGATAATTTTAATAATGCTAAAATTGAAGCAGTCAAAGTTGGAAATCAAAGATTGATGAAACTTACTTTACAACCTGGTTGGCAATGGTCAAAAGATATAAAGCCAACAGTTGGTGGAGATAGCTGTCAAGCTACACATCTTGGTATAATTATCTCAGGTGCTGTATGTGCAAAACATAATGATGGAACTGAACTAACTTATAAAGCTGGTGATGCATATTCAATACAACCAGGTCATGATGGATGGGTTGTTGGAGATAAACCAGCAGTAGTATATGAATTTCATGGAATGTGGGGTGAATAATGTCTAAATTTTATGTAATTGGAAAGGCAAGTCCTGAGTTATTAAAAAAAATGCATGCTGACCCTAACGCAGATAGAGGTGCGGTAATGAAATCAATGTGTGATAGCTTAGGAGTAAAAGCCATTAGTTATGAATGGTTAAGAGGACGTTTTGATGTTCTTTTCTGTGTTGAAGGAGATTACGAAAGTGTTCTTGCTATGAAAGTAACTGTTTTAAATAGTGGAATGATGTCAGATCTGATGGTTCATGAAGTATTTGATTACAACAGCGCATTTAAAAAAGCAGCTGATGTTTCAAAAAGTTATAAAAAACCAGGTGAATAAATAGAAAGGAATAATATGTCAATATTAGAAAAATATAGTGCTGCAATTAAAAATAAAGATGAAGCAATGATGAATGATCTTTTGCACGATGATTTTAAATTCACAATGCATAAGTCAGGAAATGTTTTAGGCAAAGCTGATGTTGTCAAATGGGCAATGAGCGGTGACATAAATCAAGATAAAGTAAGAGTTGTTTATGAAAATGACGAAGTTGGTGTTCATCATTCATTTGTTACTTTTGATGATGGAAATGTAGAGGCTGTTATGGCAGTTTATAAATATGATAATGGAAAAATTATTAGTTTAGAAACTGGTGCTACACCTATGCCAAAGTAAGTGAGTGGTATTGATTTTTATTTTTCGATAGGAAGTACTTATACTTATCTTTCTGTAACTAGAATACTTGATGTTGAAAAACAACATCAAGTAAAATTTAATTGGAAACCCTTTTCAGTTAGAGCAATTATGAAGGAAATGAATAATATCCCATTTCCAAAAGATAAAATCAATAAAGTCAATTACATGTGGAGAGATATTGAAAGACGAGCAGAAGGATATGGTTTTTTTGCTAAGACACCAGTTCCCTACCCTTTATCAGAATTTGATTTAGCAAATCAAATAGCAATTCTTGGTTTTGAAAAAGGTTGGGGAGAAAAATTTGTAATTCTTACTTATAAAAAATGGTTTCAGGAAGGAAAAGAACCAGTGATAGAACCTAGTATTAATGAGGTTTGTGATGAATTAAATTTAAATAAAGATGAAATTATATCTGAGGCAAAATCAGAAATTATAGAGACCAAATATAACGAAAACACAAATTCAGCTCGTGAAAATAAAATTTTTGGTAGTCCAACTTTTATAGTGAAAAATGAAGTCTTCTGGGGAGATGATAGAATGGAAGATGCAATTAAATGGTCTCTTAAATAATTCTATATATTTTCTTAAAATTCATTTAAAGTCATTTTATGAGTCTTGCTAGTTCATATTTATTTTTAGGTATTGCAATATTTTTAGGTGTAACTTCAAACAGTTTTGCAAAAAGTGCTGAGGGTTTTACACTTCTTGTTCCAAGTATAATTACAGCAATTACAATTGTATTGTGTATGTATACACTTTCATTAGTAATGAAAAATATTCCTATGGGAATTACTTACGCCTCTTTTGCGGGACTTACAATTATTGCAACAGTCATTGTTGGTGTAATCAAATATAATCAAGTTCCTAATTTATATTCTATGATAGGCCTAACATTTATTATAGTTGGGGTATTAATGGTAAATTTATTAGGAAATCAATAATATGAAACCTTTGTTTGGTTATTTATTTTTAGCTTTAGGTATTTCTTTTGGAATTGCATCTAATAGCTTAGCCAAAATTTCTGAAGGATTTACAAAATTAGCTCCTTCTGTTTTATGCATCCTATTTATGTGTATTACAATGTTTTCAATTGCAAAAGCAATGCATGCTCTTCCAGTTGGATTTGCTTATGCAACTTATAGCGGGCTAACAGTAACGGGAGTTGTTCTATTTGCAGTATTAAAACTTAATCAGGTACCAAATATTTACGGAATTATAGGAATAATATTAATTATTGTTGGTGTAATTATGGTTAATTATCTTGGACGGCTAAACTGATATTTTTTTAAAATCTCTGGAAGCTTATGTTTACCTTCCTCATCTAGAGGTAAATCAAATTCTTCCTCAATATTTGAGATATCTAAAGGTGAATATAAATGAGGATACATATCTCCGTTTGAAGCTTGTTCCCATAGTAAATGCTCAAGTTTAAATGCATTCACTTTTAATAAAAGTAAATTATCTTTTTTTGGATAATGTCGTCTAAGAGTTTCCTCCACTTGATCTTCCTCTGAAAAATGTATGTAACCATCTTCAATATCTTTTTTAGATCCTCCATAAGTTCCATTTTGTTTGGCTTTTTGCCAATCGTCTTTATCAATAATTTTGAAAATAAACTCTAAATTCATTTTACCAAGAAGAGTTTGGGCCTTTTAAGAATTCTTTTTCTTCCTCGGTAGATTCTCGTCCTAAAATTTTATTTCTATGTGGATATCTATGAAATAATCTAATAGCTTTTGTATGATCCTGCCAAAACTTTTTAATTTTATTATATTCTTCATGCTCTCTTAAATATTTATTTAATAAATAATATGCCATTTCGTGATCACTAATTTCCTCACTATGAATTAAAGGTAATAGCATAAAAAATCTTTGATCAACATTCATTGTTTCTAAATAACCAGAATAAACTGCATCATTTACTATCAATCTTGTTTTTTGGTCCTGATCAAAAGCTTTTTTATCACCTCTAAATAAATTACGAGAAAACTGATCAAACAAAATCACAAGAGCTAGACAGCTCATTGGGTTATCTTGCCAATCGTCATACTCATTATTACATGCAAGGTCATAATCTTTTTGAAAATTTTCTCTGACTTTTTTATCAAAGATGTCATCTTTTTTGAAACGCATTTCAAAAGGAGTTTCTTTAAACCAAAAATCTAAAATAACTTGTGCTCTTTGTGGTATCATTTTGAGACTGGTTTTAATAATTTTAGAAAATTATTATGAATTTTTTTATTTGAAGAAACTAAGATATTTCCAGCATTAGCGGCATCTCTATTATCCCAAGTACTAATGATACCACCTGCTGCCTTAATAATTGGTATAAGTGGGTGAATATCCCAAATTTTATTTGAACACTGTATTACTATGTCAACCCTTCCTTCCGCTAAGTGAGAATAACTTAAAGCATCACTGCATGGAAATTGCATTAATTTCAAAATTTTTGGAATTTTTTTTTGTTTATTTAATGACAACCATCCATGAAATGCTGCAGAAACCTTTACATTTTTAAATGTAGCTTTTTTATTTACTGATAATTTTTTCTTTTTTCCTTGAGAAACAACATATGCAAGTTTATCAGAATAATTTAAGTAATATTTTTTAAGAACTGGAAAGTTTGCTAATCCCAGAATTGGTATTCCCTTAAAATTTAATGAAATTAAGTTACTCCAAGTTGGGTTTCCTATAACGTAGGATCTTGTTCCATCTATAGGGTCAATTACCCAAGTATAATCACTTTTTGAATTTGTTGAACCATATTCTTCACCAATAACTTGATGTGTAGGAAATTTTTTTTTAATCCTTGAGCGTATAAATTTTTCAAAAGCTCTGTCTGAAGTGGTCACTGGATCATAACCTTTACCTTTTAGCTTGTTAGATACTTTAAAGGTTCTGTTCAATTTTGAATTATAGAACTTAGTTAAATCCTTTGCTAATTGATTTAAAAAACTAGCGTATATAGGGTATTTTTTTCTATCAAAATTAATCACACAGAACTCTTACTATTTAATTTATGTTGATTAAAGTTAAATTTTAAATAATCCTCAGTTGGTAATTATGAAAATTGAGCTAAATCAAAATAAGGTTTTTTACAATAATGGATCCGAAAAAAAAGAAATTCACCCATTCTGGTTACGTGAAAGAGTAAATGGCGAAGAATACTTAGATAAAGGAACTCAACAGAGACTTTTCGATCCAACTTCTTTGAGTAGTAATATTTCAATAAATAAGGCAAATATTAATGAAAAATATTTGGAAATTGATTTTAATGATGGTGTTACTTCAAAACTAGAAATTGATAAAATTGCTTTAGAATTTTCTAAAGAAGATATTGTTATTAAATCAATAGAAAAAACTAAATGGGACTCGCGACTTAAAAATATTAAAAATTTTCAGTACCAAAAAGATTTTTATGAAAGTAAGGAAATGCATGATTTGCTTGTTTCTTTTTATCAATATGGATTTGTTATTATAAAAAATATTCCAACAACAAAAAACTATATTGTAGAATTTGCAAATTCCATAGGAAGTGTACGAAGAACAAATTTTGGAGAATACTTTAATGTTCAATCTAAACCAGACCCCAATGATCTTGCTTACACATCTTTAGCCTTAGCTCCTCATACTGATAATCCTTATAGAAATCCTGTGCCGTGTATTCAGTTATTACATTGTATTGAAAGTAAAGTATCAGGTGGACTGTCATCTTTAGTTGACGGTTATACTGTTACAGAAGAATTAAGAAGTAAATTTCCAGAATTTTATGAAATTTTAACAGAAGTAAAAGTTAGATTTAGATTTATAGATAAAGAAGTAATATTAGAAACCATCTCTCCATTAATTGAACTTAACGATGATAAAAGTTTTAAACAAGTTAGATTCAGTCCTAGACTAGACTACGTTCCAATTTTAGATAAAGAAAAATTAGATCTTTATTATCAAGCAAGAAAGAAACTATCTGAAATGTATAATTCTGAGAAATATAGAATTGAATTTAAACTTGAGCCTAAAGACTTAATAATGATGGATAATCATCGATTACTACATGGCAGAACATCTTATGAAACTAAAGAGGGTGAAAGATTTTTACAAGGTTGTTATATTGATTTTGATAGCACCGAGGGTAAACTTAGACATTTAAAAAGAAAGTTTAATCTTTAAATAATTTTTCAATTTGTGCCTCTGCATCACTTATTGATTTTTCATAATCTAATGCCATTTGATCTGCACTAATAATATCTACTTTATCAATCCCAAAAAAATTAAGAATAAATTTTAACCAAGGGGTTAGGAAATCCTCAGAGCTATTTAATTTTGTTCCTCCAGAGGTTATTACTAAATAAGCATGTTTATTTTTTAATAACCCTTCCCGTCTCCCATTAGGTTTAAATCTAAATGTTTCCCCTATTCTAGCTGCTAAATCTGACCAGGCCTTAAGTGTTGCGGGAGGACCATAATTGTAAATAGGAGCTGAAATTATAATCACATCACTTTCTTTTAACTCCGTTACTAATTTATCAGAAAGTTCGAACATTTTTTTGTGGTGCTCTGTCTGATCTTTTTCGTCAATTTTCATACCCGACTCTGTAAGTCCACTTACAAAAAACATCTCATCGTCTAAATCACGATAAATCACCTCATCTCCAGGTTTTTTAATTTTCTCTAAAAGTTTTTTAGCAAGTGCGCGTGAGGTTGATCCTTTTTTTCTAGCGCTTGAATCTATTTGATAAATCTTCATTAATACCTTTTATCCGAATTTTTGCATAAAAGGAAAGATTTCAATTATATAAAATCCAATTGCTTGTAATTGATTGGTTAATATTAAAATACCTGTAATTAAAAGAATTATTCCACCAATTTTTGAAATTAAATTAATATTTTTCCTAAAGTTCTTTGAAAATAATAAAAATTTTTGAATTAAATATCCTGATAAAACAAAAGGAATTGCAAGACCTAATGAATATAAAATTAATAATATTACTGCTCTTGATAAGGTTTCTTCAATAGACGCTAAAGCTAAAATTGAACCTAAAATTGGACCAATACAGGGTGTCCATCCAAAACCAAAAGCAACACCGATTACATATGGAAAAAGAATATTTCTTGATTCTTTAGCATCAAATCTTTTTTCAAAATTTAGGTAGGGGATATTAATTATTCCAATTAATTGAAGAGAAAAAATTATAATAATTATTCCAGCTGCAATTCTTAAAATTTCTGAATTTTGTAAAAGTGTCTGACCTAAAAATGACGCGGATGCTCCCAAAAGAACAAAAACTGTTGAGAACCCTAAACAAAATAAAATTAAAGGAAAAAAGTTAATTTTTTTTTTATTTAATATTTCTTGTAAGGATTGACCAGAGATATAAGAAATATATCCAGGTATTAAAGGTAAAACACATGGAGACAAAAAACTTATTAGTCCTGCTCCAAAAGCAATTAAATATTCAAACATTTATCCAGTATTTTTCATTGCAGCAGATATACCTGCGATAGATGTCATTAAAGCATCATCAAGAAGTTTTTTATCTAACTTTTTGTATTTTTTATTTGTTAGTTTGTTCATAATATTTGCCTGTAAAATGTTTAACATCTCTGTATAATTGCTCCTAATAAACAGTGCTTTCCTGAATTTTTTTCTTTCTTTTACCACTTCTTTTGGAGTTATTTTATTATGCAATTTGACCAATACATCAAATTGATATCTCAATTTTTTACCAATTCTTCTTAACGAAGCATCAGCCAAATTATTTTCATAAATAACTGATATTTCTGGATCAACTTTTGAAATTACCATGTCTAAAATATCCATATTAGAAACAAAATATGGCCAGTTTTTTTCCATGTCCATCATAGTATTTTTAAATTTTTTTATTGATCCATATCTCAAAGCCTCAGTTGTTCCTAACCAAGCTGGTAACATTAATCGAATTTGTGTCCAAGCAAATACCCATGGTATAGCTCTTAAACCTTTAATGTTATCAACATTCTTCCTTTTGGTTGGTCTAGAGCCTATAGCTAGTTTTCCAAGAGACTTGTGAGGTGTAATGGTTTTAAAGTATCTTATAAAGTCCTCACTTTGATTTAAATATTTTCGATAAGCAGATGTTGAGATATCAGACATGTTTTGAATTAACTCTCGCCAATTGGGCTTTGATCTTGGAGGTGGATTTAAAGAAGCATCCATGACTGCTCCAATGTAACTACAAAGATTGTATTCAGCTATAGGTTTGTATCCATATTTTTGTTGAATTACTTCTCCCTGATCGGTAATTCTGATTTTTCCATTTACAGTTCCTGCTGGTTGAGATTTTAACGTTGCTTGAATTGGGCCACCTCCTCTTCCTGGAGATCCTCCTCTACCGTGGAAAAAAACCAAATCAAACATATATTTTTTTGCTAGACCTCTTAATTCCTCCTGAAGTTTATATTGATGCCAGCTAGCTGACAATTTACCCGCATCTTTACTAGAATCTGAATATCCAATCATTACTTCTTGTTTAGCTTTTGTCATTTTTCTGTACCAAGAAAGTTTAAATAAATCTTTCATAACACTACTTGCATTTTTTAAGTCATCTAAAGTTTCAAAAAGTGGCACAACTCTTAAAAAATTCTTAATTTGTGCTTGTACTTGTAAAAAATATACTGAAAGAATATCAGATGCAGTCGATGTCATTGATATAACATAAGCACCCAAACATTCATTAGGGGATTTTGATATCTGTTTAAATGTGTTCCAAACTTCCTTATTTTCTTTGTCAGTTATTTTTATTCTATCAACAAAATATTTTTTTTCTTTAATTGATTTGTTTAATAATTTTATTTTTTCTTTTTCATTTAAAGAGTTGTATTGAATATTATATTTTTTTCTAAATAGTTCATTTAAAAGTTTACTGTGTCGATCTGCTTCTTGTCTAATATCTAATCTAGCAAGATTTATCCCAAAACATCTCACTCTTCTCATTAAGTCTAATAAATCTGCATTTGCGATATGGTTTCCCTTATTTAATTTTAAAGACTTTCTTACTTCTCTTAGTGGAAGTGTAATTTCATTTTTATTTTGTATTAATTTTTTTTCATCTAGTATCGAATTATTATTTAAATGATCTTCGATTAATTGATGTGTTAATCTTACTTTATCTCTAATAGGTCTCAGGAATACTCTATATGGCTCAAAACTATTACCGGTTGCTTTTTTAATTTTTGGCGAACATTCTTCCATTGACAAATCTTGTATTAATTTTGTAAGTTCTTTTTCATATAACTTTGCAGCTTGCCATCTAGAAAATAGTAATACTTTATTGGTTACTTCAGCAGTTACATTTGGGTTTCCGTCTCTATCCCCTCCCATCCAAGATCCAAATTGAATAGGATTAAAATCTCTAGGTAAATCTTTCTTTAAATTTTTCCTAAATATATCGTTAAGTCTTTTATAAACCTTAGGTATTGTATCCCATAAACTATCTTCAATTACCGCTAAACCCCATTTTGCTTCATCTAGTGGTGAAGGTTTAGTTCTTTTAAGTTCATCAGTTTTCCATATTATAGCAATTTCCGAATATAACTGTCTATCTAATTCAATAATCTTAGATGGATATTTTTTATAAAGATGCCTTTGTTCCAGTATATAAATTAAATTTGCATATTTCTGAATTAAGGTCCTTCTTTTTACTTCTGTAGGATGTGCGGTTAAAACAATTCCAATATCAAGTTTTGTAGCCTGTTCATAAATTTTTTTATCAGATATTTTTTTATTTTTAAAAAGACCTTCAATTAAATCCTCAATAAATAAATTTTGATTTTTATTTTTAAAATATGGATTTTCATACTCATTAAGCTTTCTTGAAGCATCAATTGATTCTGCTAGGTTTAATAAATTTAGAATGTGTGAAAATGCTCTTGTTAATTTAAATGTATTTTCAGGTGAAAGCTTTTTTACTTCAGTTGATATTTTTGAAAAAACTTTACTTTTATTTTTATCGGTTAGAGTATTCTTTGATAATAATCTGAATTTTTCAACAATATTAAAAAAAATCTTACCTTCTTGATCTTTTATTACTTTACCAAGAAAAGTTCCTAACAATCTAAAATCTTCTCTTAAAAGCTTTGTAGGTATTCGCTCATAGTAAAGATCTCTTTTCTTCATTACTTAAAATAAATTTTTTCTGTAAAATTCCTTTCGAGTTAGTTTTTACACTAAAAAAGAAACCAGAATATCTAAATTTTCGCAAATCTGCTTTGTTCATTCCCTTTGTTGCTGTTGAAACATAGAGTTCTTGATTATTTTTTCCTCCAAATGCACAGTTAGTAATGTTTTTAGCTGGAAAATGAATTCTATGAATTAATTTTGATTTACTGTTAAATACTGAGATACATGCCCCACGAAAATGCGCTACCCATAAATTTTTATTTTTATCTAAAGTCATTCCATCTGGAACTCCTTCCTCTGGTGACAATTTTTTAAATATTTTTTTAGTAATTATTTTATTTTTTTTATTAATCTTAATTTTATAAATAGTTTTTTTTCGACTATCAGTGTGGTAAAAGTTATATTCATCAATAAATGCTGGACCATTTGTAATTCTATAATTTTTATCAACTTTAGTTAATTTAAGATTTTTATCTAACTTATACAAAGATCCTTTTTCAACATTTCTCTCTAGATTATCCATAGTACCAAACCAAAGATTTCCAGCAGGATCTGTTTTACCATCATTTATTCTATTTAACTTTATTTTTGGCTCTATAGGTATTGATTTTAAAACTTTTTTTGATTTTAAATTTTGAACTCTTAATTCTCCCTGAAGACCTAAAATAAAAATATGATTTTTAATATGAGCAATGAAACCTACTTCTTTATTAACTTTAAATATATTCTTTTTTTTATTTTTAATATTTAAAGAAAAAATTTTCTTTTTCTTTATATCTACAAAATAAATTGAATTATGCTCTTTAACCCAAAGTGTTCCTTCACCTAAAGTGCATCTTAATTTCCAAATTGGTTTTGGTTCTGAAGTAATAATTTTATTCATTTACCTCAAACTCTTTAATAAAGTCCTCATTTGGGTTTATACCAATACCTGCATTATCTGTCACTGATGCAAATCCATTATTATCTTTAACTTGATCTAAAATCGAAAAACTCTCTTTTGGCAGATCTGTTATAAAGATATTTTTTTCTGTCGTATCAAACTCAAGCATAGATTTCGTCGGAAATAATCCCCCTGGCATATCAGGTTGTGAAGTCAACAAATGAAGATTGACCGCAATACTTACAGCAGATCCCCAAACATGATTGACAACTTGAACAAAGTTAGCTTGAGCTATAGCCAACACCTTCAAATATTCTGTGATGCCACCTAACCCACATACCTCTGGTTGAGCTATATCAATACATTCGTTGCTAATCAATTTATTCCAACCATACTTTGTAAATTCTGCTTCGCCACCTGCCACACTAGTAGATATCTTTTTTTTCAATTCTCGATACCCATTATAATCTTCAGGAGCAACAGGTTCCTCAAACCAATAAATATTTAGTTCATCAAGTCCTTTTCCAACATAAAGAGCATCTTTTAAATTGTAAGCATGATTTGCATCAACCATTAATTTAAAATCTTTACCTATAGACTCTCTAACTGCTTGTACTAACTTTAAATCTTCTTTTGGACCCAATCCAACTTTCATTTTCATAGCTTTAAAATTTTTTGATTTAATCTGTTTTGCTTCTTCTTGAAATAATGGAATTAACTCGTCAATTGATTTTTTTTGCAACATCATCCCATATCCATATACAGGAACATCATCATTACATTTTCCACCAACAAGTTGGTAAAGAGGAGAGTTCGTTTTTTTTCCTAAGATATCCCATAGAGCTATATCTACTCCTGATAAAGCTTGTATCGGCATCCCTTTTTGACCACTATCTCTTAAAAGATTGTAAACTTTTTGCCAGATATACTCTTTGTTTAAAGGGTCTTCGCCAATTACCAAAGGCTGAATAACTTTTTCAACAATATACTTGTTTGCTAGGGCTATATTTCCAGGGCCAAAACACTCACCCCAACCCGTTATGCCTTCATCTGTTTGGACTTCAACTAGATGAGCTGTGCGATATTTGTAATATTGTTGTGAGTATCCAAGTTCTTTTTCTAACTCATATTTAAGTACATGACTTTTAATAGAAGTTATTTTCACAACAAGATTATAAAGCAACTACCTTTGAGTTCTGCTCTCCTAAGTTTTCAACTGATAATTTCATCATATCGCCAGCTTTTAAGAACTGCTGCGGCTTCATTCCCATACCTACTCCTGGAGGTGTACCTGTTGTAATAATATCTCCTGGTAAAAGAGTCATATACTTACTCAAATAAGATACTATCACATCTACATTAAATATCATTGTGCTTGTATTACCTGTTTGCATTCTTTTTCCATTTACATCTAAACTCATTTTTAAATTATTAACGTCTGATATTTCATCTTTTGTAACTAAATGTGGACCAACAGGACCGTAAGTGTCATGAGATTTTCCTTTAACCCATTGTCCCATTTTTTCAAGTTGCCACTCACGTTCACTTACATCATTTACTAAACAATAACCTAAAATATGATCCTGTGACTGATTTTCTGAAATATGTTTGGCTTCTTTACCAATTATAATACCAAGCTCTACCTCCCAGTCTAATTTATTTGATCCTGAAACTATTTCAACATCATCGTTGGGTCCAGCTATGCAGCTAGTTGCCTTCATAAAAACTATTGGTTCTTTTGGAATATCAGCACCAACTTCAGCAGCATGATCTGAATAATTAAGGCCTATAGCTATAAACTTACGTGGGTTTGTTATACAAGAGCCGATTCTTTCATTTGAGGATAATTCAGGTAAATTCGATAAATCAGCATTTTGTAAGTTTGCAAAAGTATCGAAGTTTAAAAAATCAGGATTTAAATCTTTAATATGTGAACTTATATCCCTAATTTTACCATCTTTATCCATAATAGCTGGCTTTTCACTTCCTTTTTGTCCTACTCTTAATAATTTCATATTTATCCTTTTGTTGTTTAATTATATTGAAATTCCACCATCAACATGAATTGTACTTCCTGTTGTAAACGTTGCATCATCACTAGCTAAATAAACAGCCACAGCTGCTATTTCTTCTGCCGTACCTAATCTTCCCATGGGTTGTCTTGCTATAAAATCTTTTTTTGCTTGAACAGGATCTGGGCTTTGATTTACCCTATCTTGCCAAGAAGGTGAATAAACTGTACCTGGTGCAATTGAATTACATCTAATGTTTTGTTTAACAAAATCTGATGCAATCGCTTTTGTTAAACCAATCACTGCTCCCTTTGTTGTTCCATAAACAAATCTATTTGGAAAACCTTTAAAACTAGATGCACATGAAGATATATTAATAATACTTCCTCCATTTTGTTTGATCATTAAAGGTAAAACAGCTTTACACATAAAGTACATTGACTTTACATTTACATTAGTAGAAAAATCCCAATCTTTTTCATCACATTCCAATATTGTTCCATGATGAACAAACCCAACAGCATTAAATAAAACATCAACTTTATCTAAAGTTTTAGTAAATTCTAAAATTGCATTGTTGTCTGTTGAGTCTAACTTTTGCACTTTTATCTCAGGATATTCTTTATTTAAATCAGCTAAGGTTTTATCATTTAAATCAGTTGCAGTGACATGAGCACCTTCTTTTTGAAAAGCAATTGCTGTAGCTTTTCCAATTCCTTGTCCTGCTGCTGTTACGATAATTTTTTTACCTTCTAATCTACCACTCATTTTTTATTTATCCTTTCGATTTCATTATAAAGTGAACTATGATCAGTATTTCCATGACCATTATCGACAAGAGTTTTATACATTTCTTTCACTAAATTTGAAATAGGTAAATGTGTATTATATGAATTTGCACACTCTAAAATGTTATTCATATCTTTTAAATGGGTAAAAGTTTTACCTTTTGGAGTAAAATCTTTATCTATCATTCTTTTTCCATGAGTTTGTAAAATTTTACTATCCGCCCAACCTCCAGAAAGAGCTTTAATTAGTTTTACTGGGTCAGCTCCAGCTTTTTCACATAAAGTTATTGCCTCCGCAACCGCTCCTATTGTAACTCCTACCACAATTTGATTTGCTAACTTTGAAACTTGACCACTACCAATTGGTCCAACTAAAGTTGGATTTCCCATCGCTTTTAAAATATTTATAGAATTGTCAAAGACACTTTGCTCTCCTCCAACCATTATAGCTAATGAAGCTTCCTCAGCTCCAATTGTTCCTCCTGAAACTGGTGCATCTAAATAATTTACATTTTTTGATTTTAGACTATTTCCATGTTTTGTTGCTGTCGTTGGTTTAACCGAACTCATATCAATAAAAGTTGATCCAGATTTTAAATTTTCTAATAAATCTGAATTACTCATTATTGCATCAACAGCGCTATCATCTGTTAACATTGTAATAATAAAGTCATTATCTTTAACAACTTCACCTAATGTTTTTGATATTTCAGCACCAAACTCTTTCAAAGGTTCTGCTTTATTAATTGAACGATTGAATACTTTTAGTTTAAAATCTGATTTTAATAAATTTTTAGCCATTGGCAGGCCCATAAGACCTGTTCCAATAAAGCCTATTTTCATCATGGTTTCGGTTTAAACTCGTGGAAGTTTTGCGTCATTGCTTCTGGAAAAAACATAACACATGCTAATACAATTAATTGAATTACTATAAATGGAGCAAAGCCTCTAAATATATCTGTTAAAGAAATATGTGGAGGAGCAACAGATTTTAAATAAAAAGCTGCGGGCCCGAACGGTGGACTTAAAAATGAAACTTGCATATTTACGCAAAATAATATCCCAAACCAAATAGGATCAAATCCAAGAGCTATAACTATTGGTAAAAATACAGGCATTGCTAACAATACAATTCCAACCCAATCCATAAATGCTCCCATAATCAAAAACATAATCTGCATCATGAAGATTAAATACATTGGTTTTAAATCATAAGCCAAAATAGTTTCAGCTACATATTTAGGACCTCCAGCAAGAGAATAAGCACCTGCTAAAACTGTAGCTCCAAAAGTTATAGTTAAAATAGTTCCTGATGCTTTGAAAGTTCTAGTTAATGCATCTTTAAATAAAAACCAAGTGAGTTCTTTTCTTGCAAAAATTATAATTAATGTAGCAACTACTCCCATACCAGCTGCTTCAGTAATTCCTGTCATTCCAGAATAAATTGAACCTAATACAATAATTACTATACCGATCGGAGGTAAAAGACCTGGGAGGTATGACATTTTTTCTTTTAATGTTAAAGCTGGTTCATCACTTAAAGGTGCTAAATGTGGCTGTAATCTTGTTCGAATTAAAATATATGTAATAATTAAACCTGAGATCATTAAACCTGGAACAATTGCTTCTTGGAATAACATTGTAATAGAAGTTTCTGTTGTTAATCCATAAATAATTAAAACAATTGAAGGTGGTATCATTGTTCCCAAAGATCCTGATGCACAAATGATACCGATCGACATATCCTGATCGTATTTTAATCTCAACATTTGAGGCAGTGCAATCAAACCTAATAAAACTATTTCTCCACCAATAATTCCACTCATCGCCGCCATAATTGTTGCCATGATGGCAGTAACGACTCCTACTCCACCTCTAGTCTTTCTTAACCACGCATTTAAAGCGTCATAAAGATCTCTTGCGATGTTCGAACGTTCGAGCAAGGAGGCCATAAATATAAATAATGGAACTGATAAAAATGAATAAGTGACAACAAGAGAGTAATATCTTGAAAGCAATATTCCTAATGCATGTTCTCCTATATATAAAAACACTAGCACTGCACCCATAAAACCAGATGCAAAACCCATAGGAACACCTATAGATATAAGTAATAACAATCCTACTATAAGTATTATCGAAAGTGATCCTATATCCATATTATTTTAATTCTTTAGAAGGGTCGTATTGTTTTTCTTTAGGATTTCTCCAATCAATAATTAAATTATTTACAGATTGAACAGCAATAAGAAAAACACATAGAAGTGTTAGTGGCTTCATAGTAGCTGGAATTGGTGGATCCCAATAAGTTGCAAATCTCTCCCAATTTATAAATGATCTGTATGCATCTTCCATACCTCCATAAATTACAGCTGTAGCGAAAAGAACAATTATTATCGTACTAATTAGGTCAAAAATTCTCTGTGTTGGTCTACTAACCCAATCATACAATAATACTATTCTAATATGGCTTCTTAATCTTGTTGCATATATTCCACCAACTAAATAACAAACTCCAGCCAACCATAAACATAGTTCATTCGCCCACAAAGTTGGTTTAAACAATACATATCTCATAAAAATTTCATACATCATCACAATTACAATTACAGGAATTAGATATTTAATTGTGTGACTTAAAAATAAGGAAACTCTATCAATCCAATTAATTGGAAAATCATCTTTACTCGCAACTTTTTGATTTTGTTCTTGTAATTCTTTATCGATCATTGCGTAAAAATTTAGGTAATTCGAAGGGCCTTTACAGGCCCTCCAAAATTTTTTTTATTACATGATACCGTTAGCTTTCATATAAGCTTTGTGTATCTCAATAAGTGCTGCAGCTTCTGGAGATTTAGTCTTCCATTCTTCCCAAGCAGCTAGAGCAGCTTGTCTGAATTTAAGTCTATCTTCTCTAGACCAGTCATGAAGAGTAACGCCCATTTCATTTAAAGCTTTAACAGCTTCTGCGTTTTTTCTCTCAACTAAGCTAGTGATAGTTCTTCCAGCAATTTCAATACCTGCTTTCATTGCACCTTTTTCATGAGGCTTTAACTTGTTCCATACTTTTGTGTTACAAGCTAAGTGGTCAGCTGGCATAGAGTGGAAACCTGGGTATGTAGCATATTTATTTTGCTCATAATGTCCACCTGCATAGTTAGTAGCTAAAGATGAATAGTCAGCACCATCAATTAGACCAGTTTGTAAAGCAGTTGGAACTTCACCAAAGTCCATTACGATTGGCTTAGCACCTAATGCTGTAAAGATCATACTTTCCATTCCTGGAGGTGATCTAAATTTAAAGTCTTTTAATGAAGCAACATCTGGAATTGGTCTGCTAGATATTAAAGACTCATGTCCTGGTATCCACCAACCAATTAATGTCATTCCATATTTGTTGTAAAGTGCATCAACAGCTTCTTGAGCTCCTGGGAAATTCAAGAATTCATATTGTTGATATGGGTTATCGTATCCACCCATTACATCACCTGCGAATTGGAATGCTGCATTTTTACCTGTTTGGTAACCTGCACCAGTCATATCACAATCAATAATTCCAGTTTGTGCAGAGTTAAATACCTCAGCTGACTTACCTGTTACTGATGATGAGTAGAACATTTCTATTTTTAAGCTTCCGCCAGAAAACATTTCAACGTTTTTAGCGAATTGAGCAGCAACTTCACCATTTGGTGAACTAGCTGTAAAGTGAGTTTCAATCTTTAAAGTCTTTGCATTTGCAGAGCCAAATAAAGCCACTGAAACAATAGCTACAGCTGCTATAGTTTTAGATATAAGTTTAAACATTATCTTCCTCTCGTTTATGTTTTTTTGAAATTTAACCATAAATGATTTTTGAGATCAATAATTTCGTTTAACTTTTATATATAGAAATTATATATATTCATTGAACAGACAACTTATAGTTGTTCTAAACTACTTCTGAAATAAGAGGTTTTGTATTGAAAAAACAATAAATATTATCCACTGCCATCATGCTCATTGCCAATCTAGTCTCATGAGTCGCACTACCGATATGAGGTAGAACAAAACAGTTATCTAATTTTAAATATCTTTTATCTAAATTTGGCTCATTATTAAAAACATCCAATCCTGCTGCATAAATTTTTTTATTTTCTAATGCATCTATCAATGCATCATCATCAATAGTTGATCCTCTTGAGGTGTTAATAACCACAGCATGCTTTGGTAACAAACTTATTGTTGATGAATTAAGAATATGTTTGGTCTCAGCTGTTGCAGGTGTATGAATACTTAAAAAATCACACTCTGGTAGCATTGTATTTAAATCAGAATAATATTTTGCACCATCTTCTTGATCATTAGAAAGTTTATTTCGGTTGTAATAAATAATCTTCATACCAAATGCTTTAGCACTTTTTGCAGCCATTCTTCCGATACGACCCATACCAATGATACCTAAAGTTTTACCTGTAACAGAGTTTCCAATCATAAATTTGGTAAGATCAGGTTTTTGATTTTTCCAATTGTCTGTTTTCACTAGATTGTATGCTTCACCAATTCTTCTTGAAGCTGCCAGAATTAATAGAATAGTCGTTTCTGCTACTGCTTCATTTAAAACATTAGGGGTATTTGTAACTTTAATTTTTTTTTCTTTTGCGGATTTTATTGAAATATTATCATAACCAACACCAACTTGAGCAATAATTTTTAATTTACCATTTAAATTATTAAAAAAATTTTCGCTAATTTTGTCAAAACCAGTCGAAATCATTCCATTATAATCATTAATAATTTTTAATAATTCACTTTCTGGAATAGGCTCGTCTTTTGGATTAAGAGTTACTTCAAATTCTTTTTGAAGTTTTTCTTCTGCTAAATCTGAGATTTTTCTAGAAACTAATATTTTTGGCTTCATATTAGTGAGAGTCTCTTGGTAAACCTTTCGTATGAGATACGTCTAAATATTTACCTCGAGAATTAATGCATGCACCATCATCTAATTGACCAACAGTATTTCTAAATATTTCCTGCCAAGGAGTTTGGTTGTTTGGTTTAAATACTTTTTTATTTTTTCTTCGTTTTTTAAATTCAGCTTGAGAAATCAATAAATCAACTCTTCTTTTATTTAAGTCTATTTTAATTTTATCGTAAGTTTTAACAATTCCTAGATCTCCACCTATTGCTGACTCTGGTGAAACATGAAGTATTGATGGACTTTCTGATGTTCCACTTTGTCTTCCGTCTCCAAGAGTTGGTAGATGTCTTATTCCTTTTTTTAATAATCTGTCTGGTGGTTGCATATTAACTACTTCAGCTGATCCTGGATAACCAACAGGTCCGCAACCTCTAATAATTAACAGAGAGTTTTCATCTATTTTTAACTTCTTATCATTAAGTCTTTTATGATAATCCTCAGGACCATCAAAAACTATAGCTTTACATTCAAAAACATTTGGGTGTTTAGGGTTTGATAAATATTGATCTTTAAATTCCTTGCTGATTACAGATGTTTTCATTATAGCAGACGAGAAAAAATTACTTCTCATAACCAAAAAACCAGCTTTTTCAGTTAATGCATTCTTAAATGTTTTAATTACTTTATTATCTACATCAACTTTCTTTCTTAAATTTTCTCCTACAGTTTTTCCTGTAACTGTCTTTATATTTGTATGAATTTTTTTATTTTTAATTAATTCCTTCATTACCGCAGGTATTGCTCCAGCTCTGTGAAAACTTTCCATTAAGTATTCTCCTGCAGGTTGGCAATTTACCAATAAAGGAATGTTGTGTCCAAGTTTTTGCCAATCAGATAGATCAAATTTAATTCCCATATGTTTAGCGATAGCACTTAAATGAGCTGTGCAGTTACTAGATCCTCCTATAGCGCTCGCTACTACTACTGCGTTTTCAAAAGCTTTACGTGTCATAATTTTTGATGGGGTTAAATCTTCATAAACCATTCCAACAATTCTTTTTCCTGTTTCGTAAGAAATTTGATCTCTTTCTCTGTAAGGAGCAGGAATAACTGCACCTCCTGGTAAAGACATTCCTAATGCTTCTGCAACTGAGTTCATTGAAGATGCTGTTCCCATTGTATTACAATGTCCAGCACTTGGTGAGGATGATGAAACCATATCCATAAATTCCTCATATTTAATTTCTCCTTTAGCTAACATTTTTCTAGCTTCCCAAACTACCATTCCTGAACCAGCTAATTTTCCCTTATAAACTCCATCCAACATAGGGCCACCAGATAAAACTATTGCAGGAATGTTTACAGTCGCAGCTGCCATTAAAGCTGCAGGAGTAGTTTTATCACATCCTGTTGTTAAGATTACTCCATCAATAGGGTAACCATATAAAACTTCTACTAAAGATAAATATGAAAGGTTTCTATCCAACATTGCTGTTGGTCTTTTTCCAGTTTCCTGAATTGGATGAGTTGGAAACTCCATGGGTATACCCCCAGCTCTTCTAATTCCATCTTTTATTCTCTTACTTAGTGACATAAAATGCCTATTACATGGTGAAAGGTCACTACCAGATTGAGCTATTCCTATTATTGGGTTTCCAGATTGTAATTCTTTTCTAGTAAGACCATAATTTAAATATCTTTCTAGATACAAAGCCGTCATATCTGGGTTTTTTGGGTTATTAAACCACTGCTGACTTCTGAAACTTTTTTTTCTTTTTTTAGGCATAATTGTTTAATGGTCTCTTTAGATTTATAGTTATATAATAATTTTATGAATAATCTAATAGTTTTAAATAAGAATGACAATGTGGGTGTTAGTCAATTTATTATTCCTGAAAAAACAAAAATTGAAGGTCATGAGATTAGCACTATCGATCCAATCCCTTTTGGACATAAAGTTTGTTTAAAAACAATTAAAAAAGGTGATCCAATCATTAAATATGATCAAATTATTGGTTTTGCTTTAGATGAAATCAAACCTGGACAACATGTCCACTCCCATAATTTAGAATTTAGAGAGTTTAAAAGAGAATTTAAAGTAACAGACAAAAAACACATTGTAGATGAAAAAGCAGATACCTTCTTTAATGGAATTTTAAGAGACAATGGACAGGTTGCTACTAGAAATTATATTGGAATAGTGAGTACAGTAAACTGCTCAGCGACTGTCACTAAAATGATTGTTGAAAGGATTAAATATTCTGACATTTTAAAAGATTACCCAAGTATCGATGGTATAGTACCAATTACTCACTCAACCGGATGTGGAATGAATACAGAAAGTGAAGGAATGCAAATTTTCCAAAGGACTATTGATGGATTTAAAAATCATCCTAATTTTTCTCATGTTTTTGTAATAGGTTTAGGATGTGAATGTGCACAAGTCAGTTTATTTGATGAATCATTAAAGAAACATAACCGAATTCATTTTTTGACAATTCAAGATGAAGGTGGGACTAAAAAAATAGTCGAAAAAGTTTTATCTCAAATTAAAAATTTGCTTTCAGAAGCAAACAATGTGCAGAGAACCTCACAACCTGTAAGTCATCTAACTTTAGCTCTTCAGTGTGGTGGCTCAGATGGATATTCTGGAATAACTGCAAATCCTGCATTAGGTGTTGCAGCAGATCTCCTAGTTAAGAAAGGTGGAAGTTCAATTTTATCTGAAACTCCTGAGATTTATGGAGCTGAACATTTATTAATTAATAGAGCTAGCTCTCAAGAGACTGCTGACAAGCTGATTGAAAGATTAGAGTGGTGGAGACATTATACTTCAATCAATAATAGTTCTATGGATAATAACCCAGCCCCAGGAAATAAAAAAGGTGGCCTTACGACAATTTTAGAAAAATCGTTAGGTGCTGTTGCAAAAGGAGGTAATTCTATCCTTCAAGATGTACTGCACTATGCAGAACCTTTAAAAAACAAAGGCTTTAATTTTATGGACTCCCCTGGTTACGACCCTGTGTCTGTTACAGGTCAAGTAGCATCAGGTGCTAATGTAATTTGTTTTACAACTGGACGTGGATCTTGTTTTGGTTGCAAACCAGTTCCAAGTTTAAAACTTTCAACAAACTCAGCTATGTTTGAAAAAATGTCAGAAGATATGGATATTAATTGTGGAACAATTGCTGAAGGCAAAGAAAAAGTTGAACAAGTTGGTCAAAAAATATTTGAACTAATTGTTAATACTGCTTCAGGAAACAAATCTAAGAGTGAAATTAACGGCTATGGTGACGAGGAGTTCAATCCTTGGCAAGTAGGCGTAGTGATGTAATTTTAATTTGCAGTGCCACAACAAACATCCTTAATTAATGTAATCTTATTAGCTGCTGGAGGTTTTTTCATGTTCGTTTGCATGGACTCTACAGCAAAGTACCTTGGTACAGTTATGCCAGTTACGCAAGCAATTTGGGGTAGATTTTTTTTTCACCTAGTTTCTTTAATTATATTTTTTTTAATCTTTAAACCAAAAGTAAATTTAAAAAAAAATTTCAAGGTTCAAATAATAAGATCAACATTGATGGTTACAGCAACGTCATTTATGTTTTATTCTTTACAAAAATTTGACTTAGTAGATATATATGTAGTTTTCTTCACAGCTCCTTTGATAGTTTCTTTGCTTTCAGCATATTTTTTAAAAGATATTTTAACACCGAAGGGTATACTTTTAATGTTACTTAGCTTTGGTTCAATTATTTACTCCCTAGGACCAAGTATGAAAATATTTAGTATAGATTTAATTTTTCCAATAGTTCCGCCAATTTGTTGGGCTCTTTATCAATTTTTTACTAAACTTGTATCAGGTGACAATGACCCATTTGCTGCGATATTCTATACCTCAATTTTAGGTGCAATTATATTTAGTATATTTATTTTTTTTAATTGGGTTCCATTAGAAAAGAATATTTTTTGGCTTTATTTATTGTTACTTGGTGTGGCAGGTTTTGTTAGTCATTCTCTAATAATTTACGCAATTCAACTGTCTAATTTATCATTTGTGACAAACTTTCAATATTCACAACTTGTTTGGTCAACAATTATTAACTTCTTAATTTTTGGTGTACCCTTTGATTATAACAAAATTGTAGGTGTGGTAGGAATTATTGTTTTTGGTATAATGTTTATAAGAACAGAAGGGACAAAGAAGAGTTAATTATTGAAATAAATATGAAAAATATTGGATTTATTGGTGTTGGTTATATGGGTTATGGAATAGCCAAAAATATTTTAAAACATAAAAATAAACTTTTTGTTATTGCAAATAAAAACAGAAAACCAATTGAAAAAATTATCAGCGATGGTGCAGAAGAAGTAAAATCTTTTGAGGATTTTGCAGATAAAAATCTTGATGCCTTATTTATGTGTGTAACAAATACCCCAATTGCAAAATCAATATCTGAAAAGATATCAGCAATTTTAAACAATAAAACTATAATTATTGATATTACAACTCATAACAAAACTGGTTCTATCGAAACTGAAGCTATATTTGAGAAAAATAATATTAAGTATGTTGAATGTCCTGTAATGGGTGGTCCTGTCCAAGCTGAAGAAGGAGTTTTAGGAGGAATAGTAGGAGCATCTGATGAAAATTTTAAAATAGCTGAACCCTATTTTAAGTTTTTTTGTAAAGAATATTTTCATTTTGGAACCGTCGGGATGGGTGCAAAATCAAAACTTTTAAATAATTTTTTATCCCTTGGAAATGCTGCACTAGTTAACCATTTAGCTAAAAGTGCAAAAGAAATGGGTTTAGATTTAAAAAAGGTTTTTGATGTTGCTAAGCTTGGTTCAGGTAATTCTGCAGCACTAAATAGAGTTTTTGATAATCTATTAAAAGGAGATTTTACTGGATTTAAATTTACTGCCAGTAATTCTGTAAAAGATTTAACTTATATTCAAGACTTATTAAAAGATTTTCCTGAAGCAGAAAAAGTTGCTGAAGTTAATAAAAATTATTTTCAAAAAGCTGTAGACGATGGTTATGGTGAAAATTTTATTAGCGAGTTGATTAATAAAAAATAATTTTAAGTAGATAAATAAGTTACCGGGAATCTACTAAAGCAACAGGTTGTATTCAAGAATTTTATTTAACTAAAACTCAAATAAATTTGTTGAATTTGTATTAAATATAATTACCTTTTTTTTAGAAGGAGGTTTATGTTAATACTTTCACCACCTGATACTTAGCTGAAGTCTTTTAAATACCAAAAAGTTAATAACATTAAAATCCGTTTGGATTAAAATGCCAAAGAGGCTTAAAAAAGGGAGCTCTTTAGGTAATCGCTTAAAGAGCGAACCCTTAAAAGTAAATTTTAATGGGGCATACGGTACTTGCTATGACAAGCTTTGCAATTACTCCACATCAATTGTTTTAATGTACCTCTAATATCATCGCTATCTTCAATAACAGATGCAAGTGTAACCATATCATCAGATGCTTTTTTCATTAGAGCATTAAAAGCATCTTTTTCTTCCCAAATGATTGGTAAGGCTTCTGTTTTAAATCCTTCCTTGGTGTTTTCAGGAAATAAATCAATCAGAACTTTATAATTCTCGCTCATTGCTAACATTAATTCTATTGATTTATCGAAATCTCCATTTGAAGCAAAAGCTTGAACTCTTTTAGCAGTACTATAATTCTTACTAAATAATGCTTTTCTCCCCTTTATAATATCTTCAACACTTTGTTCGGCATTACTAACTGAGACCAAAAGCACAATAGAAATTGATAATAATAATATTTTAATAAATGAGGTTATGTGATTAAATAATTTATGCATGTTACAAATACCCTAACAGAGTACGGTATTATTTCAAAGCTGTTACATTGGCTAAGTGCGTTATTGCTTCTAATTCAAATTCCATTAGGTTTTTATTTAGTTGATTTGGATTTTGGTGACGAAAGAATAACTTTTGAAAATATTCATGTATTAATAGGTTTAACTATATTTTACTTAGTAATTTTAAGGTTATTAAATAATATACTTAATCCTACACCCAAACTTGATCCAAGTATTTTCGTTGGACAAAAATTTATAGCAAAATTAAACCATATCCTTTTATATGTGGCAATTTTGTCAATCACAATTTCAGGTATTTTAAAAAAATTATTTAATGGAGAAACTTTAGTAATTTTTTTTAAAGAGATAAGAATTAAAGATAACTTTGAATTAGCAGATCAGTTTTATAATATTCATATATATTCAAATTATACAATTATAGCTTTAATATCACTTCATGTTTTAGCTGTAATAGCTCATAGATTGTTGTTTAAAGATAATTTGTTGAAAAGAATGCTTTAAATTAATGGCAAGCAACTCCGTATTTTTTTAATCTCCAATAATTGTATGGCCATGGAGTTAAAAAACCTACAATTAACATTATTGGAACAACCCACCAAGTTAATATGGCACCACCAGTTAAAACATAATCTGTCAAATTCATCATAATTTCCATACTGATCATTGATATTAAACTCATTCCACAAGCAGTTTTAAACGCATTAATAAAATTAAAGTTTTGTGTCATTAAAATAATTGTTTCTAAAATAATACTTGTAATCAAACCATTAATGATTGCTAAAATCATAATTCCTAAAACTGGAAAAGGAATTCCAGTTAATTGAAAAAATAAAATTGTACCAAAATCACCTATGGCACAACCTAATACACACCAGGCTGTATTTTTTGCACTTCTTTTCCAAGTATGTTTGCAAGACCAATTAAATGTTATAGCTGTCATAATTATCTACTCATATTAATTTGATATTCATATTTATCAATAGGCCAATAAGACTTTAAATAAGCTAGTACACTATCAATTTCTTTATCAGATAATTTATCCTCAAAACCAATCATTTTACCTTCATAGTTTTTTACTAATTTTGCTAGTCCATATTTTATTATTGCATGCAAAGTTTTGTCGTCATGATGCCAAGTATGTCCTGTGCCATTTAAAGGTGGGGCTTTTCTATGTCCGTCTTCATCCAATCCTTTCCAATTTTTAGCGCCAGCTAAATTTATCATATGACAAGAAACACAATTTTTTTCATATGCAATTTTACCTCTTTCAATCATAAGTTTAGAATCAGTTGTGATAGGAAAATGATTATGAGCACTTACAACGTTAGGAAAACTATATATTAATAAAATTATAATGAATGAAATTAGTTTACCCATGAAAGTTAAATAGATATTTGATTTATTATAACAAGTACATGTGATATTTTAAGCTATGATATTTAAGCAAGTTTTTGATACGAAATCATCAACTTATACATATATAATTGCTTCTGCTAAAGGTCGAGAAGCATTAATAATTGATCCAGTAATAGAGAATGTTGATAGCTATATAAATTTACTTAATGAATTAAATCTTAAACTTGTAAAAGTAATTGATACACATATTCACGCAGACCACATAACAGGTGCTTCAAAGTTAAAAAAAGTTACAAATTGTTCTACAATCATGGGAGAGCACACACCAGCTGATACAGTAGAAATCAAAGTAAAAGATGAAGAAATAATTAAAATTGATCAAATTCAGATTAAAGCAATGTATACACCTGGTCATACTTCAGACAGTTATAGTTTTTTGATGAATAAATATTTGTTTTCAGGTGATACGTTGTTAATTAATGGAACAGGTAGGACTGATTTTCAAAATGGTAGCTCAAAAGATGCTTATAATTCTTTATTTAATAAATTACTTAAACTACCTGAGGATACTTTGCTTTATCCAGGTCATGATTATAACGGTAAACTTGTTAGTACTATTGGAAATGAAAAAAAATCAAATCCAAGGCTTCAAGTTAATAATGCTGACGAATATGCTGAGATAATGTCAAATCTTAATTTATCTAAGCCTGAGCTAATGGATAGCAATATTAGAAGTAATATGAAATTAGGTGCTAACTAAAAATCACAAAAATTAAAAACCAATAAGAAACTAATCCTGCTAAAATAGTTGCAATAATATTTTTTGAAAAATAACCTACAATAACTGCAACTAATGCCCCAAAAATTTTTGGATCATTCATTTCTATAAAAGTTCCATAATCGTTAATAAATATTCCAGGAAATATTATGGCTGGGAATACTGCAGATGGAACATATTCTAATACAGCTTTAATTTTATCTCCTAACATATCTCTACTAATTAAAGCGATCATGGTCATTCTAGTAAAATAAGTTAATATTCCAGCTGCTATAATTGATGCCAAAGTCATTTTTTTAACCTCAATAATAGTGCAGCAACGAACAAAGCAATTACTGGTGAAATAATTATATAAGATTTAAATGGGGCATCAAAAAATAATAGAGAGCTTAAACCACAAGTAATCATAACAATTACATGATCTAATTTTTTTAAATCCTGAACAACAATGGCTATAAAAGTTAAAGGTATTGCAAATTTCAATCCTAATTCTTCAGGAACAAACGATCCTAAAATTATTCCTGAAAGGGTTGCAATCTGCCAACAAACCCACATTGTGCAACCTGTACCAATTAAATGATAGTGCAAATATTCTTCAGTTCTATTTTTTTTAAAAAATTTATTCGACTCAGCAAAACCTTGGTCTACTACAACATATGAAATTAATAATTTTTTAATAAAAGATAATTTCTCTAAATATTCAGATAAAACTGCTCCATATAATAAATGTCGAGAATTTATAATTCCAACAGAGGTAACAGCTACTAAACTAGACGCACCTCCTGATAATAACTGTAAAAAAACTATTTGCGATGCACCTCCAAAAATAATGAAAGACATTGCGTAGACTAAATATGGATTAAAACCAAGCTCAACTCCAATTGCTCCACAAATTATCCCAAATGGAATAACAGAGAGCATATGTGGAGAAATATCCAACATGCCTCTTGTGAACAATTGTTTTTTGGTAAGCATTTGGTTGTTTTATTAAAAACAAACTATGTGATCAATATTAATCGGTCTCTTAATTCCAAACTTTTCGTCAGCTTCATGTTGATGCTCGTGATGAGAATGAACAAAAACTGGTATTAATAAATTGCTGCTTGTTTTTAAAGTATAAATAAAGTTTGTCCCTCTAAATTTCCGATCTACAACTTCTAGCTTTAGATTGCTTTTATCATCATGCTCAAGGTCTTCTGGCTGTAACAACAATTGTACACTTGATCCTTTTGGATAATGTTTAATAAAATTACCTTTAATTGTTCCAAGGTCATCGTTTTCTAATGAATTTTCTCCTGTCACTTTTGCAGGAATTAAAATACCTCTATTTAAAAAATTAACTACTTCTACCGAGTTTGGAAAATGATAAACATTATAAGGATCGTCAAACTGTTTAATTTGACCATCTAATATAATTGCACATTTATGCCCAAGGTAAAAAGCCTCGTATGAGTCGTGGGTAACTATTATTGTTGTAATTTTTAATTTACTTAAGATTTTTTTTAATCTTACTTGTATCTCCTCTTTAAAACTTTGATCAACATTTGATAATGGCTCATCTAAAAGTAAAAGATCAGGTTGTGTTAAAAGTGATCTAGCAAGTGAAGCTCTCTGTGCTTCCCCCGCACTAATTTCATGTGGGTATTTTGTCAAAATTTGTTCTATATGAAGAAAATCTACTATCTCCTTAAAGCTAAGTTTTTTTTTCCTTTTTCCCTTATTTCTTTCAGCGCCTAATAAAATATTTTTTTCAACTGTATAATGTGGAAACAAACTATTATCCTGAAAAGCTAGGGATATATTTCTATCCTCAGGTTCTACATTTTGATCCTTAGAAGACAACAGTTTGCCGTTTAGTTTAATTGAGCCTTTGTCAATTTTTTCTAATCCAGCGATAGTTCTTAGTATTGTCGTCTTACCAATTCCTGATGGACCTAAAATACACAAAGTGTCTCCCTCATTTTCAATTACAAAGGATGCATTCTTTACTTTGGTCTTTCCACTTATGGTGAAATCAACATTTTTAATTTCTAAATAGCTATTGCTCATTATCTCTCAGAATATATTTAGATGTAAGCATTATAAAAAAACTTGCAATAAGAATTAAAAATAATGAAGGTACGGCTGCAGCTTCTAGCAAGTCTTCAGAGGCAGATACATAAGCCGTAGTAGCGAATGTTTCAAAATTAAAAGGTCTTAAAATCAAGGTGATCGGTAGTTCTCTTATTATTTCTAAAGAAATAAGAATTCCAACAAATAACAGAGATTTTCTTAAGAAAGGTATATGAATATTTATGAAAGTCTTTTTTTTAGAATAACCAAGTAGGTATGAACTTTCATCAACTGAAATATTTATTTTTTCGTATCCAGATTTAATTCCATTAAAGGCTAAAGAATAGAACCTAATAAAATAAACAAGAACCAAACCAAGAATAGAACCTATAAATATTTTTTTAACAGATAAAAAGCCAAGCGCTTTAACCACGTTGTCGTCAAACCAAGCTATAAAAGTTATAAAAGCTAAAGCTAAGATTACTCCTGGAATAGCATAACCTGAAATAGATAAAGTAGACAAAGCATTTAAGGTTTTATTTTTAGAAACTCTATTTCCATAATTAGAAATTAAAGAAAAGGTTATTAAAACTAAACTCGATAATAACACCAAGTAAAGAGTATTTAATGTTAAGGTAATGACCGGTATATCAAAAAGATTTTCTGGAAACTTTAAAGTCCAATATAACATTTGACTTAGTGGAAATAAAAAACTTAAAAAGAAAACAACCAAACAAATTGAAAATGCATAAAACGCTTTTGCTCCTGAAAGTTGAATTTTTTCTTTTTGTTTAAATCCACCTTTTGTATTTGAATGATACCTTGCCTTTTTTCTAGATAAATTTTCTAAAATGAATACTGCAAAAATGAATAAAAGAAGAAAAAAAGATATCCTGTTTGAGAAAGCTAAATCATCAAAAGTGATCCAAGAATTGTAAATACCCGTAGTTAAGGTATTTATAGAAAAGAAATCAACAGCTCCAAATTCAGCTAAAGTTTCCATTGCTACCAAAGAAAGACCTGCAACAATTGCAGGTCTGGCTGCTGGCAATATTAAAGAGTAAAAGGACTTCATTTTAGAAAATCCTAAATTTCTACCTAAATCAATTAGATTCTGAGATTGATACTGGAATGATGCTCTTGAGAGAATATAAACATAAGCAAATAGTGAAAAAGATAACGAAAGTACAGCACCAATTAAACCATCAAACTTTGGGATGCTTTGGTTATAATTTCCCTCTCCGAATACATTTTTCAATATCGAATATAAAGTTCCATAATTTTCAAAGAAAGCTGTTAAAGAATACGCATAAATGTATGGAGGTACTGCAAAAGATAATATCAGAGCCCATTTAAAAAAATTACTTAAAGGGAATTTATAAAAAGAAACTAAATAAGCTGTACTAGTTCCAATAAAAAAAGTTAAAGCTAAGACACCAACCAGCAAAATTATTGAATTAAAAATATATTCAAACAAAAAAGTATCTTTTAGAATTTGATAATAATTCGATGTATCCTCAAAAAAACTAGTAAATACAGTTATAATTGGTATAGCAACAAAAATTGATACCAACAAAGAAAATAAAAACCAAATATTTATTTTATTAAAATACATTTTACCCTTTTGTTTCAGTGAACATAATCAATAGTAGGGCAAATAACTATTGAGTTATGTTCACTTTTTGAAAATTAATCTTTTAAACCAAAAACATTAATGACATGATCAATATCATTATTTTTGATCTCTGATAATTTTCTATTATTTATTTTTTTTTTAATTTTATCACACTCAGACCAACACGGTTCACAAGTTATCTGACCTTCGAGTGAACTACTGTTATTTTGAGAAATACTTAAATTAAAATCAAATAAATTTTTTTTCACTTGTTCCTTACTTCCACCCAGCAGCTGTCATTACCTCTAATGCTGCTGCTTGATTTTTTCCGTAGCTTGAAACTTTAGTTGTTAGATCTTGTTTAAAATCTAATCCTAAATTATTTACTACCAATGGATTTGGAGATACACCAGCTATCATTGGAAACTCAAAAGTATTGTTTGTAAAATGTTCCTGAGCTTCTGGTGATAACAAGAAGTCTACAAGTGCAATTGCATTTGCTTTATTAGGTGCTCCTTTAACTAAAGCTGCACAACTAATATTCATGTGTGTTCCTCTGTCATTTTGATTAGGAAAAAATGCTTTGACTTTTTTTGCAGCAGCTTGTTGTTCTGCTCCTTTGTTGCCAGATAACATAAGTGCTAAGTAATAAGTATTTGCTACAGCGATATCAGCTTCTCCGGCTGCAACTGCCATAATTTGGGCTCTATCATTTCCTTTTGGTGTTCTTGCCATATTTGCAACCACTCCTTTAGACCATTCTGCAGCGGCCTTCTTGCCATTATTTTCAATTAATGAAGCTACAAGTGACTTGTTATAAATGTTACTTGATTTTCTAATTACTAATCTACCTTTCCATTTTGGATCAGCTAGACCTTCATATGTTAATCCTGATAATTCAGCTCCAGTTACTCTCTCTGGTGAGTAATAAATTATTCTAGCTCTTTTAGCTACTCCAACCCAGTGTGTAGTTCTAAAACTTTTTGGAACTGATGATTTAATTGTTGGAGACACTAGACCACTTTGTGTCATTCCTTTGGCCTTAAATGCTCCACATCTACCTGCGTCAGCAGTAATATAAAGATCTGCTAAAGAGTCAGCACCCTCCTCTATAATCCTTTTTTCTAATGCACCAGCTTTTCCGTTTATTAAATTTACTTTAATTCCAGTTTTTTCAGTAAATTTGCTATAAAGTTCGTTATCAGCTTTATAGTGTCTGGCATTGAAAATATTTACCTCATTAGCAGTTACAAAAGATGAAACTATTAAAGATGCAAATAATGCTAAAAGTGTTACTTTTTTCATTTTGTCCTTATCTTTACCCTAAATTGTTTGCGAATGAGAATTATTCTCAATGCGAATGATTATCAATCGCATATAATGTCGCAATTTACAAGTATTATTTAGATATGTTTTTGCTAAATTCTTACTTCCAGTCGCCTATTTTACTGAATAGGAAGTTTCTGAAAGCTTGGACCCTAGCTGTATTTTTGAGTGATTGAGGGTATACGAAGTGTGCCTCAGTTATTGGTCCCTCTACTTTAGGTAGGACTTTGATTATGTTTGCAGAATTAGATACCAAATATTCTGGTAGTGCAGCTAATCCTACACCAGACTCAACACCATACAATAATCCGCTTACACTATTTACTTTCATAATTGATTTTCTTTTCTTTCCATCATGCATTCCAATTTTTAAAGCCCAATCAGGATTGTAGACTGGTGAAGGTGCTCCTTTTCCAAATGAAATAAATTTGTGTTTATTTAAATCATTAACTGTTTTGGGCATACCGTTTTTTTCCAAGTATTTACTTGACCCATAAATATAATATTTAATATCTACTAATTTTTTTTGAATATAATTAAGTTGTTTTGGTCTTCTCATAAAAATTCCAATATCTGCCTGCCGAGTACTTAAATCTAACTCTTTATCATCGAAAACTAACTCAATCTCAATTTCTGGATTTAGCCTCATAAATTCTTGAATTCTTGGTGTTAACCAGTGAGTACCAAAACTTCTCACAGTCGTAATAGTTAATTTTCCTGAAGGTTTACTTTTTTGATCACCCAGTGATGTTTCAACTTCTTTAAGTTTTGTAATAACCTCGTGTGCGGTTTTAAAGACATATTCTCCATTTTCTGTAAGAGTTAATCCTCTTGCATGTCTTTCAAATAATTGAACTTTTAAATCTTGTTCTAAAGATTGAATTTGTCTACTTATAGCAGATTGACTTAGATTCAAATTAATAGTAGCGTTTGTGAAGCTACCTGCTTCAGCTACAGCATGAAAAATTTTTAATTTATCCCAATCCATTATTTATTTAAATCAACTAATACTCTTCCAGAAATTTCACCTTTTAAAATTTTAGGATAAGTCTCAATCAATTCCTCCAAACTTACTGTTAAAACCGATTTTTCCAATAAATCAAAATCAATTAAATTTTTTGCTTCTCCCCAAATGAAACCTCTTCTTTTTATACTACAATTAGCAGAATCCATGCCCCAAACTTTAATACCTCTCAACATAAACGGTAATAAATTTGTATTAAGTTCATTACTGTTTGCATTTCCGCACACTGATATTATCCCATTTGATTTTGTTTGAGCAATTGCATTTGCCAAAATTTTTCCACCAACTGTATCTACTACTCCATCCCATAGACCTTTGTCTATTGGTCGTGGATCTTTGTCAAATTCAGCCCTATTTATAACGTTTTTCGCACCCAATGCTTTTAAATAATCTGATTTTGAATCTTTACCAGTTACAGCAGAAACGTTGTATCCCATTTTAGTTAAAGCCATAATTGCTACACTGCCAACTCCTCCTGTTGCACCTGTTACCAAAACATCATTTACTTTTTCCCCCAATAAAATACTTTCCCTCGCTTGAATTGCAAAAGCACTCATTAATGACGTAAAGCCTGCTGTGCCTAAAATCATAGCTTGTTTAGTTGTTAAGCTATCAGGTTTCTTTACTAAAAAATCTGCATTTACTTTTGCAATTTGTGAATATCCGCCAAAGAATATTTCTCCAACTCTAAATCCAGTTAAAATTACCTCATCTCCTTCTTTAAATTTTGAATTTTCACTTTCAGTTACTTTACCTGAAAAATCTATTCCTGGAATATGTGGAAACTCTTTAACTAAACGTCCACCATTTTTTAAAATCATTCCATCTTTAAAATTAAGGTCAGAGTAATCTACTTTTACTGTTACATCTCCATGCTTTAGAAAACTTTTATCAATAGATTTAACTTCACGTGAGAAGTTATCACCTTCTTGATTAAGAATTAGTGCTTTAAATTGGTCAGACACACTAGTCTTTTAACTCAGTGCTGATAAATCGTAAATATCTATTTTGATAACTCAGATCTTCTTTAAATTGACCTAAGTAAAAATTAGTTACAGTTGTTGCTTGTTCTTTTTTTATACCCCTCATCGTCATACACTGATGAGTTGAATCTATTGTAACAGCCACACCTTTTGCATCTAACGCTTCCATTAGGCTGTTTGCTATCTGCACTGTTAACCTCTCTTGTGTTTGCAATCTTTTTGAAAATATTTCAACTACTCTCGCAATTTTACTTAATCCAACAACTCTTTCATTTGGTATATAGGCAACATGAGCTTTTCCTATAATTGGAGCCATATGATGCTCACAGTGACTTTGCACTGAGATATTTTTTTGAACAACCATATCACTGTAACCTTCAACATCACCAAAAGTTTTATCTAATACTTTTTTTGCATCCTCATTGTAACCTTGGAAGTATTCTTTGAATGCTTTTACAACTCTTTTAGGAGTTTCTAATAACCCCTCTCTTTTAGGATCTTCGCCCATCCATGTCAAAATGGTTCTGATAGCTTCTTCTGCTTCTTTATCTGAAACTTTTTTTGTCTGTAAATTATTGTTATCTGTGTCTTTTACTAATTTCATAGCGCTTTTTTATACAGTAATTACTTCAATTTAAAAATATTTAATATATTTAGATATGTGCTACATAATCACCCTTTATGTTCAAAAAAAGAGAAAATATCTACGATATTGAAGAAGGGAATCTTCTTTCACCTAAATTTGATAATGATGGGTTAATTCCAGTCATTACAATGTGTTCAAAAACTAAAGATATTTTAATGCATGGATATATGAATGTAGAAGCTCTAAAAAAGACAATTGAAACTAAAGAGGCACATTATTTTAGCAGATCTAGAAAAGCTATTTGGCATAAAGGTAAAACAAGTGGATTTACACAAAAGGTTATTGAAATAAGAATTGATGATGATCAGGACTCAATATGGTTAATTGTTGATATTGGAGATGGTGCTAGTTGTCATGTTGGTTATAGATCATGCTTTTACAGATCAATTCCAGTAGGATCAATAGAAAATGGTAGAAAAGTTGAAATGAAATTTATTGAAAAAGAGAAAAAATTTGACCCTGAAGAAGTATATAAAGGACAGCCTAATCCTACAAAAATATAGTTGCTATGACAAATGATAAAGATGATGTAATTAAAGTTATTAGGCCATTTGGTCCATCAATTGCTAGAATTAAAATGCCTGACATGTTAGTGGATAACTTAAATAATTATATTGATAAAATAATAACTGATAAAAATAAAAGTAAAGTATTAGATCATGGACATAAACTTGCAGGTAATGTTTCACAGGAACTAAAATTAGAAAACGATTTTGTAACTTCTTCTGGTTTCCACAAATTTTTAGGTTCCTCTGTTACCAGTTGGATAAAATTATCTGAAAATAAAGATATTAAAGAATTTAAGCTGATAAGATCTTGGGTGGTAAGACAATTTCAAAATGAATACAATCCTGTTCATTGGCACGGTGGTCACATATCAGGAGTTGGGTATTTAAAAGTTCCAAGCACATACGGTAAAGGTTTTCAGGAAAAGGAAAAAGGACACAATAATGGCCAGATCGATCTAATACATGGTTCAAGACAATTTCTATCAGCATCAGATTTTTTAATAACTCCAGAAGTTGGATATTTTTATTTTTTTCCACACTACTTGATGCATACTGTATACCCTTTTAATAGTACTAATGAAGAAAGAAGGTCAGTATCATTTAATGCATATATTGACGAAAAAATTTTTAATGTCTTTGCAAATTAAAAAACAAAAAAATGTTCTTGATGAGGATCTGGAGGAATGTTCTAATAATCCTTTGACAGGGTGGTTTCGTGATGGTTGTTGTAATACTGATGAAAATGATCATGGTGTTCATACTGTTTGTGCAAAAGTAACAAATGAATTTTTGGAGTGGTTAAAGGAAGCAGGAAATGATTTAATTACTCCACATCCAGAATTTGGTTTTCCAGGATTAAAAGATGGTGATGGATGGTGCGTGTGTGCAAGTTGGTATGCTAGAGCAGTTGAAGCAGGTAAAGGTTGTCCAATATTCTTAAAAAGAACTCACAAAAACACTCTCAAATATCTTCCAATCGAAACATTAAAGAAGTTTGCGATAGACTTATCTTAATTACATATTTCCGTATTTTGGACCACCACTACCTTCTGGTGTGACCCAAGTTATATTTTGAGAAGGTTCTTTAATATCACATGTTTTACAATGGATACAATTTTGAGAATTTATTACAAATTTATTAACTTCATTTTCTTTTTGAACTTCATAAACCCCTGCAGGACAATATCTTTGAGCAGGTTCATCGAATTTTTCTAAAGTATAATTTATTGGTAAATCAGGGTCTTTAAGCTTTAAATGAATAGGCTGATTATCTGTATGATTAGTACCAGTTAGATATACAGAGCTGGTCTTGTCAAAAGTTATAACATTGTCATACTTTGGATAATCTATTTTTGGCATTTGATTTGCAGGCTTTAAGGTTTCATGATCAGCATGTTTATGTTTAAGAGTAAAAGGAAGTTTTCCTCTAAATAAAATTTGATCAATGCCTGTAAATATAATTCCTAAAATTAACCCCCAACTAAAGCTAGGTTTTACATTTCTGGCTTCGTAAAGCTCTTTATACAACCAGCTATCTTTAAATTTATTTTCATAAATTGATAAATCTTTGTTTTCTTTTAGATGTTCATTAATAGTTTCAGCTGCAATAATCCCACTTTTCATAGCTGTATGAGAGCCTTTAATTTTTGGCATATTTAAAGTCCCAGCATCACAACCAATTAGTAAAGCGCCAGGCATATACATTTTTGGTAAACTTTGAAATCCACCTTCAATTAAAGCTCTCGCACCATAAGAAATCCTTTTTCCACCTTCTATTATTTTTTTTATTGCAGGATGTGTTTTAAACCTTTGAAATTCATCATAAGGAGAAAGATGAGGGTTTTTGTAATCTAAACCTATTACATAACCTAAAAAAACTTGTTTATTTTCTGCGTGATACATAAAACTACCACCATATGTATTGTTATCTAATGGCCAACCAGCTGTATGCATAACTAAACCTTCTTCATGATTTTTATCCTCTATTTCCCAAATTTCTTTAAAACCAATTCCATATTGTTGAGGATCTTTATTTTTATTTAACTCAAATTTTTCAATGAGTTGTTTTCCTAAATGGCCTCTACAACCTTCTGCAAAAACATTTACTTTACCTAAAAGGTCAATACCTGGTTCAAAACTATCTTTTTTGTTACCATCTTTATCTATACCCATATCTTGAGTTGCAACACCTGTGACGGATCCATCTTCATCATATAAAATTTCACTTGCTGGAAATCCTGGAAAAATTTCTACACCTAAATTTTCAGCTTGTTCTGCAAGCCATCTACAAAGATTTGCTAAACTGATAATATAATTTTTATTATTTTGTTGTACCGCAGGTAGCAGCCAAGTTGGCCAACTTAAAGATTTAGTTTTTCCTAAAAATAAAAATTTTTCTTTAGTTACTTTTGTTTTGATAGGAGAATTTAATTCTCTCCAATTTGGCAACAGTTCGTCTAGAGCACGAGTTTCAAATACATTTCCACTTAAAATATGAGCTCCAATTTCTGATGCTTTTTCTAATAAACAAACATTTAAATTTGGATCTAATTGTTTTAACTTTATTGCGGTCGATAATCCTGATGGTCCTCCACCTATAATTACAACATCATATTCCATTGATTCTCTAGACATACTCTAGTTTTTAACTGTAAGGATTATTTTTGTATAGTGTTTAATTTGTTCAACTCTTCCATGAACTGAGGCAGTGCCTCAAATAAATCAGCTTCAAGTCCATAATCTGCAACACTAAAGATTGGCGCTTCACCATCTTTATTAATTGCAACTATAACCTTACTTTCCTTCATTCCTGCTAAATGCTGAATAGCACCTGAAATTCCGACAGCTATATATAGATCTGGTACCACTACTTTTCCTGTTTGACCCACTTGATGATCGTTACTTATATAACCAGCGTCTACTGCCGCTCTTGATGCTCCAATTGCTGCACCTAGTTTGTCAGCAATTTCTGTAATTAATTTAAAATTATCTCCACTTTGCATTCCTCTACCACCTGATACAACAATTCTTGCTGTTCCAAGCTCAGGTCTATCTGATTTGATTTCTTCTCTTTTAATAAATTGTGTATTTGAAAACTCTTCACTAGCATCCACTTTTTCAATTGGAGCCGATCCACCTGTGCTCTCACAAGGTTCAAAAGATGTAGGTCTTATTGTTATACATTTTTTTGTATCATTACTTTTAATTGTTGCAAAAGCGTTACCTGCATAAATTGGTCTTAAAAAAGTATCTGGTGATATTACTTTAATGATGTCACTTACTTGAGATGTGTCAAGATGAGCTGCAATTCGTGGCATCAAATTTTTTCCAAATGTATTTGCTGAACAAACAATGTGAGAATAATTTTCTGCTAGTTTAACAATCACTGGAGCAAAATTTTCTGCTGTGAAGTTTTCATAGTGAGCTCCTTCTACACTCAATACTTTTTTTACTACTGGAAGTTCAGATAATTGTTTTGCAGCTTCTGCAGAATTTTGACCAATAATTACAGCATGAACATCTGAATCAATTTGAGATGCTGCTGTAGCTGCATTAAGAGTAAATGGTCTTAATTCTTTATTATTGTGTTCCGCTATAAGTAAAACTGCCATTAAATTACCTTCGCCTCATTTTTTAACTTTTGAACTAATTCAGCAACATTTGCTACTTTTATACCTGCTTTTCTTTTTGGAGGTTCCTCTACTTTTAATTGTTCTAATCTTGGTGATACATCTACGCCTAAATCAGAAGCAGCAATTTCCTCTATAGGTTTTTTCTTAGCCTTCATTATATTTGGTAGTGATGCATATCTTGGTTCATTCAGCCTAAGATCACAAGTTACAATAGCTGGAACATTTATTTCAATTGTTTCAAGACCTTCATCTATTTCTCTAGTTACTTCTAATTTATTATCTTTAACATCAATCTTAGAGGCAAATGTTGCTTGTGGCCAATTTAATAAAGCACTCAACATTTGGCCTGTTTGATTACAATCATCATCAATTGCTTGTTTTCCCATAAATACTAAATCTGGTTTTTCTTTATCAACTATTTTTTGTAAAATTTTTGAAACAGCGAGTGGTTCTAAAATTCCATCGACTTTCACATGAATACCTCTGTCCGCACCAACCGCTAAAGCTTTCCTAACAGTTTCTTGAGCTTTTTCTTCACCGACAGTTACTGCAACTACTTCTGTAGCTTTGCCTGCCTCTTTAATTTTTACAGCTTCTTCTATAGCATTATCATCAGGGGGATTGGTTGACATTTTAACGTTGTCAGTAACTACACCCGTTCCGTCTTCTTTAACTCTTATTTGTACGTTGTAATCAATGACCCTTTTTACAGCTACTAAAATTTTCATTAAGCTCTCAATAAATTATTTTCTGAATCGTATGGACTCTCATCTAAGACGGTAGCGTCGTACATTTCACCTAATATATCAACTTGTAATTTGTCGCCCACATTTGAGCAATCTGGTTTAACCATTGCAAGAGCTATTGATTTATCTAATCTAAATCCAAATTCACCACCTGTTGCTCTTCCAACAACTTTTCCATCTTTAAAAATTGGGTTATTTCCAAGTACATCTGCATCTTTAGTATTATGAACCTCTAAAGTGACCAATTTATTATCAAAACCTTTTTCTCTCCATTTATTAAGTGCCTCTAAACCAATAAAATTTCCTTTATTTGGATGAACAAATCTATCAAGACCAGACTCGTATGGTGAATATTCAATTGATAATTCTGTACCAACTAGTTTGTAAGATTTTTCAACTCTTAAACTATTCATAGCCCTAATCCCAAAAGGTTTAATTCCTAAATCTTTTCCTGCTTCCATTAATTTATCAAAAATGTGGTTTTGATATTCAATTGGGTGATGTAATTCCCAACCAAGCTCACCCACAAAGTTTACCCTCATCGCATTTACTGGAGCATATCCAACATTTACATTTTTAGCAGTCAACCATTTGAAATTCTCATTAGAAAAATCGTCTGTTGAAACCTTTTGCATTAATTGTCTAGCTTTAGGACCTGCTACTACCAAAACTCCTGTACTATTTGTTAAATCTTCAAATATTACCGATCCATCATCTGGCATCCATTTTTGTATCCAGTCATGATCTAATCTTAAATTTGCTCCAGCAGAAACTAGATAATAACTATTTTCTGCTTCTTTCATTATGGTAAATTCTGAATGCACTCCACCTTTAGTGTTCAAAGCATGACATAAGTTTATCCTTCCAATTTTTTTTGGAAGTTTATTAGCTACCAAATAATCTAAAAATTCCTCTGCTTTGGGTCCCCTAATTCTACATTTTGCAAACGCAGTCATATCTAAAAGACCCACATTCTCTTTTACATTTTGACATTCCTTTTTAATTGCATCAAACCATTTTGATCTTCTAAATGACCAATCATCTTTTTGCTCCATTCCATCAGTTGCAAAAAAATTAGGTCTTTCCCAACCAAATTTCTGACCAAAAACTGCTCCTAAATTTTTCATTCTTTCATAACAAGGGGCTGTTCTTAATGGTCTTGCTGCTGGTCTTTCTTCATCTGGATAGTGAACAATAAATACATGGCTATAAGCTTCTTCATTTTTTGCTTTCAAGTAAGATTTAGTTGCATAGTTTCCATAACGTCTTGGTTCAACTCCTAGCATATCTATTGTAGGTTCACCATCAACGATCCACTCTGCTAATTGCCAGCCAGCACCACCTGCTGCTGTTATTCCAAAACTATGTCCTTCATTAATCCAAAAATTTTTAAGTCCCCATGCAGGACCAACAATTGGATTTCCATCAGGAGTATAACAGATTGCTCCATTGTAAACTTTCTTTACTCCAACTTCTCCAAACGCAGGCACTCTGTGAATTGCACCTTCAATGTGTGGAGCTAGTCTGTCTAAGTCTTCTTGAAATAATTCATATTCTGAATTTTTTGATGGACCTTCTACATAACAAGCTGGTGCTCCATCTTCATAAGGACCTAGAATCAATCCTCCAGCTTCTTCCCTCATATACCATCTGCTGTCACTATCTCTTAAGACTCCCATTTCTGGTAATCCATCTTTTTTTCTTTTTTGAATTGCAGGATGTGGTTCTGTAACAATGTATTGATGTTCAACAGGTATTACTGGAATATCTAATCCTACCATTTCACCTGTTTGTCTCGCAAAATTTCCAGAACAAGAAATAACATGTTCGCACTCTATTGATCCCTTATCTGTTTCCACAATCCATCCATCTTTAGTTTGCCTCATTGATAGGACAGTTGTGTTTCTATAAATTTCTGCTCCTCTATTTCTTGCACCTGTTGCTAATGCTTGTGTTAAATCTGCTGGTTGAATATATCCATCTTCAGGATGTTGTATTGCGCCAACTAAATCATCTGTATGACATAATGGCCAAATTTCTTTTACTTGTTCTGGTTTCAAAAATTTAACATCTACTCCGATAGTTCGAGCGACGCCTGCGTATTGATGGTATTCATCCATTCTATCTTTTGTGCTTGCTAGACGAATATTTGAAACAACACTAAAGCCAACATTTTTTCCAGTTTCTTCCTCTAATGTTTTGTAAAGATTAACCGCATATTTATGAAGTTGTCCAACAGAGTAACTCATATTAAATAAAGGCAACAAACCTGCTGCGTGCCAAGTAGATCCCGAAGTTAACTCTTTTCTTTCAACTAGAACAACATCAGACCAACCCTTTTTTGCTAAATGATAAAGGGCACTTACCCCTACAACTCCTCCACCAACTACTACAACTTTAGTTTTTGTTTTCATTCTGCGATTCCTACTAAATTTTTAATTGTTACGAAACAAAAATGTATATGTGGACAATCAAATTGAGCTTCCCAGAGGGATTGGGCTAGATACCATTGTGGTTAACCAACAGTCTTTCAAAGTTCCCTCAGAAATATACTTTTCGACTTGCCAATTGAATTTGTGATAAATTTTATCCTTATCAAGAATAATAACTTCAAATTGAGCCCATTTGTCACTACTTCCAAGTTCAGTGATTGTGTGACTTAGGTGGTTAATCATCATCGCGTAGGAGTCGCTTTTTATCATCATCTTAAAGTTGCTTAATGGTCCTGTTACTCTCTTATTATTTGGGTGAGCAAATTTCCAAGTTTGTTCAATGCCGCTATCTTTATATTCAAGATCATTTTGTTGAAGCCCACTCAATTGAATTTTAATAACTTCTTTTGGGCTTATAGTGCTATTGGGGCTTAATAATTCAGCGTAAGAAAATGAGATAAAGAAAAAATATAAGATTACAGCTTTAAAGATTATTAGCGGTTTTTTTAACATCATTCAAAAATTCTTGTCTCTTTGCATCACTAACAAAGGGTACTGCAAAATATCTTCTATAGACAATGTTATATATGCCACACATATGAAATACTCCTCTTTTTAATCTTCTAATTGGTAAGTTTAAAAAAAAAGTTGTAATTGCTAATCTTGGTGAACCATAAGTGCAGAATATTATAGCCTTTTTATCTTTTAAGTTTCCAATTGGATAACCATAATTTCCAACCAACTGCTTAAATCTAAACGCCCAAGGTGGGGCTAAAACTTTATCTATCCAACCTTCAACTATTGCTGGCATTCTAAAATTCCAAATTGGAGCAATTAAAACAATTGTATCGCTTTCTTCGATTCTTTTTCTATGATCTAAAACTTCTTGATCAGGTTCTTCACCAGCAAAAACAGGATTAAATTTCTCTTTATATAAATCAACAACATCTACCTGATTTCCATTTACTTTTGATTGCTTAACGAATTCATCTCGAATTGCTGCATTAAATGAATTGTCATTGTAGTGCCCATACACTAAGAAAATTTTTTTCATTGTATTAAATTTTTATTCAGTAGTTTTGTATTTACTATTATTAATTATAAATACAAATAAAATTGGAAGAATTAATGTTAAAAGTGTTACAAAAACTAACAGTATTCCAAGTTCAGAATAATCTGCTGTTGTTTGTATTTCACCAGAAACTTTATCTTTTACTTCTCTGGTAACTGTAAATATTTCATTTAAATACTTTGTGCCTAATGCACTTGCTGATAATGCAAGATTTGTAAACGATGCAAAAACTGCAAAAAAAGTTGCCTTTAAATGTGCTGGAGCATTTTTTGCTATCCAAGCTAATAGAGGTATCATTGATACTTGGCCAAGCGGAGACTCCAACGCTGTATTAATTAATGCAATAAACTTAGCATCAACAACTCCACCTGTTAACGAAGCTGTCCAGTTATGAAAACCATAATACATTCCAACACTTGGTAAAAACAAAATAGCACCCGCAATACTTAAAACTACAATTATTTTAGCAATTGAATTATTTGCCATAAAAGGTCTTAATAAAACAATACCAGCTAATGTTAAAATTGATGCTAGTAGTGATAAAATAGAAAAAAATTGTTCATTAAATCCAAGCTCATCAATTTCAAACCAAGTTAATCCTGGTCCAGGACCTGGCATGGCTCTAAATACAAAAATAATTACTGCTGTACCTACAATTGTTAATCTTAGTTCCTGAGGTAATTCCTTAATAAGTTTAAACATTAAAAACAAAATGATTATGACTGAGCCAATAAATACAATTTCTTGTGCAAACGGAACCTTAAAGGAACCAATAGACAATGTGAAAATAACAAAAACTAAACTTCCTCCTAATATCCACCAATTTATTTTTGTTTTTTCGTTACCTCTTTCATCTTTAAATTCTAGACCTTTAGATTTTAAAGTTTGTATTTTTTTATGTCTTAAATAATTTGCTAAAATTACACCTAGTATAGAAACTAAAGGTATTACAAGAGCATAAATGTAGATAGTTCCATATAAATTTATCTTATCAGCCTGCTCAAGGCTTTCCACATCTCTAAACAATATTACATTAACTAATGCAACAAGTACTGTACCGCCAATAATAGCAAACCTTCCAAGTGTTTGCATTGTTGTATGCATTATTTTTATTTGATCTTTAGAATAATCATTTCCTGTTTCATCAACCAAAGGAACTGCCTCAACTGTCATAGCATCGGCTATAACGTCCTGAACCACATAACCAACTGGAGCTAAAATTACACTTATCACAAACCATGTTTCTACCGAAAATACCTGGGCCATATCTTCAGTATGAATAATCAATCCATACATAATTAGTAAACTAAGAGCTATCAATGAAGCTCCAAAATAGACCATGTAATTTTTTCTCTCCCAAATAAGATCTACTAGATGGCCTAATGGCATTTTTAATGCCCAAGGAATTCCAGCCCAAAAACCTAGGCCTGCTAAAAATGCTGCTGATAAGTTTAAATAATCTTTAACAAAAAATGTACCAACAATACCTGTTAAACCAGAAATACCTGCAGCCATATAAACCATTAATGGAGGTAGATAAGTCCATTTAAACTGACGACCCAAATCTAAAAATGTGCTGTCTAAAAATTTAATTATTTTGCTCATTAGTCACTTAAAACTGGAAAAGCTTGTCTAACTTTTAAAAAATATTTTTGATATTCCATTTTAGTACATTTGTTTTCTACATACTTAATATCATTTTTTTCCATCAATTCTTTTGCCTTTTCGTCTCGTATACCGAGCTGTAACCATAAAACTTTAGCCCCAATTTTAATTGTATCCTCTGCTATGGCATAGACTTCTTTAGATGGTCTAAACACATCTACGATATCAATATGATCTTTAATATCTGATATTTTAGCAAAAACCTCTTGCCCTAAAATTTTTTGACCCTCGGCTCTGGGGTTAACTGGATAAACTTTATATCCATATTCTTGCATGTATTTCATGACAATAGTTGATGCTTTAGTAGGATCATTACTTACTCCTACCATAGCAATAGTCTTATATTTTGAGAGAATTTCCTTAATATAACTCATTAATTATTTTTAATCTGTTTCTCACAAAATATTCTAGCTTCAGAAGCAGTCATTGGTTTTTCCAATGTTTTAGTTCCAGCCACACATGCCTCTATCGCTCTTTTTTGATTATGATCTTTAAAATTATAAATTACTAATGCACCAATAATAACAAAAAAGAATATTAAAATATTCTTTTTCATTATTTATTTTTCCAATTTGGTTTTCTTTTTTCTAAAAAAGCAGAAATTCCTTCTTTAGCATCCATTGCCATCATGTTAAGGGTCATCATTTTGCTTGTGTAAGCATAAGCTTTATTTAAAGGCATTTCTAATTGTTTGTAAAAAGCTTGTTTTCCAATTTTAATTGTCAAATTAGATTTTGAGGCAATTTTGTTTGCCACCTTTAATACTTCATTATTTAATTTTGATTTTGAAAAATAATCATTTATTAATCCTATTTCTTTTGCATAATTTGCTTTTATAGGTTCTCCAGTTAAAAGCATTTTCATCATTGATTTTCGATTTATCTTTCTGCTTACAGCAACCATTGGTGTACTACAAAATAAACCGATATTTACACCTGGGGTAGCAAACAATGCATCTTTAGTACTGTATGCTAAATCACAACTTGCAACTAATTGACAACCTGCTGCAAATGCAGCTCCATGAACTTTAGCAATTACAGGTTTTCTACCTTCAACAATTTGAAGCATTACTTTTGAACAAAGATTAAATAATTTTAAATATTTATCTCTCTTTTTTAAACCTCTAACTTCTTTTAAATTGTGTCCTGCGCTAAATCCTTTGCCTGCACCCTCTAATATTATTACTTTAACTTTTTTATCAGTATCTAATTTTTTTAATGCCTTTAATAAATCTGAAAGATTCTTGAATGATAAAGAATTATAAGTTTTTGGTTCAGCAATGATAATTGATGAAACATCGTTGTTAATTTTTTTAATTTTAATATTATTAGTCATTTAATCAGTTAATCCATCGGATCTAGCCTGATTTCTTTCTATATGAATTGGTAAAACTTTGCCATAAATAGCTTTGGAATGTTCTGGAGTGTTTACTCTCCATGGATCTAAAACATAAGCTGGAATACACATATATCTTGATTTTTGGCCTTCAACCTTTGTTACTCTGTGTAAAGTAAATCTACCTTTAAATATTTGTAAATCCCCTGGCTCTAATTTTAATTGTCTTACCCTAGTTCTGTCTCCTGCTATAACTTTTTGCACTTCTTTGAAATTTTCATTTCCAGGTTCTCTAATATTTGGACAGTACTCAAATACACCACCCTTTTCAGGTTTTTGGATCATTAAACTAAGCGTAAATTCACAACTGTCAAAATGCCATGGGAGTACTCCATCTGGTTTCATAACATTATACGCATGACATGCTAAAGGATCCGCCCATCTGTAAATAGGTGAGACGCCTAAACAAGCAGATACAAATTTTAAAAGTTCTTCAGTTTCGTAAAGATATTTCATTTCAGAATCTTTTGGAAAACAATCTGAATTTAAATATCCATTATATCTATTCATAAAAGTTCTTTTTGGATGATCTTTTGGTAATGAGGGATCGTCCTTTGCATACAAATATGCATTTATACTCTCTTTAGACATATAAACTTCGTCTAATTGTTTTTCTAACTCAGAATTCATTACCTTAAGTGATTTAGGTAAAATAAAATTTGGAATTGTTGAACAACTATATTGATCAAGTTCTTCTTTACATTTTTTAATTAGATTTTTAATTATTGGTGAATTTAAATCGTATATTGGATATTTTTCTAAATCTACAATAGTCTTAAGTCTATCGTTCATTTAAGTTTATTTTAACTTTCCCTCTTCTCTCATTTTTGCTCTTATCTTGGTAGCCGATATTTTTTGAGTTTCTTCATCTAAAACTATTTCCTCAATTTTATATCCAACTCCCCTACCATAACAAATATTTGTAATATTAGGCACTAACATTATTTTAAATTGTCCTTCAAATTCAGAATTTAATCTGTCTTCAATATTTTTTTTAACAGTTTCAAAATTAAAAGGATTATCGTCTACACCCTGTACATCTCTAATTTGAATACAAACTTGTCCAGTTTTTTTAATAATTTCTTTAAACAAAGTGTAATGTCCATCGTGAAAAGGTTGCCATCTTCCTAGCATTTGTGCTGTTGGTTTTTTGTTATCCCATTGGTGTGTCATTTTTTTATCTCCTCTATTATTTTTGGTGCCCAATTTTTTGCATCCTGAGTTGTTACATGAAAATCAAAATTCTTAGGATTAACAAACATCTGATTAGTGTCTTCAAATCTTCCTTCTTTAATCGTATCGACCCACACTCTAAAATCTGCTGGAAACAAACTTCTTGCTTCGGGAGTTGGCGCAATAAAATCTGCAATTACATAATGACCATCTGCTTTTAATTTTAAAGCTGCCTCAGCCATTCTTCTTGCCTGTCTTACTCTTCCCTCTTCAGAAAAATCCCAATCGTTTGCAGCTTTTCTTACCTCGTCTGCATTTAATCTTTTTGCATTTAATAGTGGTGCCATTTCATTTGCTAGAGTTGTTTTACCTGCTCCAGGTAAACCCATTACTAAAATAATTTTCATTAAATATCTTCTAATGGATGATGGGACATTAATTCAAGTCCATTTTCACCTACAAGATACTGTTGTTCAAGTTTTACACCTTCTTTACCACCAACTTTACCAATATAACTCTCAAGTGTAATTGTCATGTTCTTCTCAAAAGTTCCACCTTCTTCTCCACCATCAGTTGGATATCTTATTTGAGGCCACTCATCACACAACCCAATTCCATGAACCATACAAGAATACCTATTTCCATAATACTCATCAGGCAAAACCCAAGATTTTTTTATAAATTCTTTAAAACTCATTCCTGGTTTTATTAATCTAAAATTATGATCAATTTGATTTCTAGCCATTGAATATAGTTTTTTTTGCTCATCATTAAATTTATGTCCAACTACAAAGGCTCTTGATATGTCAGCACAGTATCCATAGGGACCAACCATATCTGTATCAAAAGCAACAATTTCTCCTTGTTGCATAACTTTATTACTACTCTCTTGCATCCATGGATTTGTTCTTTCACCAGACGATAAAATCCTACACTCAATCCACTCACCTCCATTTTCAATATTCGTTTTATGTAAAATTGACCACAATTCATCTTCTGTCATTCCTGGCTTAAGATCTGATCTCATTTTTGATACACCTTTTTCTGCAACTTCTATTGCTGCTTTCATACAGGTTAATTCATCAGGTGATTTTATTACTCTTGCTTGTTCTAAAATTAATTTTGCATCTACAACTTCAATTCCTTCTTTATTTAAAGCTGTAACCGCAGGACCATTTAAAACATCGATTGCAATTTTTTTAGTTTTAAAATAATTTTTTGATAAATCTTTAACTTCATTTATCCATTTTGATAATTGTAAATTTGCTTGATCTCCATTGCTAAAATAATCCCATGTGATTGCAGGTCTGATTTCGTCAATTAGATTTAAATGCTTCGATAATATTTCACAATTAAAATACTCATAAAGAATTGTTGGTCCATTGACCGGTACAAAACAATATCTTGTTAAGTTATGCATATTATAGACACTCATGTTTACAGTATCTAAAGCATAACGAACATTCACTGGATCAAATAGAATACAAGCTTCTAAATTGTTTTTTACTAATTCTTTTCTAACCCTATCTAAACGATATGATCTTAACTTATTAAAATCAATTTCATCTTCTCTTAATCTTTTTTTAGTAATAAAATTTTGTCTTGGTTTTATCTCAGGAGCTATTTTTCTACTAAACCTCATAATACTCTATACAAACCTAACCATGCGTTAACATCTTTGCTTGCAATATAGTCGGATTTAAAAAATTCTACTTCTTCCCACTTCTTGCTTTCTTTGAGTATATCAATTTTTTTATCAAAACCATACTCTTCATGAATTCCTTCATTAATTGTGAAACAAATTAAACCACCTGGTTTTGTTATTCTTATAAATTCATCTAATGCATTTGGTTTTACATGCCCAAAAGTAAATGTTCCAACACACATAACTCCACCATAAAAGTTGTCCTCAACTTCTATTGGTTTATTTAAATCAACCTTTACTAATTTTTGATAAAGATCTTTTGGTACAGTGTCTAATAAAGTTTGAGATAAATCAGCTCCATGAAAATTTTTAAAACTATATTTTTCAAGCTCCAATCCCACTAAACCTGTTCCACATCCAGCATCAAAAATTAAAGTATCTTTATTTTTCTCATATTTGTTAAATATTTCAGCGGTTTCTTTGGGACCAGTATAGTTCCAATCAACCATGTCTTTATTATATTTATCTTTGTCTCCCCACTCATCGTAGTACTTCATAACTTCATCTGTGGTTTTAAGTTTATAAATTGGAATTTTGTTTCCTACATCTTTTTGAGCCATTAGCTTCTCATTTTTTGACCACTTGGATCGTAAAGTGGTTCTTTAATAATTGAACAATTAAATAAATCTCCATTTATCTCTACTTGAATTTTATTTTCAGATTTAATTTTTTTTTGATCAACAAAAGTAAACGCTACACTTTTGTTTACAAAATGAGCAAACCCACCTGAAGTTACATAGCCAATACTTTGATCTCCATTCAAGACGGCTTCATTATTTGTTACATCAATTTCATTTGTTTCAACAATTAATGGTACGAGTTTATTTGAAGAATTTTCCTTTTGTGCACTTTCTTTACCAATAAACTCTTTGTCCCAATTTATAAAAGCATCTAAGCCTGTCTCTTTTGCAGTAAAATCAGGTCTATAATCTAAAGTCCAAGCTCCCCAATTTTTCTCCAACCTCATTGACATTAATGCTCTTCCACCAAAAGGTTTAATATTAAATTCTTTTCCAGCTTCCATTAATTCTTCATAAAGTTTTAGTTGATAGTGAGGTGCTACATATATTTCATAACCGAGTTCGCCAGTAAATGAAATTCTATTTATTATAGCTGGAACTCCACCAACAAACATTCTTCTAGAATCTCTAAACTTAAATTTTTCATTTGAAGCATCATCTCTTACAATTTTTTCCAAAACTTTCCTTGAATTTGGTCCTGCAATAGACAAACCATGATACTCATCAGATCTATTAGAATAACTTAAATTAAATTTATCTATGTGACTCTCAAACCAACGTCTATGCATTTCTTGAGCAGCTCCAGAACCAAATACCATGAATTCATTTTCATCTAAACAAGCAACCGTTAAATCACCACACAACTTTCCTCTATATGACAACATTGGTGATAAAGATATTCTTCCTGGTTTTGGAAGTCTTCCAGCCATTATGTGATCTAAAAATTTTCTAGCATCAGGACCTTTGAATTCATGTTTTGAAAAGTTGGCAACTTCGATTAAACCAACGTTTTCTCTTACATTAATAACTTCTTTTGAAACATAGTCATGAGATCTTGATCTTTTTATTGTTGGTTCCTCATGAGCATCTTCTTTATTATTTGCAAACCACAAAACATTTTCCAATCCAAAACTATCTCCCATAACAGCACCTTGATTTACAAAACGATCATACAGTGCAGTAGTTTTTTGTTTTCTTCCTTTTGGTAAAGTTTCATTAGGAAATGTCATAATAAATCTTCGTTCATAATTTTCTGAGGATTTGATTGTTCCATATTGAGGTGAAGCGTAATCTCCAAATCTAGCAACATCCATTGCCCAAACGTCAATTGATGGTTCTCCATCAATAATCCACTCAGCAATACATTTTCCAACACCACCACCTTGGCAAAATCCAGCCATAACACCAACAGCAACCCAATAATTTTTCATTCCTGGTACTGGACCAATAAGAGGGCTTCCATCTGGACCAAAAGTAAAAGGTCCATTAACTATATTTTTTATTCCTGCCCGCTCTAATGCTGGCATTCTCTCAAACCCAATTGCCAATCTATCTTCAATGTTATCTAACTTTGGCTCTAGTAACTCATGTCCAAAATTCATTGGTGTGCCTTCAACTTTCCAAGGAGTTGATTTTGGCTCATAAGTTCCAAGCAACATTCCTTTTCCTTCTTGTCTAAAGTAAATATTTCCCTCAAAATCTGTTCCAATTGGTAATCTTTGGTCACCCATTGCTTCAATTTCTGGAATAGGTTCAGTGATCAAATAATGATGCTCCATTGGTTGAACTGGAAGATTAAGCCCAGCTAGTTGACCAACTTCTCTTGCCCAAAGTCCTCCTGCATTTATTACTATTTCAGCATTTATATTTCCTTTTTCGGTAAAGACATCCCAAGTTCCATCTTCTTTTTGTTTCGTATCTTTTACGACAGTGTGAGTGTAATATTTTCCACCATGAACTTTTGCAGCTTTTGCAAAAGCATAAGTAACTCCTGAAGGATCAACTTCACCATCGATAGGATCCCATAAGGCCAACAAATATCTAGATGGATCAATTAGAGGATTTTTCTTTTTAACTTCCTCTAAAGAAATAAATTCTTGGTCAAGCCCCATATATCTTGCTTTTGATCTTTCTCTCTTTAAATAATCAGCCCACACGTCATTTGAAGCTAAATAAAAACCTCCACTAGGTTTAAATCCTACAGAATGACCTGACTCTTTTTCTATTTCTTTATACAAGCCTATTGTATAAGCCATCATCCTAGATATATTAGGGTCAGATGAAATAACGTGAACATTTCCCGCTGCGTGCCAAGACGATCCTGAGGTAAGTTCATTTCTCTCAAGTAAAATGCAATCCTTTAATCCAAATTTAGATAAATGGTAAAGAATAGAACAACCCACCACACCACCACCTATGATTACAACTTTGGCATTTTTCTCCATAAATTTATTTATAACCTTTCTTTTTCAAAATTTACAATATTGTTTTCAAAATAAATATTTTTTAATTTGGACAATCTCTTTTGAAGAATATTTATATTTTTTTTAGTAAATGAAACTTTTTTTTGCTCTATTTCAGAAACTTGTCCCACATAGTTAATTGCATTCCAGACAGAAAAAATATTATTTTGTGAGAATTCCTTCAAATTGATAGATAAATTATTGAATGTATATTTTAGTTTTTCTAGTTTTATTTTAAATTTATCTTTTTCTATGTTTTTTTTTATTTGAGATATTAATTTTTTAGGTTCTGAATTTTTATAAAAACCATTCCTTGGATAGTAATATTTGAGAAATGATCCTGTAAAATCCTTTCCTGATGAGTATATAAGGAACATTTTTCCTTTAAAATTTAGCAAAGATAAAAGAGGTTTAATAACATTTTTTACAGTCTGAGTTAAAGGAGACCGAAGCTTAAAACATTGAGATGCAATAATAAAATCATATTTTTTTGGAATTTCACTTATATTTCTGGGTATAAAGTCTTTTAATTTTTTTTTTTGATCTTTTCTGTAAATAGTCAAAAAAATTTTTGACTTGGGTTTAATTGAACCATTTTTGTTATTAAAAGATAATTTCCAATTTTTTCTAATATAAGGACTTAAACTCATTAAGATCTTAGTAAAATCAATACCTTTTTTTCCAACTAATTCTAATTTTTCAAATTTTACATTGTCAGATGTAGAGTTATTTAGATCTTTATAGCTACAATTAGTAATATTAAAAATTAAAGTTTTATGTTCAGCAAATCTATCCCCTAAAAAACTTAGAAGCACATTAATATCATCGATACTTATTTCTTTACCTACAATAAATATAGGTTTATTTGGCAGATATTTATGCAGGCCTGACAAAAAAGTAGATATAATTGTTCCCTCACCAGTACCCGCGTCTAAAACGTTAAAAATTGGTGACCGAGTACTGATTTTTTCTATTTTTTTAAATAAATAAAAAGCAATTTTTGATTTTTCATTAGTTGAGTTTACAAATGATAAATATTTGTCTCTAGAATCAAAAAAAGTTTTTCTCTTCATATTTATTATTAGTATTTGATCTCCTTATTTACTTTTTTAAGAGATTTATCTGTTCCATGGTGAAAATGTTTGCTCATATCTGGCATATATTTCATTGAAATTGGTTTTTTACCAATTGCAACAGACATTTCTCTGACATGATGAGCTTCAGCACCACAACATATACCAATAAAATTTATTTTATTATGAACACAATCTTTTGCAAAATCTGCCATTTCAAATCTGTTACAAAATAAGTTGTCTAAAGCAACTGGAAATGCATTTCCACCAGGAATACAATCACAACCATGATCAGTAATATTTAAAAAACCAGGTTCTTCTTCTGTAGTTCTGTAAGGAACTGGAAGCCCTGATACATGACATGAAACTTTGTCTCTAACTTTTTTTAAAAGTTTCATTGTCATCTCGGGTCCTCTGTAACAATTTAACCCAACAACATCAGCACCAAGATCTTCCATCATTTTACATGCATCCTCAGCACTATGACCTTCTCTAGTTTTATCTCCTCTAGGAATTGCAAAATTGCATACCGCAATGAGTCCAGCTTCTTTAATTGCTTTTAATGCAATTTTCATTTCATCAGTCCAACTTATTGTTTCGGCAATAACAAAGTCAACACCAGCTTCTTTTGCCCAAGCAATTTGCTCTTCGTACATTTGTTGACATTGTTTGTGAGTATTAGGATCTCCTGGATCAAATACATTTGTGTTTGCCACATCTCCACATACCATAAGATCTAAATCTTTAAACTCAGCTGCAGCATCTTTTGCAATTTTAAGAGCGCCTTTTTGCATTGGTTCTAACAAATGTTCTTTACCAATTATTCGAAGCTTTTCTCTATGACCGTAATAAGTAAATGCTTGAACAACATCTGAACCTGCTCTAATAAATTCTCGATGTAATTGAGTTACTACCTCAGGATGTTCCATAACAACTTCTGGAACAAATGGACCTGCTGAAAGATAACCCCTTCTTTCCATTGCAAAAAGATAGCCTTCTGCACACATTATTGGACCTTCATTTAATCTTGTAATAAGATCTTTTTTCATAATTTACCCTCTCATTTTGTTAAGTTGGTTGCAACCCACTTATGAAATATCAAAGTAGGAGTATCCATTACAGGTGAAAAATTTCCACCATTGTAAGCTGGAGAATTTCGCCCGTTTTGCATTCCTTCTATTGCAGTTACATCTTCATTCATGACTTCTTGCCAAAATGCAAAATTTTTTTCTCTTATGTGTTTAAACTCATCACTAGAGGCACTTTCGTCTCCAACATAATATAATTCAAAATGTTCTTTAGTTTGATTGTTAGAAATTGGCTCTAACCAAAATGCATAGAAATGATCAATATGTATTCCTAACATTACGTTTGGATATAATGATACATATTCAGATTTTTCAGAAAGTTCAGTAGGCCAGTTAGGAAAGCATTTAAATTTAATGTTTCCATCAAACTGTTGTGAATATTTATTACTTCCTTGTCCTGAAAAATTTAAATTCTCATCTTCAATATGATAGTGATCTGAAATATTTGAAACTTTATTTAGTTCTGGATGTATCCACGGCAAATGATAACTTTCACAATAATTCTCAATTGCAAATTTCCAATTACTATTTACTGTCATATTAAAATATCCGTTATCAGTCGAATGTCTTATTAATTTTTGATCTTTTTTAGAAATAAACTTAGACCATCTATCCTGTAGAGGTTTAATAAAATCTTCAAATGGTTTTGCATTAGAATTAATATTAATAAAAATTAAATCCATCCAAATATTTGATTTAATTTCTTTTAAGTTACTCTTGTTTTTATCGAACCCTTCAACCTCATGTTTTCCTAGTCCTCCTATATGTGGAGTAACAGTTAATTTTCCATTAAAATCATAGGACCAAGAATGATAAGGGCATCTTATTACATTTTTTAATTTACATTCCTGATCAACTAATTTGAAACCTCTATGACTACAAACATTATGAAAAACTTTTACTTCATTCTCTTTGTTTCTAACTATTAGTATTGGTATTCCTAAAAGATTAAAAGGTTTTGCATCGCCTGGATTTGGTACAGAGCTTGCAACCCCAATCATAGTCCAATTATTTTTAAATATTTTTTCTTTTTCAAACTCTAAATAAACATTATTCAAATAACATTCGTTAGGTAATCCATGAGCTTTCTCTATAGGATTTTTAACAACTTCTATTTTATTGGGATCTAAGATGTCTGATAATTTTTTATTTAAATTCATAAACCTCCTTTTTTTTTAATTAATTAAAAAATTAATCGAGGCTTAAAATTATCTTTCTCTAATTATGATTTGTTGAAAAACAGTTTTGCAATTCAAAATATAAACAAATTCTTTGAAAAAAAAATTTGCAGAAAAAATCATACTAAAATTCTAAACAAAAATTTTGGTCAGTTAAAGACAATTTTACTGCAACCAATAGTTGAATTAAATTTGCATTATTACGCTCAATATGTTCAATTTAACTTTTAAATGAATCAAATGTTGGGAGATATAATGAAGATTAAAAGAATACTTCTTTCACTAGCTGTTGTGTTTGGTCTTACTTCCTTTGGAAGTGTTGCGAATGCAGCTTGTGGAAATATAACAATTGCTAATATGAACTGGGCTTCAGCAAACTTTATGGCTGAAGTTGACAAGATCATATTAGAAGAAGGTTATGGATGTTCAGTAGAATTAGTGCCTGGTGCTACAATGCCTACATTTACATCAATGCAAGAAAAAGGTGAGCCAGATGTTGCTCCAGAGTTTTGGGCTAACGCTGCTATCATCGCTTTGAATAAAGCTGTTGATGAAGGTAAAATGCACTCACTTAACAAAGCGCCAATTACTGGTTTGGGTGAAGGTTGGTGGGTATTACCTCACACACTTAAAAAACATCCAGAGCTAACAACTGCTGAAGCAATTTTAGCAAGACCAGATCTGTTTCCTCATCCAGAAGATCCATCAAAAGGTGGTTTTCATATTTGTCCTCCAGGTTGGAACTGTGAGCTAAGTAATAGAAATCTTTACAAAGCTTTTGACATGGAAGCAAAAGGTTGGGCTATTGTTGAAACAGGTTCTGCTGCAGGATTAGATGGTTCAATTGCTAAAGCTGCTGAGCGAGGTGAAAACTGGTTTGGTTACTATTGGTCACCAACAGCTATCATTGGTAAATATGATATGAGAGCTGTAGATATGGGAGCTTGGGGTGGAAAAGATAACTGGGATAAATGTATAGTTTTACCAGAACAAGAATGTGGAGACCCTAAAGCAACTTCATGGACAAAATCTGAAGTTTACACAGTCGTAACTGATAATTTCAAAAATACAGCTGGAAGTGCTGGTATGGAATACTTTAAGAAGAGAACATACCCAGGTCCAGTTATGAACGGTATGTTAGTTTGGATGGGTGAAAACCAAGCAGAAGGTGCTGATGCTGCAATTGAATTCCTTAAAACTCAAGAGAGCGTTTGGAGTAAATGGGTTTCAAGTGATGCTGCAAAAAAAATCAAAAAAGCACTTTAATTAAAAATATTATCAAACCCGCTTCGGCGGGTTTGATTTAATAAAAATTATGGACTTCTTTAATAAAATTCCTGTAATGGATAGAACGGCTCTTAGAGAGCTTAAAAAAGGAATTGATTCTAGTTTCAAAGAATTTTCTAGAGCGTATGGTGATGGTATTGAAGGTTTTTTTGATCCACTGTTACATTTTTTAATTTGGTTAGAAAAATTATTAGTAAATAGCCCATGGCCTTTAGTAATTGGTATGTTTGCTATATTGGCTTGGATTGGATCAAGAAGTGTTAAGCTTGTAATTGGTACAGTGGTTTGTTTCTTGGTAATTGGCTACTTTGGAATGTGGAAAAATTGTATGGCTACAGTTGCAATCATTTCCGTTTCTACATTAGTTTGCATTGTTGTTGGAATTCCAATTGGAGTGTTAATGTCAAAATCAGCAAGAGCAGAAAAAGCAATTTTACCTGTTTTAGATATGATGCAAACTATTCCAAGCTTTGTATATTTAATTCCAATCATTATGCTTCTTGGTATTGGTAAAGTTCCAGGACTCTTAGCAGTTTGTATTTATGCTTTACCTCCAATCGTAAGATTAACAAATCTAGGGATTAGAGAAGTTGATAAAGAAACACTTGAAGCTAGTGAAGCTTTTGGGGCAACACCAATGCAAAAATTAAGATCAGTTCAAATTCCACTTTCTCTACCAACTATTTTTGCTGGGATTAACCAGACGATTATGATGGCTTTAGCAATGGTAGTGATTGCTTCAATGATAGGTGTAAAAGGCTTAGGAGTCCCTATTTTACAGGCTATTTCCAATCAATATTTAGCTCTTGGAATGATGAATGGTTTAGCAATCGTAGCTCTGGCAATTATCTTTGATAGAGTAACTCAACAGTACGGACAAAGAATTCAAAAGCACAGAGGTCAGTTAAAAAAGTAAATTAGTCTCAATCGAATTTTCTAGACTCATATTTCAAAATAAATAAAGATCTTACCTATGAATTTTTCATTGGAAATTGGACCTAAAACAGAGCTTGATACAGTTCCAGCGTTGTCTGACATTTATATAACAATGCTACCTGGGGGTGATTATAGAGAAACTGCTGATAAAGCAGTAGAACTTGTAAAAAAAGGATTTAACCCCGTACCTCATTTTCCTGCTAGATCAATGCATGATGAAAAAGAACTTAAAGATTATGTTTCTAGATGCAAAGATGGAGGAGTAAAGCAAGCCTTGATTATTGGAGGTGGAAGAGAACCAGCAGGTAAATTTGATAGTTCATTTCAACTTTTAGAGACAGGTTATTTTGAAAAAATGAAAATAGGAATTGCTGGACATCCAGAGGGGAGTCCTGATATATCCGACTCAAATTTAGAAAAAGCTATGATAGATAAAAAGCCTTATGCTGACTACATCGTAACTCAATGGTTGCTAGATCCTCAGCCTATTATAGATTTTATTTCTAAGCAAAGCGTACCAGTGCATGTGGGAATTACTGGGCCATTAAAAATATCTAGCTTAATAAAATTTGCTAATATTGTAGGGGCAAAAAATTCCATTAACTTTCTTAAATCTAATTTTACAAAGGCATTAGATTTATTGAAACCTAAAGACCCTAATGATTTAATTGGGAAAGTTAAATCGCATACTGATAACTTCCACATTTATACATTCGGCGGCTTGAAGGAAACTAACAAGTGGTTGAAGGAGAATAGTTATGTCTAAAGAATTTGACTATACTAAAGTACAACATGTTACTTCTGTTGATCAATCAGATAGAGAAGTACCATACAATTTAAGACAGAGTGGGCCAACAAAAGTTGAATTACTAATTTCAACAAGGGTAAGAAAGTCACCTTATTGGCATTTATCAATGCAGGCAGGTTGTTGGAGAGCAACTGTATACAATCGTATTTATCACCCAAGAGGTTATGTAAAACCTGAAGATGGTGGAGCAATGGTTGAATATGATGCAATCGTAAACCATGTTACAATGTGGAATGTAGCTGTTGAAAGACAAATAAGAGTTAAAGGTCCAGATGCAGAAAAATTTACTGACTACGTTATAACTAGAGATGCAACAAAAATTTCTCCTATGAGAGCAAGATATGTAATCTTATGTAATGCTTACGGAGGAGTTTTAAACGATCCAATTCTTTTAAGAATTTCAAAAGATGAATTTTGGTTTTCGTTATCTGACTCTGATATCGGAATGTACTTACAAGGTGTAAATGCAGATGGAAAATTTAATTGTACAATTGAGGAAATAGATGCATGTCCAGTCCAAATTCAAGGTCCTAAATCAAAAGCTTTAATGCAAGACCTTTGTGGAGACCAAGTTGATTTTGATAATATGCCTTTCTATGGATTAGCAGAAGCAACAGTTGGGGGAAGAAGTTGTATAATTTCTCAATCTGGTTTTTCAGGAGAAGCTGGTTATGAGATATATTTAAGAAATGCAACTTTATATGCTGAAGATATGTGGAATGCAGTATTAAATGCAGGAAAAAAACATAAATTGATGGTTATTGCACCTGCACACCATAGAAGAATACAAGCAGGTATTCTTTCTTGGGGACAAGACATGGACCAACAACATAATCCTTTTCAATGTAACTTAGGTTATCAAGTTTCATTATCTGGTAAAGGTGAATGGAATAAAAAAGCTGATTATGTTGGTAAAGCTGCTTTGGAGAAAATGGGAGCGGACATAAAAGCTGGAAAAAAACCCTATAAACTTCAATTAGTTGGAATGGAGTTAGGTGGTAAGCCAATTGACGATTATGCGCCAGACTTTTGGCTAGTATCACCAGAAAATGGTGGAGATCCAGTTGGATTTCTTACTTCACCATGGTGGCATCCAGAGAAGAAAACCAATATTGCTATGGGATACGTTCCGTTTGATGGAACTTTAAACCCTAATGGATTTCCAAAAAATAAAGTTGGAACTAAGTTCAAAGTTCATCTTCCTGAAAAATACTCGGACACTCCAGGAACACCTGTAGATGCTGTGGTTGTGGATATTCCATTCAAAGAATCTTTCAACGCAAATACAAGAGAAGTTGTAAAAGGCTAAAATTTACTATGGGGGAGCTAATTTCAGCTCCCCTTATCAATTCTAATGACCAAAAGTTTTTTAATAGCAATTTGCATTATCATTGCTATTGCTTTAATAATATTTCCATTAATTGTTTCTTATAAGGCTCAAAAAAATAAAAAAAATTAATGTTTGCTGAATTTTTAAATATAATTTTTAAGTCAATTAAATTAGACAAAACTCTTTATTCGGATAATAAAAATTTTGGAGAAGCATCAATATACTTTGCTGGGATTATAATGATTCTGGATGGTATCGCTGGCGCAGTAGCAGCTAACACCATTATTAAAACAGCCATTGCAATGTCTGGTCTAACTGCAATAGTTACTTGGCTAATATGGGCAATTTTTATTTTTGTAATTGGAGTTAAATTATTTCCTGATAAGCAAACCAAAGTTTCATTCAAAAAAGTTTTAACAGCTGTTGGATTTGCACATGCCCCTGGTTTATTAAGATTTTTTGCGGTCACACCAGATTTAATGATACCAATAATTTTTCTTACTCAGTTCTGGATTTTTGCAGGTTTAATAATTTCAACTAAACAAATATTAAGTTTAAAATCTAATTTTAAATCTTTTGGGATTGTACTTTTATCCTTTTTAATTATTGCATTTTTATCTATCTCATTTGTAATGAGTAGAATGAATATGCTTCCAGTAAGTCAAATCAGTTAAAGCGGAAAAATAGTCTTAGATACTCTACAAGATTTACATAATTTAAACCCAGTAAGAATTAAATTTTGAGTTACACTTTCGTCTTTCTCTTTACATTCATCACAAATATTGTTTAATTCTTCATTATCTGTATTAAAATATTTTTCATCAGTTTTATCAGTCATTATCAGTCAAACCAGCACCAGCTGCACCCTCTTTTAAACTGTCACTCTCTTCAACAAAAGTTTCTTCGGATAATTTGTATAAATTATTCCATTCATCGTCTGTAAAGTTATCTTCATTTTCAAGTAGATTGACCTCAATTTTATTCGCTATCTTTGGAAATTCTTGGTCAATAAAATTTGAAATAATATTTACATTTAAATTTAATAACATTTTTTTTTCATCTATTTTTACATTAATCTTTTTTCCAATAATTTCTGATGAACGACTTATGAATGAAATAAAAATAATTGGATAAGCAACATTTTTAAACTCAATTTTTTTTAATTTTTCTAAAACATTTATTTGATCTAAAAAACTAACACCTAAAGTAATTGGACAGTAAGGATTATTTGATGAGGAATTATTTTCACTAATTAAATTTAAATTTTCAAATTTACTTTTATTTTTTTTATTTAAATATTCATTAAGGTGCTTAATACCCGGTAAACTAAATAGCTCTAACAACCTTATACTTTTTCCTGTTTCCTCGGAAACTCCCCAAGAATATCCTGCTGCCTTTGAAGCTCTTTTAACAGTAGTTTCAATTTCACTCAGTGATTTCATTATTAAATATTGGTTTTATATACCCACTGCTCGTCATAACTTTTTAACTCGTTTGGAAGTGGGGCTCCTTGAAACATGCAAATTCTTAACCATTTGTCAGATCGTGGATCAAATTTTAATGCCCCAAAGAAAGACAATTTTAATCTAAGCATATCAATTGGCATTAAATCTTTTCCAATTGTATTATCTTGTATTTCTGAATAAGGAAATTTTTCTACAATGAACGCTCTTCTTACAACATGTCTTAACTCAGAATTTGATGTTAAAAACTCAGCAATAGTTAAACTATTTTTTGAGACTAATAATTTGTCATAAAGTTTTTTTATATCTCTTGCTATTGCTAAAGGCTGTTCTAATTCTGATCCATGCTCCTCAAAACGATCAGCTAATCTAGGTTCCTCTTTATTTTTTGAAATAAACCAAAAGTTTTTATTATTTTCTTTTTCTTCAAAATTAATATCTAAAATGTTTGGATATTTTGTTTCGATGATATCACGCAATTCTTCAACTTTTCTATGAGTTGGAATATTAAAATATTTTTCTTCGTCTGAACTCATTTCTTTTACCAAAGGATTTATAATATCGTTATAAGGCTCCATCATTATTGACACTATGTATTCAATACATTCCTCACAAGTATTATCCTCTAACCATTGATAGATTTTGTTAAAAGGATATTCGCTCTTAAAATTAAAATCTTTATCTATAAAATTTAAGAATTTTTCAACATCCTTTAATAATGAAGAAATTTTTTTTTGCTGATATTCGCTATCAGTATTCCAGCTTGTAATATTTTTTAATGATTTTTTTACACAATCAATAAACAAATCGCTATCTTGACTTTCTACATCTTTGATTTCTCTAATTTTCTTAAGTGCTTTTTCTCTACTTAAAATCCAATTATTTAGCAGAGTGGGGTGATTGATTATAAATGGAGCCATACCCAATCCTGTGGAATTACCTATTCCCAAGTTTTTACAAATATTATCATCTAGCTTAACAGCTGTTTTTGGATTTTTATGATAAGCAACATGATTAACTTGATCAAAAGTAAATTGTCTTACCAAATAAACCAACATCATTTCTAATCTGAATGGACCATTAATTTCCTCACGATTTTTAATTCTAAATCGATCTGCAAGACCAAATTTGCCTGAGCCATATACTGCTGTAGTCCTATATAAATAGCCTACTTTTGATAATAAGTTTAAATCTGGCTGCTTACCTTTGCTCAAACTTTCAACTACATAATTATAAATTCTTACTGATTTGTTTGCTCTCGATAAAGTTAATTCTTTATAAGAAAGTCTACCAACTTCTTGTTTTGGAACTTCATTTTTTAATCTTTCAATGTCTTTTTTTGTAGGAACTCCATCATGTAATGTAAAAGCTGCATCCCATTTTGTTGCAATAACTCTGTCTGATCTTTCTTCATCTTTGATTTCATTTGCAAAACAAATTAAAGAATAAACTCTTTTATTTTTTTTAACTGAATAAACAGCTTCTCCAAAACCATTTTCATTTAAATTAAATAAATCCCTTTTATACTCCCACTCTTTAAATTCATTAAGAAAACTTCTTAAAAAAGATAATTTTGATTGATGAAAAGATCCTAGCCTTGATAATTTCATTATCTTATTCGGGTCTCTTAATTCAACTTTCATAATTAAATAGTTTTATAAAAATTGTACCAGTTATTTCCAAGTATTCCATGTGTCTCGGTATCTGAAAAACCTGCTTTTTTTAGACCTTTTTCAATATTTCTGAAACCTCTTGCATCAAGAAACCAGTCAGGTTGTTTAGGAAAACCTGGTTTATTTTTCGAACCTTCACCATAATTTTTACTTTTAGACCAAGAACCATTTCTCATCCATTCAACAACAGTATCAGGATGATCTAAACAAAGATCTGATCCTATTCCTATTTTTTTTACATCCATTATTTCAGCTGTTTTTGCCACCATTTCACAAAAACTATCTAGAGTACAATTTGTATTATCTTTTAAGTGATGAGGATATAATGATAAACCTAACATACCGCCACTATCACTCAAAATTTTTAATAAATCTGAGGATTTATTTCTTTTAGCTTGATGCCAAAAAGAGGGATTGGCATGAGTAATTGCTATTGGTTTTTCACTGAATTCAATTGCATCTAGAGTACTTTTTTCTGCAGAATGTGACATGTCAACCACGAGGCCAATTCTATTCATTTCTCTTATAACCTCACGTCCGAAATTTGTAACTCCACTATCTACTTTTTCATAACAACCTGTTGCTAGCAAAGACTGGTTATTATAAGTAAGTTGCATAAATCTGCATCCTAATTGATGAACCTTTTCAACAAGATTTATGTCATCTTCAATTGGTGAACAGTTTTGAAAACCAAAAAATATTGCAGTTTTGTTTTCTTTATTAGCTTTATCAATATCTTGGAAATTCTTACCAAGAAAAATTAAATCAGAATTTTCATGAAATAATTTTTCCCATTTTTTAATTTCAATTAGTAATTCATCAAAATCTTCATGGTAGACAATGGTAACATGGACAGCATCTAATCCAGCAGATCTGTTGATCTCAAAGATTTTCCTAGACCAATTACAATATTGAAGATTATCGATTTTATAATTCATAGTATGCTTAACTCTAATCAATATGTATTTTAAATACTATTAATTTTATTGAAATTTTAAGTTAATTTTGAAATAAACAGATTGATCAATTTCATGAAAAAAAATAGTAAATTAAAAGTTTCAATCATAATGGGAAGTCCGTCTGACTATAAAGTAATGAAACTAGCCGAAAAAACCTTAAAAAAAATTGGAGTTTCGTTTGAAACAAAAATCATATCTGCTCACAGAACACCCCAGAGAATGTATGAATATGCTACAAAAGTTGAGCAAAATCATATAGGAGTAATAATTGCAGGTGCTGGAGGATCTGCTCATCTTCCAGGTATGATATCAGCACTTACACATGTGCCAGTGCTTGGAGTTCCTGTTGAAAGTAAAAAACTTAAAGGGTTAGATAGTTTATTATCAATTGCACAAATGCCTAAAGGAATTCCTGTAGGAACGCTTGCTATAGGAGAGGACGGTGCTATTAATGCTGCTTTATTAGCTGCAGCAATAATTGCTAATAATAATTTAAATGTTCGAAAAAAACTTAAAAATTTTAGAACATTACAAACTAAATCTGTAAAGAAATCTCCAAAATAAAATGTCAGAAATTACTCTTGGTATCATTGGGGGTGGTCAACTTGGAAGTATGCTTGCAATAGCAGCTAAAAAATTAAATGTTAAAACAGTTGTTTTTTGTGATGGTATAGATGCACCTGCACAAAATTTTTGCAATCAATTTATTAATGGAAAATATGATAATAAAGAAAAGATATCAGAATTTATAAATCAAGTTGATTTAGTCACTTATGAATTTGAAAATATTCCATATGAGACATTAAACGAAATAAACAAATTTATACCTGTTTTACCAAAGCCCTCTGTTAACAGATTAATTCAACATCGATTGGCTGAAAAAGATTTTGTTAATAAATTAAATATTAGAACAACAAGATATGTTTCAATCGAAAAAAAATCTGACATAGATGCTTTAGAAGATTTTTTACCAGGAATATTAAAAACAACAACGCTTGGTTATGATGGCAAAGGTCAATATCCAATTAGATCAGGTGATGAACTTGATTCATTGAATATTGATTTTTCAAAAGGATATATTCTTGAAAAACTTGTGAAATTAAAAAAAGAGATTTCAATTATAATCACAAGGTTTAGTAATAATAAATATGAAATTTATGAACCAATAGAAAATACTCACGAAGATCAAATTTTAAAATATTCAAAAATTCCTGCAGAAATTAATGAAAAAATTTTTAATCAATCTAAAGATTGGGCAATGCTAATAGCTGAAGAACTTAAATATATTGGAACTTTGTGTGTAGAATTTTTTATTGATAGAAATGATAATCTTTATGTTAATGAGATTGCTCCAAGAGTACATAATTCAGGACATCTTACAATAAATGCTTTTAATGTGAGTCAATTTGAAAATCATATTAGAGCTGTATGTGGTTTAGAACAAATCCCTTTAAAAAAAATATCTAATGCTAAAATGATGAATTTGCTTGGCGATCAAATTACTCATTATAGAAACATGAAAAAGTTCAATGATAACGAATTTTTCTTTGATTATTTAAAAAAAGATATAAAAGAAAAAAGAAAAATGGGTCATATCACAACTTTAGTATAAATGTTAAAATCAATAGAAGATAATTTTGATAATCCAGAAGTTAATGAGCTGCTAACTAAACATTTTGTTGAGCTTAGAGCCGCTTCACCAGAAGGAAGTGCTCACGTCCTAGATATTCCTGGTTTAAAAGTACCATCAATTAAATTTTGGAGCTTGTGGGATGATGAAAAACTGATCGGTTGTGGTGCTTTAAAATTTTTAAATAAAGAACATGGGGAATTTAAATCTATAAGAATTCACAATGATTTTAGAAAACAAGGTAAAGGGATCCATGTAATCAATCATTTAATCAATGAAGCTAAAAAGCTTAAAATAAAAAGATTAAGTATCGAAACAGGGGCAGGTGATTTTTTTGCACCCGCTAGAAAACTATTCAAAAAAACTGGTTTCACGATATGCGAACCTTTTGCACACTATAAAGAAGACATCAATTCTGTTTATTTAACTATGCTTATTGACGATATTTAAAAATTATTTTTAATTGTTGATCTATTTTGTTGACAAAACCCAATAAAAACTAAAAAAAGCCAATATTACTTAATTATAAGTAATAATTAAACATAACAAAAAGTAAGAAGATAAATATGAGTCTACAAGGTAAAGTAAAGTGGTTCAATCCAACCAAAGGTTTTGGTTTTATTGAAAGAGAAGATAAAGAAAAAGATGTGTTTGTACATGTTTCAGCAGTAAGAGATGCTGGTATGAACGGTTTAGAAGAGGGTCAAGCTTTGACTTTCGATGTTGAAGATGGTCCTAAAGGTCCTTCAGCAGTTAACTTAAAAACTGCATAATTTCACACTTCCTATTGGCTGAAAAATTTATTTAACTCAAAAAAATTTATTATTCAGCCAATACCTTATTTAATAACAATCTTTAAACACAATTATTAATTATAGATTTTAAATAAAAAATTAATAAATTAATCAAAATTATGATTGGAATTTTAGGTGGAATGGGAACTCAAGCAGGTCTTGATTTTTGCAACAAACTTGCAGTGTTAAATAGAGGCAAAATAGATCAAGAGTATCCATTATTTATACTTTATAATAAATCAAATATTCCTGGTAGACCTGAGTCTATTGGCTCTCAAACTAAAAATCTTTCAAACAAATCTACAAATAAAACAAGTAGAGCAAAATATAACAAAGTTTTAAAGAGTTTGCTCAGAGGTTGTAAGCTTCTAGAAAAGAATAAATGTAAATTTATAGTTATACCTTGCAATACGGCCCATTATTGGTTCAATGATTTACAAAATAAAATCAATATTCCAATAATCAATATGCCAAAAGAGGTTTTCAAATTTACTAAAAAAAAATGTAAGAAAAACTCCAAAGTTGGTATTTTAGCAACTGAAGGTACTCTTAAAACAGGAGTTTATAAAAAATTTTTTGAAAAAGATTATCAATTAATAGAGCCATCTCAAAAAATACAAAAATTGTCAGTTAATAAAGCAATTAAATTAGTTAAAATGGGCAATGTAAAGTCAGCAGCAAAAGCAATTAAACCTGCAATTGATTCATTAATTAAAATGAAGTGTAAAAAAATTATATTAGGTTGTACAGAGCTCCCTATTGCAATTTTTGCATTTAAATCATTTGAAAATGTAAAGTCTTCAAAAGTATTTTTAGATCCTAACTTAATTTTGGCACATTCAGCTATGGTTAAGCATAAAAATTAGTTTATGTCTAATAAGACTGAAAAACCATATGTGTTGAGAGCTGCAGAATTTGTTTATTCAAATATAATAGAAATTAAAAAACAAAATCCTGAAATCAATAATATACAAGCTTTTGAAATTTTTATGACTACTAAGGAATATAACATTTTAAGTTCTGGAGAATTTCATGACAAATGGTTTTTAGAGCTTAAGAATAATAAATTTATTGACTCGATTACTAAAAAAAAAATTAATGAAGAAACTCTAAGACTTTTAGAACTTCAAAAAGATTCGATGGTTAAATTTTTAATGAAAATACCTAAGCTTTATTATACTAAAAGTCATTTTCCATTAGAAATTTCACAAAGAGCTTTTGATCATTTATGGAGAGTATGTGAAAGCTATGAAATGTGGTGCAAAGAAACTGACCAATTAGATTTAATATATCTAAATATTATTGATTAGTGTTATTTAAATCAATTATTGATCTGGTAATCTCAATTCGTTTTTTAAGTAATTTTTGTAAATTTTGATTATCTAGTTTTTGTCTGGTCATTTTAATTCTTGTTTCAACTAATTGTCTTAAGTCTTCATCAAAAGAATTTTTTTTAATTTTTTTATCTTTTTCTTCAATAAATGTATCTTTAATTAAAGCTAAAGAATTTTTTCCAGTTTCTTTTTCTATTTTTTGATTAATTATAAATTGGGCACTTGCTTTATAGATATTACCTGAAGTAAAAGCTGTTAAACCTGGGCCAACAAATGAAAAAATGGGTGCAAAACCCGTCAAAAAGAAAAAAGACAGTATTATTGTAAAAATTCTTAATAATCTAAATTTCATAGTTGAACCATAGGTGATTTGATATTTCATTGCTACTTATAATTTGCTCATAATAGGTGCTGATTTGTTTGATTTTATTAAATTTATTTGTTTATTAAACATGATGATTAAAATATTCCCTTTCATATTTATACTTCTATGGTCTTCCGCTTTCATTACAACTAAACCTATCATAGACAATAGTGATCCATTTGCTGCTCTAGCTTTTAGATTTGCATTAGTTGCTTTCGGTTTTTTTTTATTTTCAATTTATTCAAAACAAAAAATTCTAGTAAGCAAAAGAAATTTTTTTGAATCTTTTTTTAGCGGTATCTTGTTTCATGGTTTTTATCTTGGTGGTGTCTTTTACTCAATTTCAATAGGTATGCCTACAGCAATAGCAGCGTTAATTGTAACCCTTCAACCAGTTCTCACAAATGCATTAAGTGGTCCAATTTTAAATGAAAAAGTATCTATAAAACAATGGATAGGTGTTTTGTTAGGATTTGCTGGTGCAGGACTTGTATTAGGTTTTGATGTTGGTTCTAAAATACCAGCAACAGGATTGATCGCAACAATAATAGCCTTATTAGCAATTACATTTTCAACTTTATGGCAAAAAAAATTAAGCAACAACTTGCCATTGTCTGTAAGTAATATGAATCAAGCTATTGGTGGATGTATATTTCATTTATCAATAATTATTTTGTTTGTTGATCCGTATATTGATTTCTCACAAACATTTATTATTGCAATGAGTCATCAAATATTTTTGGTTTCATTTGGTGCATTTACAATATTAATGTTTTTAATTAAAAATAACTCAGCAAGCAAAACTGTTTCTATATTTTTTTTAATTCCAGCAACATCTGCTTTTATGGCATGGCTTTTCTTAAATGAAAGTTTAACTAGCTTAGATTTAATTGGATTTCTAATTACTTCTATAGGTGTTTATATTGCAACAAGAGATTGAAACTTTAAGTTTATATTGTTTCAAAACCAAACTCTAAAGATGCATCTGTGATAGAATGATATAAAGACTCGCCAAAGCTTCTTAGCGTAAATATCCTTACTTTATTTGGATTATCACTCAACCTATCTACAGTAAAAGCTATTCCATTATAAGTTGAGTTAATTGAATTGTTTTTATCTAATTTATTAAAATTAAAAGGACATCCTTTTTTCAAAACTTCTATCATATCATTTCCCTCGATTTCTATGATAGCTCTAGAATGAGATAAATCTGTTACAGCAAAATCTGTATCTTTAAATTTATCTACTACATTTTTTATTAAATCTTTTTTTATTGAAACTAAAAGCCAGTTTTTTGGTCCATTCCACATAATCCTTGTATTTTCATTAAATACTACGGCCAAAGGTTTATTTTTTAATTTTAAACCATCAATCTCAATACCCTCAAATGAAACTGAAGAATTTTTGTACTGAACTATTTGAATAATTAATAAATTTTTGATTTCAGATATTTTAAGTATATCATTTCCATTTTTACCTTTATAATCTCCGAATTGACCTTTTGTATGAACATTTGATAAAGCTGAAATTAATGTCATGATCTAACTCTTTCACCTTTCGGGTCTACATAATGTGATGAAACTATCTCAACTGGTATTACTTTGTTTTTAAGTGGTGACATCGCAAAAAGCTTTTGACCTATCATATTTTTTCCATCTTTCAAAATTGCTAAAGAAAAAGGATTGTCATATTCAACACTCCAACAAGATGCAGAGATATGACCTAATTTTGGATTTGGTAACGGTGCTTTATCATCTTTAACTAAGTGAGAGCCTTCTGGTATACTTGTTTGTTTATCTAATGGAACTACGCCTACTATTCTTTGTCTATCTTCAGCTATAAATGCAGATCTTTGTAATGATCTTTTTCCAATAAAATCTTTCTTTTTACTAACAAGACCTTCTAAGGCATTATCGAATGGAATTGTTCTACCATCAAGTTCTGATCCTGCAACATGTCCCATTTCAATTCTAAGAGTTGATAATGCTTCAGTTCCATATGGTTGAATATTAAATTCTTCACCAACTTCAATTATTTTTTCCCACATAAAATTTCCATAATCAGACTCAACATTTACCTCATAAGCAAGCTCGCCTGAAAACGAAATTCTATATATTCTTGCTTTTACACCAAATAAATCTCCCTCCATATAGCCCATAAAAGGTAAGCCTCCATTTGATACATCAGAGTTTGGAAATAATTTTTGTAATAAATCTCTAGATTTAGGTCCAGCTATAGCTGCTCCAGCCCACTGTTCCGTAGTTGAAACTACATTCACATTTAATTCAGGCCAAACGAGTTGCAAATAATATTCTAAATGCGAAAGAACGTTTGCTGCTTGAGCTGTTGTTGTAGTCATATGATAATGATTTTCAGAAATTCTTGTAGTTGTTCCGTCATCCATTACAATTCCATCTTCTCTTAACATTACACCATATCTAGCTTTACCAACTGGTAGCTTCAACCATGAATTTGTATAAACTCTATTTAATAACTCAGCTGCATCTGGTCCTTTAATATCTATTTTACCTAATGTAGTTACATCGCAAACACCTACATTTGTTCTTACATTTTTTGCTTCTCTTTTTGATCCCTCAAATAAATTTTCATTTCCTCTTCTATAATACCTGGGTCTTAACCAGACACCTGCATCAACAAACACTGCATTATTTTTTTCATGCCATGAATGCATTGGAGATTTTCTTGTTGGTTTTGAATGCTTTCCAACTTCTCTTCCTACTATTGCTCCAATAGAAACAGGAGTATATGGAGGCCTAAAAGTCGTATGGCCTACTGCAGGAACAACTTTGTTTTCAATTTCGGATACTAATTGTAATCCATTTAAATTACTTGTTTTTCCTTGGTCTGTTGCCATTCCTAGAGTGGTATACCTTTTAACGTGTTCAATTGATCGATACCCTTCTCTTAAAGCTATTTCTATATCAGACACTGCTACATCGTTTTGAAAATCTAAAAATCTTTTATAATTTTTACCTTTTGGTAATGGAACACACCAAAACTTATCATGCTGAGAAGATTTTTTCTCAACAACATTTGGAATAGCTATCTTATTGTCATTTTCAGTAATTTTTTTTGATAATTCACTTCCTGCTGTAAATGACGTTTTTAAAGTTTCCTCTAGTGAAAATACTCCATTAGCTGCACCTAAAGTAATTTCATTTTGTTTTGATTGTCCTGGAACAAATGCATCAATTTCCTCTTTAAACTTTGTTTTATTTCCTGATTGTGAGGCTAAATGAATAGTTGGTGTCCAAAAACCTGAAACGCAAATACAATCACATTGTACATTTTCTATTTTACCAAGTTGTTTTTTGTCTTCAGAAATACTTGCGATATCTGCCGATTTTACTTTTTTGTATCCTTGTGCTGCAACAACAACATATGAATTTTTAATATTAATTCCTAAATTTTTTGCCTCATCAATTATTTCTGACACAGGATTTTTTCTTGAGTCTAAAACAACTGGATCTACTCCATGTTTTTTAAATTCTATTGCTGTTTCGTATCCACTATCGTTATTTGTAAATACCAATGGTTTTCTTCCAACTAAAACACCATATACTTTTAAATATTCTTTAGCGGCTGAAGAAAGCATTACCCCTGGTGTATCATTATTTCCAAAAACTATTGGTCTTTCAATTGATCCTGAGGAAATCAAAACTTCTTTTGCTCGAATATACCATAACCTTTTGTTAGGGTGATATTTTTTAGTTGATGGTAAATGATCACTAACTTTTTCCGACATCACAAGCATGTTGTGATCATAGTATCCAAAAATTTGAGATCTATTTTTTACAACAACATTGGGCATTGTTTTTAACTCAGCAACTATGCCATCAGCCCAATCTTTTCCCGATTGATTGCCAATATTGACATCACTAGTTAATAAAGATCCACCAAATCTTGGTTTATCTTCAGCTAAAATTACTTTGGCTCCATTTTTTGCTGCTGCATATGCACCAGCTAAACCTGAAGGACCTGAACCTGCAATTAATAAATCACAGTATTCATATTTATGTTCATATCTTTCATTATCGTGTTTAGTTGAAGCTACACCTAAACCAGCTGCTTTTCTTATGAAAGGCTCATAAATTCGATACCAAAAACTTTTCGGCCACATAAAAGTTTTGTAATAAAAACCTGCTGGTAAAAAAATTCTCAAAAAATTATTGATTGCACCTATGTCAAAATTAACACTTGGCCAACAATTAACACTTTTTGCCTCTAAACCCTCAAATAGTTCCTGCTCTGTTGCTTTAATATTAGGTTCTGTTTCACCATTTCTATAAAGTTGAACAACTGCATAAGGTTCATCTACACCTGCCCCAAAAAAACCTCTGGGTCTGTGATATTTAAAACTTCTTCCTACTAAATGAACTCCATTCGCCAATAAAGCTGATGCCAATGTATCTCCTTCATAACCAAAGTATGTTTTGCCATTAAATTTGAAGGATAATTTTTTTTCCCTATTTATTAACCCCCCATTTTCAATTCTAAAAGCTTGGGTCATTAAGCAACTTCCTCATCGGCTTTAAAAGTTCTAAATATTTCATGGGTTGCAGTATCTCTCTCAACCTTTATCCATTGTCTACATCCAGAAATATGTTGCCACAGTTCTAAATGCTTTCCTCTTAAACTTTTTCTATTATAAACAAAATCATCCCATTCTTGATCAGAAACTTCTTTATTTAGCTCAGGTCTTTTAACGCTCGCGTCTCCACCGTATGAAAATTCATTTTGAGATCTCATTCCACAATGTGGGCAATTTATATAAAGCATTTATGATATCCAAGTTTTGGTACCAAGTCCTTTTTCATCAATAAGATTACCTGTACTAAATCTATTTAAACTATAACCAGCGTTTAACTCATGAACTCTGTCTTGTGCAATAGTATGAGCAAATGTCCAGCCCGAAGCGGGTGTGGCTTTAAACCCTCCATAACACCATCCACAATTTAAATATAAACCTTCAATGTGTGTTTTATCAATTATAGGTGATCCATCCATTGACATATCCATAATACCACCCCATGTTCTAAGCATTTTTAATTTACTTAAAAACGGCATCATTGCTATTCCTTCTGTTAACACATGTTGCAATGTCGGTAGATTTCCCCTTTGAGCATAACTATTGTACCCGTCAAGATCACCACCCATTACCATCTCGCCTTTGTCTGATTGACTTACATAAAAGTGTCCTGCACCAAAAGTAACTACACTATCTAAAACTGGTTTAACTGGTTCAGAAACACATGCTTGAAGCAAATGAGTTTCAATTGGTAAAGTCATATTTAATTTTTCAGCTAATATATTTGTGCTTCCGGCAACACATAAACCTATTTTTTTTGCTTTGATATTTCCTCGTGAAGTTCTTATTCCTTTTATTTTACCAGCAGAAACATCGAAACCTATCACCTCACAATTTTGAATTATATCAACACCCATGGAATCTGCTTGACGTGCATAACCCCATGCAACAGCATCATGTCTTGCTGTGCCCGCACTTGGTTGCATCAAACCACCAAAAATTGGAAACCTTACGTTTTCAGAAAAATCAGCCATTGGAATAATTTCTTTAACTTGCTCTCTATTTAAAAGAACAGCATCTATTCCATTTAATCTCATAGAATTTCCTCTTCTCGCGTATGCATTCATTTGTGCATCAGAATGCGCAAGATTAATTATTCCTCTTGGAGAAAACATTACATTGTAGTTTAAATCCTGACTCATCTTTCTCCATAAATCCATCCCAAACTCACTGAACAAACCATTTTCGTCATGCATGTAATTGGATCTAATAATTGTAGTGTTACGTCCTACATTTCCTCCACCAATCCATCCTTTCTCAATGATTGCAACTTTTGTAATGTTATGTTCTTTAGCAAGATAATAGGCTGTAGCTAATCCATGGCCTCCACCACCAATAATTACAACATCGTATTCTTCCTTAGGTGTTGGATCTTTCCAGGCTAAATCCCAATTTTCATGGTTTGAGAAAGCGTTTTTAACCAAATTAAATATAGAATATTTTTGCATTTATATAATTTTATAACAATCAATTTAAATAGTGCTTATTTTTTTTATATATATTTTTTAGAAGTTTCCAAATATCTCAAAAAAGGATAAGAAGTCACAGATAAAAAACTTTTAATTTATTTGATTATTTATGGCCGAAATTAAATCTGACATCCAAATAGCTAGAGAAGCTAAGATGCAGCCAATAAAGGATATTCTTTCAAAGGTTGGTGTCCCCGATGAAAATTTTGCGTTTAGCCCAATGGGAAGACACATAGCCAAAATAAATTTGGAATATTTGAATACCCTTAAAAAAGAAAATGGCAAATTAATTTTAGTTACAGCAATCACTCCTACTCCAGCTGGTGAGGGTAAAACTACAACTTCTGTTGGTTTAAATGACGGTTTAAATAAAATTGGAAAAAAATCTATTGTTTGCTTAAGGGAACCAAGTTTAGGTCCATCATTTGGAATGAAGGGTGGAGCTGCTGGTGGTGGTTATGCACAGGTAGTACCGATGGAACAAATCAATCTTCATTTTACAGGTGATTTTCATGCTATTACATCTGCGCATAACTTATTATCTGCTTTAATTGATAATCATATCTATTGGGGGAACAAACTTAACATCGACGTAAGAAGAGTTGTTTGGAGAAGAGTAATGGATATGAACGATAGATCCTTAAGATCAGTAATTGTTGATCTTGGAGGAGTGGCAAATGGTTATCCAAGACAAGATAGTTTTGATATCACTGTTGCATCTGAATTAATGGCTATTTTTTGTTTAGCTACAGACTTAAAAGACTTAGAAAATAGAATTGGCAATATCACGATTGGATATACAAGAGATAAACAATCAATTTATGCAAAAGATTTAAATGCACAAGGTCCAATGACTGTTTTGCTTAAAGAAGCAATAAGACCAAATGTAACTCAAACTTTGGAAAATAATCCAGCTATAATTCACGGGGGACCTTTTGCAAATATAGCACATGGATGTAATTCAGTTATTGCAACGAAAGCTGGTCTAAAATTATCTGACTATGTAGTAACAGAGGCAGGATTTGGAGCAGATTTAGGAGCTGAAAAATTTTTAAATATTAAATGTAGAAAATCAGGACTCAAACCAGACTGTGTAGTTATTGTAGCAACAATTAGAGCCCTTAAAATGCACGGAGGAGTTAATAAAGAAGATTTAAAAAAAGAAAATATAACCGCTTTGAAAGATGGATTGGTAAATTTACGTAGACATATAAACAATATTAGAAAATTTGGATTACCTGTTACTGTAGCTGTAAATCATTTTATTACTGATACAGATGATGAAATGAAAACTTTATTAGATTTTTGTGAAACCCAAGGTGTGAAAGCTTCTAAATGTACGCATTGGTCTAATGGAAGCGAAGGAACAATTGATCTTGCTAAAAATGTTACAGAAATTTGTGAAGATAAAAAAGATACATTTAAATTTTTATATGAGGATGATCTGCCATTATTCAAAAAAATAGAAAAAATTGCACAAGAAATCTATAGCGCCTCAGAAGTAGTCGCAGATACAAAAGTAAGACAACAACTTAAAGAATTTGAAGAAAAAGGTTACGGTAATTTACCTGTTTGTATTGCAAAAACTCAATATAGTTTTTCAACAGATCCAAATTTAAAAGGTGCACCCACAGGTCATGTTTTACCTGTAAGAGAGGTAAGACTTTCTTCTGGTGCAGAATTTATAGTTGTTGTGTGTGGAGAAATTATGACAATGCCAGGACTTCCAAGAGTTCCTGCGGCCGACTCAATAAAATTAAATGACAAAGGTGAAATAGAAGGTTTATTCTAAATTTAGATAGTCTAACCAGTTCTCTAATTCTCTCATTCTAGAAACTTTATCTAATTTATTATTCTCAGTTTCTATGTGTTTAATGTGATTCTCTATCTCATTCTCATCTTTAAATGCACCTTTTTCTAAAAGTCTTTTTTTTCTGAAAATAATTAAATTGATCATTTTATTATAAGTAATCTCAGGGTGGTATTGAAGGCCCCATATATTACAGTTACCAACTTTGAAATTTATCCCTTGAACGTTGTTTATTGAATTTGAAGCTAACAAGGTTGAATTTTCTGGCATTTTTACAACTTCATCAAAATTAAATGCTGGTGTATTAAATTTTTTATTTTTATTTTTATAAAGTGGATGGTTTAAACCAATTTCATTAATTTCTATATTTGAGGCAATCC
>CACHPE010000004.1 GCA_902581605.1 uncultured Pelagibacteraceae bacterium | reverse complement strand
GCACCAGCTCTTACACTTACAGATAAAGAATACCAAGTAATGAGAAATGCATCTATTGCATGTTTGAGAAAAATTGGAGTTGAAACTGGAGGATCAAATGTTCAATTTGCTATCAATCCTAAAAATGGTCGAATGGTTATAATTGAAATGAATCCACGTGTATCAAGATCATCAGCACTTGCATCAAAAGCAACTGGATTTCCTATTGCAAAAGTAGCTGCAAAATTAGCAGTTGGCTATACTCTAGATGAATTAAAAAATGAAATAACTAAAGTTACTCCTGCATCATTTGAACCAAGTATAGATTATGTGGTGACAAAAATTCCAAGATTTACATTTGAAAAATTTTCAACATCTCCTGCAACTTTAGGGACATCAATGAAATCAGTAGGTGAAGCAATGGCTATTGGAAGAAACTTTAAAGAATCTCTACAAAAGGCTTTGGTGTCTCTTGAAACTGGTTTTTCAGGTTTAGACAGAATTTTTGATTTAAATAAAAAACAAATTGAAAAGAAACTAAGAGAAACAATTCCGAATAAGATATTACTAGTTGCTGAAGGAATTAGAAAAAAATTAGACCTAAAGAAAATACACAATTTATCTAAAATTGATCCTTGGTTTTTAGAACAAATTAAAGAAATAGTTGATTGTGAAGTACTGATCAAAAACAAAGGACTTCCTAAAGAATTTTCAGAATTTAATAGAATAAAATCAATAGGATTTTCAGATAAAAAACTTTCGGAATTAACTAAAACTTCTGAAGACGTTGTTAGAAGAAAAAGATCAGCACTTAAAATACTTCCGGTTTATAAAAAAGTAGATACTTGCGCAGCTGAATTTAAATCGTTTACACCCTATATGTATTCAACGTATCAAAGAAATTTTTCAATTAATTCTGAATGTGAGGCTGATCCATCCAATAAGAAAAAAATAATTATTCTTGGAGGGGGGCCAAATAGAATTGGACAAGGAATTGAGTTTGATTATTGCTGTTGTCAGGCTAGTTTTTCATTAAAAGACGCAGGATTTGAGACGATAATGGTTAATTGTAACCCTGAAACAGTATCAACAGACTATGATACGAGTGATCGATTATACTTTGAACCTTTAAAAGAAGAGTACGTATTTAATATAATTAAAAAAGAGCAAGAAAAAGGAAATCTTATGGGTGTAATAGCCCAGTTTGGTGGCCAAACCCCAATTAAGCTTGCTAAATTTTTATATGACAACAAACTTCCGATTTTAGGAACGCAATATACATCGATCGATTTAGCAGAAGATAGGGACCGATTTAGAAATTTATTAAATAAATTAAAACTAAAACAGGCAGATAGTGGAATTGCAAAGACATTTAATCAGGCAATTAAAATTGCAGATAAAATAGGGTTGCCATTAATGGTAAGACCTTCATATGTTTTGGGTGGAAGAGCAATGGAAATTGTTCATGAAAAAAATCAGCTTAAAAAATATGTTGAGGAAGCTTTTAAAGCTGCAGAAGATAATCCAATTTTAATTGATAAATTTATCGATCATGCAATGGAAGTGGATGTGGATGCTATATCAGATGGAAAACAAGTTCACGTAGCAGGTATTATGCAACATATCGAAGAAGCAGGAATTCATTCAGGAGATTCGGCGTGTAGCTTACCTCCTATCTCTATTAAACCATATCTTCTTAAAGAAATTGAAAATCAAACAAAAAAATTAGCGATAGCTTTGAACGTAAAAGGTTTCATGAACATACAGTTTGCAATAAAAAAAGATGAAATTTATGTCATTGAAGTTAATCCAAGAGCTAGTCGAACAGTTCCTTTTGTATCAAAAGCAAAAGGTCTTCCTTTAGCTAAAATTGCATCAAGAGTAATGGCTGGTGAAAAGTTATCTAAGTTTAATTTAAAAGATAAATCTAAAGGTATGTACGCAGTTAAAGAAGCTGTGTTTCCATTTAATAAATTTCCAAACAGTGACTTATTGTTAGGACCTGAAATGAAATCGACGGGGGAAGTGATGGGATTTGATAAAAATTTTGGAATGGCTTTTGCGAAAAGTCAAATCGCAGCTGCTAACTCATTACCAAAACAAGGATTAGCTTTTATATCTCTAAAAGATAGTCACAAAGATGAAGGAATAGATTTAGCAAAAGAACTTATTAAACTAAAGTTTAAATTATGTGCAACTAGAGGAACTGCAGAATATATTCGAAAGCATGGGATGAAATGTAAAATTATAAATAAAGTTAGTAGTGGAACTCCTCATATAGTTGATGTTTTAGACTCAAAAAAAATTGCACTAGTAATAAACACTGGGGGTGGAAATAGTGAACACCGACTTAGTGATGCTATAGCTTTAAGAAGAGCAACATTAAAGAATAAAGTCCCATACTGTACTAATATGTCTACTGCTCAAGCCTGTTTGGAGGCAATTAAATCTCTTAAGACAAAAAGATTAGAGGTTAATTCACTGCAAGATATTTAGTAAATTTTAAACATCAACTATCATTGTATCTTTAGATCCTCCACCTTGTGAACTATTTACAATTGTACTCCCTTTCCTTAATGCAACTCTTGTTAAACCACCAGATGTTACGTAAATAGATTTTCCACTTAATACAAAAGGTCTTAAATCAACATGTCTTGGCTCTATATTGCTTTCAGTAATCGTAGGAAGAGTTGATAAAATTTCTAAAGGCTGAGCAATAAATTCTCTTGGTTTACTTTTTATTTTCTGAATCATTTCATCTTTTTCTTTTTTTGATGCTCTTGCACCAATTAAAATACCATACCCTCCAGACGCATTTGCTGGTTTTACAACTAATTTTGAAATGTTTTCAATAACATAATCTCTATCTTTTTTCTCATGACACAAAAAAGTTTCAACTTGATTTATTTTAGGTTGCTCGCCTAGATAATAAACAATCATTTTATTTACATAAGAGTAAATAGCTTTGTCATCTGCTATACCTGTTCCAATTCCGTTTACTATTCCTACGTTTCCTTTTTTCCAACACTTAAAAAGTCCAGGAACTCCAATAAGTGATTCTTTGTAGAATACTTTGGGATCTAAAAAGTTGTCATCTAATCTTCTATATATACAATCTACTTTAAGTTTACCTTTAACAGTTTTCATGTATACAATATCATTTTCCACGAACAAATCTTTACCTTCAACGAGAGCAATTCCCATTTGTTCAGCTAAAAAAGAATGTTCAAAATAAGCTGAATTATAAATGCCAGGAGTAAGTACTACCATGTGAGGATTTTCAGTTCTTTTAGGTATGCATTCCTCCATACAGTGGTACAATTTATTTGCGTATTGATGTATTGAGGAAACTTTATATCTTGTAAATAACTCTGGAAAAACGTCCCTCATTACCATCCGATTTTCAAGCATATAAGATACGCCTGATGGAACTCTCAAATTATCTTCCAAAACCAAGTATTCACCATTTATATTTCTAATAAGATCAATTCCAGAAATGTTTGACCAAGCTTTATACTTTGGAGAAAAACCATCACATTCTTTGATATAATATGGCGAATTAAAAACTAATTCCTTAGGAACTACATTATCCTTAAAAATTTTTTTTTTATTGTAAACATCATCTATAAATAAATTAAGTGCTTTTACTCTTTGTGCCAACCCTTTTGAAATTTTGTTCCATACACGTTTAGGAATTATTCTGGGAATTATATCTAAAGGCCATTTTTTTTCTTCTGCTCTATTGTTGGCTGCGTAGACTCTGAAATTAATTCCTCTTGCGCTAATTGTGCTTTGGCAATTTTTTTCAATTTCTTGTAATTTTTTCTTTCCATTCCTCTCTAAAATACCAGAAATAATTTTAGCATGTTTTCTTATTTTGCTATCATCAGATATATAACCATCATAAGATGATTTTGAGTCGTAATTTTTCCAGAATTGAGTAACCATAATATTTAATATTTTAATAAATATACAAAATAGACAAATGCGAAGAATGAATGACAGTTATGCTAAAAATAGTTTGTAAAAATGTTTATTTTTAAATATCAATTACATCTATGACATATTGTATAGGTATTAAAACTAATGAAGGTCTTGTTTTTGCTTCAGACTCAAGAACTAATGCAGGTCTAGATAATGTAAATATATATTCAAAAATGATGGCCCATGATGTTGGTGACAGAACTATTGTAATAGTAACTTCAGGAAATTTAGGGACTTCACAAGCAGTTTATAAATCAATTGAGAAAGATTTAAAAAGCTCAACTGGGATAATGAACTTAAATACATGCTCTGATTTCGAACAAATAGCTTCTTATATTGGTTCACTAAATATTGAGCACTCCTCACCTCAAGGAATTAATACAGATAATGTCTTACTTGGTTCAACTTTTATAGTTGGAGGACAAATTAAAGGTCAGCAACACGAACTATATTTAATATATCCTCAAGGAAATTATATAAGACCTGCTGACAGCAAACCTTATCTTGTAATTGGAGAAGTAAAATATGGTAAGCCAATATTAGATAGGGTTATCAAACCAAACGTATCTATTGGGGACGCATCACGTTGTGCATTAATTTCGATGGACTCAACCCTAAAAAGTGATTTAACAGTAGGCCCACCAATAGATTTTGCTGTACACAAAAAAGATGCTGAAAGATTAGCTTCACTTGAATGTTTAAATCTTTCTGACGAGACTTATTCCCGAGTTTGTAACCAGTGGTCAGAGGGAATATTTAAAGTTTTCGACTCGTTTCCCAGATTTGATTGGGAAAAATAAATTATTTAACTTTCCAATCTGTCTGAAAAGTAACATAGTTTACTTGAATACATCGTCTTTCTTTAACTATTTTTTTCTTTTCCATTCCATGCCAAGTATTTGGTCCACTGGTAAACATGTAACCATAGTTATGTTTATAAGGAAGTGTCTTAACCCTCTCTAATTTTTCATTATAAAAATCTGTTCCTAAGTCCTGAGATTCGTTTGTTTTATTAACGAATATCAATCCTGACATAAGTTTTTCTTTTATATCGCAATGAGGTTTGAGCCAAAAACCTTCTCGATCACATATAACCTCAACTCTTACATAAGAATTTGATAAATCCTTATCTATCATTTTTGATATTGTTTCATATGTTTCTTTGGATTGAAGTTCATTTATAAATTTTACTAAATTTGGAAATTGAGTGGAATTTTCTTTGTTTATAAAACATCTAAATTTTATTGCTTGTCCACCTGATGCTATTCCTTCTCTAAATTCTGCAGCTCCACCATCTATTGCTCTTGTTCCATCGTAATTAAGATTGTGTTTGCTTACATCAGGAATATCTGCTTTTACTATTTCATCAATTGCTTCCTCTGATAAAGCATTACTATATTCCCAATGATCAAAAGGGAAATTGTATTTTTTTGAATTATTTTTAATTGAATTTAAAAATGACATTAACTTTGAATTTTACTTTTTAATATTTTTGCAACTCTATTCGTTTCATCAAGTTTTTCATAGTTCCAATTTTCTACCTCTTCTCCCAAATTTCTTGTAATATTTAATTCTCTAAATAAATTTCTAAAGTTTTGGAATCTCTTATCATTTCTTTTTGGTAAAATATTTGCTACATAAATGGGTTTACCAGTCAAAGCTGCTTCCGATATCATTGAGCTAGAGTCACAAGTAACCACAATATTTTCAGATAAACCAAGTGCTGATAAATAAGCTTTTTTATCAACATCCATTATAATAGTGTGATTTTCTCCAAAAAATTCTTTAGCATAGTGGATCGTATTCAATGGTGTTCTCATTGATGGAATTACAACAAGTTGAAAGTTATGTTTCTTTAACAATTTATAAAAAATTGAAAAAATATGTTTCATATTTTTTGTTGAGTAATCATAATATTTGGTAGGCCCACCCAAAATTAAAGACCAAATTTTTCTATCATCTTTTTTTATAAATGAATTTAAATAATGCTTATTTTCCTCAATTTCGTTTAATGTTAAATAATGTATAGCCCCTTTTGTGGAAATTACATTTGAACCTTTTACTCCATCGTGTTCAGGGGCTATTACAAAATCAAAATGATTTAAATCTACTTTTGGATCTTGGATATGGATGTTAAACACCTTTTTATTTGAAATACTTTTTAAATGAATTGATGGAATTACACTCTTTCTTCCACAAGATATAATTATATCAAAATCTAAATGATCTATTTTTTTATAAACTTTTTGTGAAACAGGAGTAAATTTTGGTGGCAATAAATTCCAAAAATTATTTAGTTCAACCTTGTGGTGTGTAAATTCAATTTCTAGAGCTTTAGCCAATCCCTCAACTTGACTAATCATTCCATGCATGCCTTGAGTTAATAAAATACCTTTTAATTTAGTCATTAATCACTATATAGCTTTCATATGAGTCAAAATCCAACTAAACACACAAAAGTGTTAATAATTGGATCCGGTCCTGCTGGATACACAGCTGCAGTTTATGCTGCTCGAGCTATGTTAAGTCCAATTCTAGTTCATGGATCTGAGCCAGGTGGTCAATTAACAACCACAACTGATGTTGAAAACTTTCCAGGATTTGCAGAGGTCATACAGGGTCCTTGGTTAATGGATCAGATGAAAGAACAAGCTAAAGCTGTTGGTACAGAAATGATAGAGGATCACATTAATAATGTTAATTTAAAAACTTCTCCGTTTGAGGCAACTGGAGATAGTGGTCAAAAATATACTGCTGATAGCATAATAATTTCTACAGGTGCTCAGGCTAGATGGTTAAATTTAGACTCAGAACAAGAGTTTAGAGGATTTGGCGTCTCTGCTTGCGCAACATGTGATGGTTTCTTTTTTAAAAATAAAGAGGTTGCAGTAGTTGGAGGTGGCAATGCAGCTGTTGAAGAGGCTATGTTTCTTACAAAATTTGCATCCAAAGTAAAATTAATTCACAGACGAGATAGTTTAAGGGCTGAAAAAATGCTTCAAAAAAAATTAATGGAAAATAAAAAAATTGAAATTATTTGGGACTCTGTAGTTGAAGATGTATTGGGTGACAAAGATCCTAAAAATGTTAAGGGGATTAAAATAAAAAATGTCAAAACAAATGAAACACAAGAATTAAAGCTTGATGGTGTATTTATTGCTATTGGTCATGATCCAGCAACCCAGCTATTTAAAGATCAACTGGAAATGGATAAAGAAGGATACTTAATTACAAAGGCAGACTCTACTGAAACTAATGTGCCTGGAGTTTTTGCAGCTGGAGATGTTAAAGACAAAATTTTTAGACAAGCGGTTACAGCTGCAGGTATGGGATGCATGGCGGCTCTTGAAGCAGAAAAACATCTCTCTCACAATTAAATGTCAGAAAAAGTATTGCTAACTGGAATAAGCGGTTGGATAGCAAAACATACAGCAATAGAATTATTAAATTCTGGTTACGAAGTTCTAGGAACAGTAAGGAATGAAACTTTAATTGAACAAACCAAAGATACTATTAGTAAATACGCTTCTATAGATAAATTGTCTTTTGTTAAATTAGATCTTGTTAAAGATGATGGATGGAATGATGCAGCTAAAGGATGTAAATATATATTTCATATTGCATCTCCTTTTCCAATAAAAGTTTCAAATAATAGAGAAAGCTTATTACCGCCTGCAGTAGATGGTACTTTAAGGGTATTAAATGCAGGGATAAATGCTGGAGTAGATCAAATTGTTAAAACTTCTTCTATTGTTGCTATGTTTAGAAAACCTAGCAGAACTAATCCTTATACATTTGGAGAACAAGATTGGACTGATGAAAATTGGGTGGAAGGGGTAAATGATTATTTTTTATCAAAAACTAAAGCTGAGAGGGTTGCTTGGGAATTGATGGAAAGTAAAGGATTAAAAAATAAATTAACAACAATTTGTCCTGGTGGAGTCTTCGGTGATGCTCTGGATAAAAAAGGAGGTACTTCAATTGAGTATGTTAGACAATTTATGGCAGGTAAATTCCCTGGAGCACCTAAATTTGCTGTTCTAATTTCTGATGTAAAAGACATTGCAAAAGCTCATGTTGCTTGTATTGGAAATGATAAAGTTGGAGGTAGAAGATTAATTGTTGGAAAAGAAGTAAAAAAATTAGTCGAATTATCCCAATTGATGGCTGAAGCAATGCCTGCTTATGCAAAAAAGCTTCCAAAAAAAGAGCTTCCAAATTTCATGGTTAAGTTAATAAGTTATTTAGACTCAAGTGCCAAAATGATGATACCTGATCTTGGAATTTTAATGCAAACCGACCCCTCTTATGCTGAAGAATTATTAGGGTTTAAATTTAAAGCTGCAAAAGATTGTATGGCGGAAAATGCAAAATCTGTTGTGAGATTAGGTTTGGTTTAATTATAATTTTAAAATTTCATCAGACTCAAACGTAATTTTTTGTAAATTTTGTTTGGCAATTTTGATCATTGCTTTTGCAACTATTTCTGAACTGATAGGTCTCATTTTTTTAAACGGTCCAAATAATAAAGGCGACAATACGCTAAAAGTCAAAATACCTATTTTTTCACCCACTCTGTTTTCTTTTCTTTTCCCCATTAAAAAAGAAGGTCTTAATATTCCTAATTTAGAGAAGTTTAATCTTTTTAATTCTTCTTCAACTAAACCTTTAAATTTCACATAATTCCCTGAACTATTTGGATTAGCATATATTGAAGAGATAAAAATAAATGAATTGACTGAATTAGCTTTTGCAATTTGTCCAATTTCTTTTGGGATATCTAGCTCTACTTTTTGGTACTCATTTCTATTAGGAGAATTTTGTTTTGTAGTACCAATACAAAAAAAACAATCATCCCCAGTAATTTCAGTTTTATGACTTTCTAAATTATTAAAATCAATATTTATTACCTCAACTTTTTCATTATTAATTGAAGTTTGTGAACGAACGAAAATCTTAACTTTAGTGTAATAATTATCTTGAATTAATTGATTAACTAAATGGCCACCAATTAATCCAGTGGAACCAAATACTATGGCTGTTTTCATTAAGTTAAACTTTTACAAAAAGAGGAAATTTTTTCTAAAGCTTTTTTTAGATTTTCCATTGAAGTTGCATATGAAATTCTGAAAAAACCTTCTAAACCAAATGCAGAACCCTGAACAACAGCAATACCACTATTCTCTAAAAGAGATTGAACAAAATCAGTGTCTGATTTAATTTCTTTTCCACTAGGATCTTTTTTTCCCATTAAATCTTTACAACTGGGAAAAACATAAAATGCTCCGTCAGGATTTAAACAATTGATGCCATCAATATCATTTAATGCTTTTACTACAAAATCTCGTCTCTCTTGAAAAGAGTTAGCTCTTTTTTTAATAAAATCTTGTGTCCCACTTAGTGCTTCAACTGATGCTGCTTGACTAATTGAGGAAGGATTGGTTGTTGATTGTGATTGAATTTTAGCAATAGCTGTAACAATATCTTTTGGACCAGCTGCATACCCAATCCTCCAACCTGTCATTGAATAAGCTTTACTTACGCCATTCATTGTAAGAACCCTGTCTTTTAAACTTTCTATTTGAGCAATAGTAAAAAATTTAAACCCTTCGTAGGTGACGTGTTCATAAATATCATCACTTAAGATATAAATATGCTTGTGCTTTTCTAAAACAGCAGCAATTGCTTTTATATCTTTTTCAGAATAACAAGCTCCAGTTGGATTAGATGGAGAATTTAAAATAATCCATTTTGTTTTTGGAGTAATAAATTTTTCTAAGTCTAATGGATTTATTTTAAAGCCTTGTTTTTCGCCACATTCCATTACAACAGGTTTTCCACCAGCTAATAAAACTATATCTGGATAAGATACCCAATAAGGAGCTGGAATTATTACCTCATCTCCATCGTTTAGTGTTGCCATCATAGCATTATAGATAACGTGTTTTCCTCCTGCACCAACTGTAATTTGATCAGTGGTATACTCTAAATTATTTTCATTTTTAAATTTTGCTACAATTGCTTTTTTTAATGCAGGTGTTCCGTCAACTGCTGTATATTTAGTATCACCTTCTTTTATTGCTTTTATTGCGGCTTCTTTAATATTTTCTGGAGTATCAAAATCTGGTTCTCCTGCGCCGAGGCCAATAACATCTTTTCCAGCAGCTTTTAATTCTCTTGCTTTTTGAGTAACAGCAATAGTAGGAGATGGTTTAATCTTTTTTAAACTGTCTGATATTATGCTCATTGAAATATAAATAAATCCTATTACGTTATTTAATATATGGAAAATACTTATCAAGATTTAATTACAGATATTCAAAGCAAAAATCCAAAAATAGGTGGAAAACTCGAGGGTGGAAAAAAATTTAAAATTAAATCTGATTTTAAACCTGCAGGTGATCAGCCTGAAGCAATAAAAAAATTAGTTAATGGTGCTAACAAGGAACAATTTAACCAGGTTCTACTTGGTGTTACAGGATCTGGAAAAACGTTTACTATGGCTAAAGTTATTGAAGCAACTAACAGACCTGCCTTAATATTAGCTCCAAACAAAACACTTGCTGCTCAACTTTATGGGGAAATGAAAACTTTTTTTCCAGATAACGCAGTTGAGTATTTTGTTTCGTACTATGACTATTACACTCCTGAGGCTTATGTACCAAGATCAGATACATACATAGAAAAAGAGGCCTCTATAAATGAACAGATTGATCGAATGCGGCACTCAGCAACGAGATCTCTTTTGGAAAGAGATGATGTATTAATTGTTGCGAGCGTTTCTTGTATTTATGGTCTTGGATCTGTTGAAGCATATAGCAAAATGACTTTAACGCTTCAGAAAAATTACGATTATAACAGAGAAGAAATAATTAAGTCTTTAGTTGCTCTTCAATACAAACGTAATGATCAAAATTTTTATAGAGGAACTTTTAGAGCGAGAGGAGAGTACTTAGAAATTTTTCCATCACACTTAGAAGATAGGGCGTGGAGATTGTGTTTGTTTGGAGATAAGCTTGAACAAATAGAAGAGTTTGATCCATTAACTGGTGATAAAGTTAGAGAATTAAGTTTAGTAAAAGTTTATGCCAACAGTCACTATATCACTCCAAAACCAACAATTGAACAAGCAGTAATCAATATTAAAAAAGAATTAGAAATAACTTTAAAAAAACACCGTGCTGAAAATAAATTATTAGAGGCCCAAAGATTAGAGGAGAGAACAAAATTTGATCTCGAAATGATTGAAGCAACAGGTTCATGTGCAGGAATTGAAAACTACTCAAGATTTTTGTCAGGAAGAAAACCTGGGGAGCCTCCCCCTACTCTTTTTGAATATTTTCCAGATAATACTTTAATTTTTGTTGACGAATGTCATGTTACAGTTCCTCAACTCAATGGAATGTATAAAGGAGATAGGTCAAGAAAAAGTACTCTAGCAGAATATGGATTTAGACTTCCTTCGTGTATGGATAATAGACCGTTAAAATTTGAAGAATGGGATTTAATGAGAACTCAGACTGTTTTTGTTTCAGCAACTCCAGGTCCATGGGAATTAGAACAAACAAAAGGTAATTTTATAGATCAGGTAATTAGACCAACAGGGTTAATTGATCCTCCTGTAGAAATAAGACCTGCAAAAAATCAAGTAGATGATTTAATGCATGAATGTAAGCGAGTTATAGAAAATAATCATAGAGTATTAGTAACAACACTAACTAAAAAAATGGCTGAAGATTTAACTGAATATCTTCACGAGAACGGTATAAAAGTAAGATACCTTCACTCAGATATTGATACTTTAGAAAGAATTGAAATCATGAGAGATTTAAGAATGGGCGTGTTTGATGTTTTGGTTGGAATTAACTTATTAAGGGAAGGATTAGATATTCCAGAATGTGCGCTGGTTGGAATTTTAGATGCTGACAAAGAAGGATTTCTTAGATCTGAAACATCTTTAATTCAAACAATAGGAAGAGCAGCACGAAACGTTGATGGTAAAGTAATTTTATATGCTGACAAAGAGACAAAAAGTATAAAAAAAGCAATTGCAGAAACTGAAAGAAGAAGAAAAATTCAATTAGCTTACAATAAAAAACACAAAATAAATGCAAAGTCGGTAAAAAAAGAAATTAGCGATATTTTAGAGAGTGTTTATGAAAAGGACTATGTCAAAATAAGTGAAGGTTCAAATATTGGTGGCAATCTTAAAAAACATCTTAAAGGTTTAGATAAAAAAATGAAAGAAGCAGCATCAAATTTAGAATTTGAGGAAGCAGCTAAAATACGAGATGAAATAAGAAAGTTAGAAAGTACCGAGTTAGAAATTACATTAAATCCAAAAATAAGACAGTATGATGTAAAGAATAAGCTTTATCCAAAAGGCAGATCAACTATGGGTATGCCGGGCACTAAAGTCACAAAAAAAAGAGATAAGAAATGGAAGCACGGAAAATAATTATTACAGGTGGAGCAACAAGAATTGGTGCTGCGATCGCAAAAAAATTATCAGGCCCTAATAGAGAAATTTTAATTCATTTTAATAAGTCAAAATTAAAAGCTGAAAAGTTAAAAAAAGAACTATCAAATGATGGTACTAAAGTTTACTTAGTTAAAGGTGATTTGAGTAAAGAAAATGATGTAAATAAAATTGTAAAATATGCAAAATCAAAACTTAAATATTTTGATTGTCTAATTAATAACGCTTCTTTATTTGAAAATGATAAATTAGAAAACTTTACAACAGATAGTTGGGGGCAACATTTAAGAACAAATTTAAGAACACCTGCATTATTATCAAAAGAATTTGCAAAAAATGTTAAAGGAAAAAATAACAATATAATTAATATTATTGATCAAAGAGTATTTAAACTAACTCCATATTTTTTTTCTTACACAATTAGTAAAACTGGACTTTATACTTTAACTAAAACTAGTGCTATGAGTTTGGCTCCAAAGATTAGAGTAAACGGTATAGCACCTGGTCCTACTATTAAAAATCAAAGACAATCTGAAAAATATTTTAGAAAACAATACATGGCAACTCCACTCAAAAGACAAGTTGACGTTGAACAAATTTGTAATGCAGTTGACTTTTTTATTAAAAATATATCTATTACAGGTCAGGTTTTAGCAATTGATAGTGGTCAAAATCTAAACTGGCAAACGCCAGATATTATGGGAGGGAAAGAATGAAAAAATTTTTAGCACTTATCATACTTAGTTTAATATTAGGCAGCAGTATTGCTAGTTCAAACGAAAGTATAAAAAAAGATGGTTTTGTAATACCGACAAATAAATGGAAAGATAAAATTAAAATTAACGAAAATTTTCAAGTAAATAATCCTGAAGATAAAATAATAATAATATACAATCATGGTTCTAACGGAAACGATGTAGGATTAAAAGATTGCTTCTGGATAAGAGAGCTTAGAAATTGGGCCCAGCTAGCTGGGGATAAAATAGATGGTAAAGAAATCATGGTTTATGTTCACTGCCAAGGTCAACTCGAAGGTGATTTAGGTGCTAAGTTAGGAAAAATAGGAATGTGGATGAAAAAATGGGAAGGACCTTATCCAGGGACTTCAAAAATGGATCGAAGAGTTGAGGGTAATTTAGAAGTTATTAAAAAATTTGTTAAAATGGGAGTACCAAAGAAACAAATTTTTATGTCAGGTCACTCTTGTGGAGGATGGGCAACATTAAGGCTAACAGCAGAATACCTGGAAGAAGTAGGTGGAGGGATATCATTAATGCCTGCGTGTTTTTGGAATTTATCAAAAAAATATAAAGTAAAAAAAGTTGGCTATGAAAAAGCTATGGAAAAATTTCATAAAAAATATCCTGGTATGGCTCAATGGAGACAAGATCAAATTGACATAATTAAAAAAGGAAATGCACCAGTTTTAATTTTTACCCATCCTATGGATCAATTTGAGGGATTAACATCTGATTGGATGGATGATGTCCCTAACTTTAAGAGAGTTGTAATTTCTGAAAAGAAAACAGTTAATGGGAAAAAATGCAATACAGCTGGATCAAATTGGGAAGAACCATTAAAAAATTTTCATATAATAGATTTTGCCGATTGTTTTATGCAGTATCACCCTATGATCAAAGAGTACATTGCTTCAAGACTTAAATAAATGAAAAAAATTAATCCTTTTCTTGCAGCAGCGATAATTTTGATTGGTGGTTTTTTTGCCTTTAAAATCATGTCATTTTTTGGTTGCTATGTTCGTATTGAGGATGGGAATGCATGTTGGAATCTTACTATATTTGGAACTAAATAATGAAAAAAAATAATTTAAAAATTGTAAAAATAGATAAAAATAAAACTTTATTTAATTATGAGAAAAAAATACTAATTAATGAGTTAATTTTAGATTTAAAACTTGGTTATTACGACTCTGAAAAAGAAAAATCACAAAAAGTAAAATTTAGTCTTGAAATAGACTATGAGGATAAAAAACCTTCTAGCGATAAAGATATAAAATCTATTGTAAATTACGGAACAATTGTAAAATTAATTACTAAACTTGTAAAAAAGAAACATTATAACTTTTTAGAAACCTTGGCAGAGGCTGTTTTTGATGAATTATTTAAAGATAAAAGAATTGCTAAAATAATGTTAAAAATTGAAAAATTAGAAATCTTAAAACAGTGTTCATCTGTTGGTATCCAAATTACCAAAAAGAGAAGCAATGATAAGTTCTGAAATAGGAAAAGAAGTAATTAAAAAAGAGTTATCTTTAGTGCCTAAACTCCCTGGAGTTTACAAGATGCTTAATGAGAAAAATGAAATTCTTTATGTGGGTAAGGCTAAAAATCTACCAAACAGATTAAAGAGTTATGTTGCTGAAAAAAATCATATAATAAGAACTGAACGAATGTTATCTCAAACAAGAAAGCTAGAGATAACAACAACATCTAACGAGAGTGAAGCACTACTTTTAGAAGCAAATTTAATCAAAAAGCATAAGCCAAAATTCAATATCCTGCTTCGTGATGATAAATCATTTCCATTCATATTTATTGGCAATAAAGATAACTGGCCCCAAATAAAAAGACATAGAGGTAAAAAAACAAAAGAAGGTTTTTACTTTGGACCTTTTGCTTCTGCTGGTTCTGCTAATTGGACAATTAAAATGATACAAAAGATTTTTCATTTAAGAGTTTGTGATGACACTGTCTTTAAAAATAGAGAAAGACCATGTATTTTGTATCAAATAAAAAGATGTTCTGGACCATGTGTAGGTTACGTAAAAAAAGAGGAATATAATCAAACAGTCAACGATGCTATTGAATTTGTTTCAGGTAAATCTAGGAAAATTCAAAAAAATCTTTCCAATCAAATGGAAAAAGCAAGTGAGGATCTTGATTTTGAAAAAGCTGTAATATTAAGAGATAGAATTAAAGCGTTAAACATAATTCAATCTTCACAGAGAATTAACGAAGCAAATTTAGTTGAAGCTGATGTTATTGCTGGATATAAAGAATCTGGAAAAACTTGTATTCAAGTATTTTTTTATAGATCAAAACAAAATTGGGGCAATCAAGCTTTTTTTCCAAAACATGATCCAGATGAAAAATTTAGTGAAATCCTAAATTCATTTGTCTCTCAATTTTATGAAAATAAAAGTGTTCCTTCATCAATTATTCTTTCAGAAGAAATAAAAGAAAAAGTACTAATTGAAAAAACCCTGACACAAAAAGAAGGTAAACAGATAAATATTTCAGTCGCAAAAAAAGGATCAAAACTAAAGGTTATTAATCAAGCAATAAAAAATGCTAAAGATAGTCTTAATAGAAAACTTTATGAAAGTCAGAATAATAAAGAATTGTTCGATGCAGTAGCTCAAAAATTTAATTTAGAAACCAATATAAATTTAATTGAAGTTTATGATAACAGTCATATTCAAGGTACAAATAGTGTTGGAGCGCTAATAGCTTATGGAGATGAGGGATTTATAAAGAAAAGATACAGAAAATTTAATATTAAACATAAAAAAAATGAACAAGATGATTATGGAATGATGAAAGAAGTATTAAATAGAAGGTTTAAAAGAGCGGTTCAGGAAAAAGATAATTATCTTACTTTTCCTGATTTAGTGCTTGTTGATGGAGGTAAAGGTCAATATTCGGTTGCCAGAGAAAGTCTTAATGAACTAGGTCTTCACGATATTCCAATTATCGCAATAGCAAAAGGTAAGTTTAGAAACAGCGGAAATGAAACTTTTTTTCATAATGGTAAAGAGTTTAAATTTTCAAGAAATGACCCTACTCTGTTTTTTCTTCAAAGAATTAGAGATGAGTCACATAGATTTGCTATAAGTGCACATAGAGCAAAGAGAAAAAAAGGTATCAGTAAGTCTTTATTAGACCAAATAGATGGGATTGGAGCTATAAGAAAAAGGGCATTGTTGAACCATTTTGGTTCAGCGAGATCAGTTGAGTCTGCTAGCTTAGATGAAATCAAATCTGTAGAGGGTGTTGAGGAAAAAGTAGCAAATAAGATATATAACTTTTTTCACGAATAATTATGTTAAAAAAAATTCCAAACATATTAACTATAGGGCGAATAATAATTGTTCCCTTTTTTGTTTTAGCTTTTTATCTTCCAGGATTTTATGGTGATCTTACTGCTTTAATATTATTTATTATTGCATCATTTACGGACTTTTTAGATGGTATGTTGGCCAGAATGTTTGGAGCAGAGTCAAAACTGGGAGAATTATTAGATCCCATAGCTGATAAAATTATTGTTGCTACAGCATTAATACTTCTGGTTATGGATGGAACGATCAGAAATTATGAGGTAATTGCAGCAATCATAATTCTAACAAGAGAAATTTTAATTTCAGGTTTGAGAGAATTTTTAGCAAAGGGAAAAATAAAACTTCCCGTTTCAAATCTTGCAAAACTTAAAACAATATTACAAATGGTATCCATAGCTCTTTTATTATCTGGAGATACAGGAAATAAAATAATTAATTTCCAAGATTATAACGCTCAAACAATAGGTATAATTCTTTTGTGGTTATCGGCTGCTTTAACACTTTTTACTGCATATGATTATATGCGAAAAGGTATTGATCATGCTTTGTCTGAAGATAGTAAAGACTAGGCTGCTTTTTTCTTCCTAACTAATACCTGATAACTTTCATTTAAATCAATAATAGTATCACAAACTTTAAATTGATTTTCAGCAATACAAGATACTGGTGTTACTTCTGCTGCTGTTCCAGTTAAAAAACATCCAACAAAATTAGGTAATTCCGTTGGACTAATTTTTCTTTCATGTACTTTTATATTTTTTGACTTTGCAATTCCAATTACAGTTCTTCTTGTAATACCATCTAAAAAAGAATCTGGTATTGGAGTGTGAATTTCCCCATTTTTATCTTTGAAAAAAATATTTGCTCCAGTTGCCTCAGCAATATTTCCCTCATGATCTAACATTAGAGAGTCTGTATAACCTTGTTTTTCTGCTTCATGTTTTGAAAGAGTGCATATCATGTAAAGACCAGATGCTTTTGTATCCCATGGTATTGTATTAGGAGCTGGTCTTCTCCAATTTGAAATATTTAATCTTATTCCTTCAACTTTAAGTTTAGGATCAAAATATGATCCCCACTCCCAAGTTGCTATTGCAACATGAATTTTTGTGTGCTGAGCTGAAATCGCCATCATCTCACTACCTCTCCAAGCCACAGGTCTAACATAACCATTTTCTACTTTTTGTGTCGCAACAATTTTGTTTGATGCAATGTTTATTTCCTCTTCAGTATATGGGATTTCAAAACCCATTCTCTTTGCAGAATAAAAAAATCTCGATGTGTGCTCTTCTAATTTAAAAATTGAACCATCATAAACTCTTTCGCCCTCAAATACACAGCTAGCATAATGCATACCATGGCTTAAAACATGCAGTTTAACATCAGCCCAATCAACTAATTCGTTGTTGTACCATATTTTTCCAGATCTTTTATCGTAAGGTATCATGTGTGAAAAATTTTTTAATTTATAAATGAAAAATATCTTTGTATCTTTAATATGTCAATATAACTTACCTATTATGAAAGAACTTTTATATTTAAAAGATGAGCAGCTTAAAGATCTTATTGAAAAACTATTCGTAAGCTACAGAGAAACCTTTTCTGACTCAAAAAAAATATTAGATAGATATTCGATTGGTTTAGCACACCATAAAGTAATTCATTTGTTGTCAATGTATGAGGGAATCTCAATTTCCGAGCTGCTTAAAAGATTAAAAGTCACGAAACAAAGCTTAAATCGTGTTCTAAAAGATTTGATTAAACTTGAAATAGTCATGTTTAAAAAAGATGACCAAGATACAAGAGTAAAGCATATTTTTCTTAATGATAAAGGTAAAAAAATTTTTAATGAAATATTTAATTTACAAAAAAAAAGAATTTATAATGCTTTGCTAAATTCAAGTTCTGAAGAAGTTATAAATTTCGATAATGTACTAAGTAAAATAATTAATGGATAATTTTATTGCACATATACTAGTAGTTGATGATGATGATGGAATTAGAGCTCTCGTAAAAAAGTATTTAAATGAAAATAAATTCTTAGTCACTACTGCAGAAAGTGCAGAAAATGCGTTAGAGAAAATAAAAATAATTAAGTTTGATTTGATTGTTTTAGATATCATGATGCCAGGTAAAAGCGGGCTAGAATTTTTAAAAGAAAATAAAAAAAAATTAGATACACCAGTTATACTTTTAACAGCTAAAGGTGAGGCAAATGAAAGGGTTGTGGGGTTAGAGATTGGTGCAGATGATTATTTACCAAAACCATTTGAACCAAAAGAATTAATTCTAAGGATACAAAACATATTAAATAAAACTATTAAAACAGATCAAAAAAGATTTATAGAATTTGAAAATGTTAAAATTGATTTGAATAAACTATTAATATTTAAAAATGATAAAGAATTTAAAATAAATGCAACAGAAAAGACAATTTTAGAAAAAATGATTAATAACCCAGGTAAAACATTTTCTAGGGAAGATATTGGTCAATTAATTAATCTAGATAAAGAGAGATCAATTGATGTTATTATAACTAGGCTTAGAAAAAAAATTGAAATTGATCCAAAAAATCCAAAATTTTTACAGACAATAAGAGGTGCAGGATATGTTCTCTGGATTGAGTAACTACTTAAAAAAAATATTACCAAAAAGATTATTTTATCGAGCACTCCTTATTGTTGCTATTCCAGTTTTAGTTCTACAACTAGTAATTACAATTGTTTTTTTTGATAGCCTTTGGATAAAAACAAACAAAGGTATGACGAGAACTTTGATAAATGAAATTAGTACATTTATTGAAGTCTATGGAAGTGAGCAAGAAAATAAACAAGAATTGCTAGATCTTTTTTCCATATTTTTAGATTTAAATATTGAATTCACCAATAACGAAAAATTACAAAATACAGATACTGAAAGATGGTTTAGTCCTATAGATAGAACTTTAAGAAGAGAACTAAAATCTAAATTTGGATTAGATGAATACTGGTTTGATACAACCATTTATAAAGAATTAATTGATTTAAGAATTAAATACGAGGATGGTTATTTTAAATTTTTAGTACCTAAAGATAGAGTTGCAAGTTCTTCAGCAAGAATATTTGCACTTTGGATCACAGTACCTGCAATTATAATGGTGGTCATTTCTCTAATATTTTTAAAAAATCAAACTAGACCAATCACTAACCTGGCTCGTGCGGCTGAAAGGTTTGGTAAAGGGGAAAATATTGAAGAGTTCAAACCTTCTGGAGCCCTTGAAATAAGACAAGCAGGACATGAATTTGATAAAATGAGAAAGAGAATTGAAAGACACTTAAATCAAAGAACAGAAATGTTGTCTGGAATAAGTCATGATTTAAGGACACCCTTAACAAGGATGAAACTACAATTAGCTTTTATAAAAGATAAAGAAACTGTTAATAAATTGACTGAGGACATCAATGAAATGGAGAAAATGTTAAATGAATATTTGCAATTCACTAGCTCATCATATGTTGAAAAAGATAAAATGTTCAATATATCTGAATTAATTTCAGAAGTTATCAAGAAATATAATAATGAAAATATTTTACAAAACTTAACACCAAGAATTTACTTTAATGGTAGGAAAAATTTGATTAACAGGTGTCTAAATAATCTAATTGATAATTCACTAAAATATGCAAATAAAGTCAAAATTAGTTTAAGTAAAAAAAATACAAACTTATTCATTATTATTGATGATGATGGTCCTGGAATACCGAAAAATGAGTATGAAAATGTATTTAAACCTTTTTATAAAATAGATAAGGGTCGAGCAGACTCTAAATCAAGTGTTGGTCTTGGCTTATCAATTTCATCAGACATTATCAAATCTCATGGAGGAAATATAATGTTAGAAAAATCAAAAATGGATGGTTTAAGAGTTAAGGTTTTCTTGCCTGTTTAACTTTTTTTATTTTTTTTTTCTCAAGTTTATTGATTTTATTTTCAAGATTCTCAACACGTTTTGAGAGTACTTCAAACTCATCTTTACTTGTAAGTTTCATTTTAAATACAAACTCATCTCTTTTAGATTTTAAGATATTAAATAATTCAGTAGTTAAGTCTTTTGAAGATACTAGTCCCTGCTCTATTAATTTAGCAAACTTATCAATTATAAATTTAGAATTTTTCATATTTAAGATATACATTATAAGTATTATTAAAAATGTTCATTAATAATTTTGACCCAGTAGCCTTAGAAATATTTTCTTTAGAAATTAGGTGGTATTCTTTAGCTTATATATTTGGAATTATATTAGGCTGGATACTCGCTAAAAAAATATTTATCCAAGACATAGAAGTTAAAAATAAATTTGATGATTATTTAACTTATTTAATTATAGGTATAATTTTAGGAGGAAGACTTGGTTATATTTTTATTTATAATTTAAGTTTTTATATAAATAATCCATTAGATATATTTAAAATTTGGCAAGGAGGAATGTCTTTCCATGGAGGTTTAATTGGGGTTATTTTTGCATCTTTATTTTTTGCTAAAAAAAATAATCAAAACCCATTTTTATATTTGGACATTGTTGCTTTAGTAGCTCCAGTGGGATTATTTTTTGGACGAATAGCAAACTTTATAAATTCAGAGTTGTATGGAACTATAACTAATGTGCCCTGGGCAGTAACATTTGTTCAGGTAGATAATCTTCCTAGGCATCCCTCGCAATTATATGAAGCACTATTAGAGGGTTTATTTTTATTTTTCTTATTAATTTATTTTAAAAACAAATTTTCAAATAAACCTGGTGTAGTTTCAGGATTATTTTTAATAATTTACTCAATCTTCAGATTTATTGTTGAATTTTATAGAGTACCAGACGAACAGCTAGGTTATGTATTTTTAAACTTAACGATGGGGCAAGTAGTAAGTTTAATATTTATATTATCAGGCGTAATCTTATTTTATTTAAAATATGAAAATCGCTAAAACAAATAATTTACCATTAGATCAATTTATAAATTTTGCTCTTTACGATAAGGATAAAGGTTTTTATATGAAAAAGAATCCTTTTGGTGAAGACGGAGATTTTATTACTGCTCCCAATATCACAAGATTATTTTCAGAGATTATTGCAATTTGGACAATTACTTTTTGGAAAAGTTTAGGCTCTCCAAAAAAATTTAATTTGCTAGAACTGGGAGCTGGAAATGGTGAAATGATGAAAGTCATTAATGAGACACTTATAAATTTTCCCGAATGTTACAATGCCTGCAGTTTTGTAATTCATGAAAAAAGTGATTTTTTAATAAATGAACAAAAAAAAAATTTAAATTCTAAAAAATTTTCATGGTTAAAAGATATTGAAAAAATAAACTCTAACCCAACAATTTTTTTAGCTAATGAATTCTTTGATGCCGTACCAATCAAACAATTTTTTAAAAAAAAAGATGGTTGGTTTGAAAGATACGTGTTTATGAATGATGCAAAAAAAGCTGAATTTAAAGAAGAAAAAATAGATATAGAAAAAATTGAAAAATATCTTAATTTTGGAATATCAAAAAATCAGAACATAATAGAATATTCACCAGACACTTTTAAATATTTAAGAACAATTTGTGACTTGGTGAAAAAAAATGATGGAGGAATGTTAATAATTGATTATGGTTATGCAGACAGCAAAATGCATGAAACCCTTCAGGCGGTAAATAACCATAAATATTCTAACATTTTAGAGAATATTGGAGACTCTGATATTACTTACAATATAAACTTTCATTTTTTTGAGAAATTTATAAGTCAGTTTAAAGAAATTAATTCAATTTTTACAAATCAAAAAAAATTTTTAACAAGTATGGGTATTCTTCAAAGAGCAGAAATAATCAGCAAAAATATAGCATTTTCTAAAAAAGCAGATTTATTTTATAGGGTAAGACGTTTGATAGATGACAAGCAGATGGGTGAATTATTCAAAGTCATGCTTATAAAAAATAAAAAAAATAATTTTAAAACAGGTTTTCAAAATTGATAAAATCAAAAAAACTCTCAAAAATTAAAACTATTAAACATGGTTTTTTTAATAAAACTGGCGGTAAATCAAAAAAAATTTATAAAAGTTTAAACTGTGGTCCTGGTTCTAAAGACAATCCGACAGATGTTAAAAAAAATTTAAAAATAGTTATAAAAAAAATAAAAAGCACCGCTAAAAGTATTTTTTTACTTCATCAAATACACAGTAATAAATTTGTTTATATTGATGAAAAAAACACATTTAAACCAAAACCAAAAGCAGACGCAGTAATTACAAATCAAAAAAATATACCAATTGGCGTTTTAACTGCTGATTGTGTGCCAATTTTAATCTGTGATGAAAGAAAAAAATTAATTGCAGCGATTCATGCGGGGTGGAAAGGTGCATACAAAGATATAATTAGCAAAGTAATCCAATTTATGATCAAAAAAGGATCTAATCCTAAAAATATTACTGCAGCTATCGGACCTGCTATCTCGGCTAAAAATTATGAAGTAAAGGCAGATTTTAAAAGAAAATTTATAAAAAAGGATAAAAAAAATAATAAATTTTTTAAAATTAAGTACAAAAAGCTTTATTTTGATTTACCTAAATATGTAAAATCATGTCTTTTAAAGAATAAAATAAAAAATATTGAGTCTTTAAATATTGATACATTTGATATTAATAATAATTTTTTTAGTGCAAGAAGATCGTTAAGGTTAAATCATGATGATTATGGTAGAAATATTTCAATAATTATGCTTTATTAGGCTTTTTTAATGAAATTATTATCCGGAAATAGCAACAAACCATTAAGCAAGAGTATTGCTAAATATCTAAAATCTAAATTAGTAAACTCTAGTATTAGAAATTTTTCTGATGGAGAAATCTATGTGGAAATAAATGAAAATATTAGAGGTAATAGTATTTTTTTAATTCAATCTGTTTCATCTCCTGCAAATGATAACCTAATGGAATTACTACTATGTATTGATGCACTTAAGAGATCGTCAGCAAAAAATATTACTGCTGTTATTCCGTACTTTGGTTATGCTAGACAAGATAGAAAAGTTGCACCAAGAACCTCAATTTCAGCAAAACTTGTCTCAAATCTAATTACTAAAGCGGGAGCAGATAGAGTTGTTACTGTTGATTTGCATGCAGGACAAATTCAAGGATTTTTTGATATTCCAGTAGATAACTTGTTCGCAACACCTATTTTTGCAAGACATGTAAAAAAAAAGATAAAAAGTAAAAATCTAATTTGTGTTGCACCAGATGTTGGTGGTACTGAGAGAGCTAGAGCACTAGGAAAGATTTTAAATGTTGGACTAGCAATTGTAGATAAAAGAAGACCAAAGCCAGGTCAATCTCAAGTAATGAATATTATTGGAGATGTTAAAGGAAAAACTTGTATTCTTGTTGACGATATAATCGATTCAGGTGGTACAATTGTAAACGCAGCTAAGGCTCTTAAAGATCGAGGTGCCAAAGAAGTTTATGTTTACATTACTCATGGTGTACTTAGTGGAGAAGCTGTAAATAAAATTAAAAAATCAGTAATTAAAAATTTAGTAATAACTGATACAATTGATAACATGAACAGAGTTAAAGGTGCTAAAAACATTGAAGTTCTGTCAATTTCAGGTCTTATGGGTGAAGCAATTAAAAGAATATCTAATTCAACTTCAGTATCAGATTTATTCAAATAAATACCTTGAGTTATTAAGGAACTTAAGCTAAAAACCTTTGTTTTTATGAATTCATTAGATGCTAACATCAGAACTACAAAAACTAAAGGTGAGCTTAATTCGCTGAGGGATAACGGTAATGTGCCTGCTATAATTTATGGTGGTGAAGCTCAAAACGAAAAGATTTCAATATCTAAAAAGGTACTTAAATCACTAATTGAAAATGAAAATTTTTTATCAAGTATCATAACTTTAAATGTTGATGGCAAACCTCAAAAAGCTCTTCCAAGAGAAATAAAATATGACATTATTTCAGATGAACCAATTCATGTAGACTTTCTAAGAATAGTCGCAGGAGTAAAAGTAAGAATTGAAGTTCCAGTAAAATTTTTGAATCATGAAAAATCTCCTGGTTTGAAAAGAGGTGGCGTTTTAAACATTGTAAGAAGAAAAGTTGAGCTAAAATGTCCAAGTGAAAAAATTCCTGAAAATCTTGTAATAGATCTTGATGGAGTTGATATTGGAGAGAGTTTTAAGATTTCTTCTATAAATCTTGACAGTGACGTCACTCCTACTATTCAAGGAAGAGATTTCGTAATTGCAACTCTAGCAGCTCCAACTGTTATGAAAGAACCTGAAAAACCTGCAGAAGCTGAGGCGGCTGAGGGAGAAGGTGCTGAAGGAACAGAAGCGGCAGCAGCTGAAGGTGGAGAGAAACCAGCGGCTGAAGGTGATAAAAAAGAAGGTGAAGACAAAAAACCTGCTGAAGAAAAAAAATAAGTTAATTAAAATTGAATTTTATCCTCCAATACTAATATTTTATGCTTCTACTTGTAGGATTAGGCAATCCAACCCCAGACAGTGAAAACAATAGACACAATATTGGTTTCAAAATCATAGATGCAATAAATAAAAAATTTGGACTTTCAAAACAAAAACCAAAATTTAAAGGACTTCTTACAACTGGTAATGTAGGAGATCAAAAAGTTTACGCTATTAAACCTTTAACATTTATGAATAATTCTGGAATTTGTATCAGAGAGTTAATTGAATACTTCAAAATAGATGCTGAGGATGTTATCGTTTTCCATGACGATCTAGATGTAGAATTTGGAAAGATAAAAGCAAAATTTGGTGGATCTGATGCAGGACATAACGGAATTGCATCAATAGATAAATTTATTGGTAAAGATTATTCAAGAGTTCGAATAGGAATAGGTAAACCAAAAGACAAAATGGAAGTAAGTGATTTTGTTCTTCAGAATTTTGATGAAGATGAAATGATAGGATTGGAAAAAATTACTAACAATATCACAGATTCTATTTCAATACTTATAGACAAAAAATTAGATTTATTCTCTAGTACTATAAATAATAAATAATGAGTTTTAAATGTGGAATTGTTGGTTTACCTAATGTGGGTAAATCTACACTTTTCAATGCTCTCACAAACTCTAGTAAAGCTCAAGCTGCAAACTTTCCATTTTGTACAATAGATCCCAATGTGGGTGTAGTCCCCGTGCCAGATGAAAGATTAAATAAATTATCAGAAGTTTCAAAATCAAAAAAAACCATAAATACAACTATTTCATTTGTTGATATAGCTGGTCTTGTAAAAGGCGCATCTAAAGGTGAGGGATTAGGTAACAAATTTCTATCTCACATAAGAGAAGTCGATGCAGTTATTCATATGATTAGATGCTTTGACTCAGACGATATTCAAAATGTTAATCCTGATGTTGACCCAATAAGAGATCTTGAGATTATTGAAACTGAGATGATGCTAGCTGACCTAGAGTCTATTCAAAAAAGGCTTGAAAAAAATAATAAGAAAAATGTTGACGAAGATCAGCTTAAGATTTTACAGATTGCATTAGACTGCATCAATAATGATAAAGATATATCAATATTAAAATCTCAATTTGATACAAAACAACTTAATCAAAGTGGCCTTTTATCAATAAAACCAAAGATTTTTGTTTGCAATGTAGACGAGCGAAGCGTGCAGGATGGAAATAAATATACTAAAAACTTTATTGAAAAATTCGGAAAAGATAACACTCTTATTGTTTCTGCAGATATAGAAAACCAAATAAATGAATTGGCAGAAGATGAAAAAAAAAATTATATGGACATGATTGGTTTAAAAGATACAGGTCTAAGTATGTTAATTCAAAAGGGCTATAAAATATTAGAACTTGATACGTACTTTACTTCTGGACCTGAAGAAACAAGGGCTTGGACTATACAAAAAAACTGTACTGCTCCTAAAGCTGCTGGAGAAATTCATACTGATTTTGAAAAAGGTTTTATTAGAGCTGAAACTATATCTTATGAAGATTTCGTTGCTAATGATGGATGGGTAAATTCTAAAGCTAATGGAAAAATGAGATTAGAGGGTAAGGATTATATTGTAAAAGATGGAGACGTACTAAACTTCAGATTCAACACGTGACCATATTTTTTTCATACTGAAATAAACCAGAATTGTGAGAATAATCAAATATACGATTGCTTTAAAGCCCATTTGATGTCTAGCTTCTAAGTGAGGTTCAGCAGACCACATTAAAAAAGTCGTTACATCTTTTGACATTTGTTCTACTGTTGCATTTGTTCCATCACCATACTCAACTAATCCATCCGATAATGGAGCTGACATTCTAATTTTATTACCATACATATATTTGTTGTAATAAACTCCATCATCTAAAGACACATTGCTAGGAGCTTCTTCATATCCCTGTAATAAGGAATAAATATAGTCAACACCACCACCTCTTGCTTTAACCAAAACAGACATGTCAGGAGGGTATGCGCCACCATTTGCAGCTTGAGCTGCTTTTACATTATCATATGGCATTACAAATTTATCAGATAATTTTCCTGGTCTTGTAAACATCTCCCCATCAGAATTTGGACCATCAGTTACTTCAAAAGAGGCTGCTATAGCTTTAGCTTGAGCTTCTGAGAATTCTGGCCCACCTGGCTCTGCTAAATTTCTATAACTTAAATATTTCATCGAATGACAAGAGGCACATACTTCGGTATAAACTTGATAACCTCTTTGAAGAGAAGCTCTATCAAATTTTCCAAATAAACCCTTAAAACTCCAATCAGTTTTTAGATATTCTACTTTTTCAGCAGCAACAGAGTATGAATTTGAGGCAATAATTAAGATAATTATAGAAAATAATTTAAATAAATTTTTCACTCTATTCTATTTTACTTTCTTTATTTCTGGCTGCCGCTAAATTTGGTGAACCACCTAGAACTGGTTCGGTAATACTTAAAGGCACTGGTAAAGTTTTTTCTTTAAACCCTAAAACAGGAAGAATAACTAAAAAATGTAAAAAGTAATACGCAGTAGCAACTCTTGCTATCAGCAAATAAAGTCCTTCAGCCGGCATCGCACCCACATAACCAAGTATCAAAACATCTGCAACTAGTATCCAGTAAAATTGTTTATATAAAGGTCTAAATACTGCTGATCTTATTTTTGAGGTATCTAACCAAGGTAAAACTGCTAAGATTAATATTGCTGATAACATAGCCACAACTCCTAGCAATTTATCAGGGACTGATCTTAATATTGCATAAAAAGGTAATAGATACCACTCAGGAACAATATGTGCAGGTGTTACCATTGGGTTAGCTTCTATATAATTATCTGCATGTCCTAAAATATTTGGTGCATAAAATACAAAGAAAGCAAACACAATCATAAACATTAGTAAAGCAAAACCATCTTTAATTACGATGTAAGGATGAAAAGGTACAGTGTCTTTAGATGGTTTTTTTATATCTATTCCTACTGGATTATTGTTACCAGGAACATGTAAAGCCCATATATGTAAAACAACTAATCCTAAAATTAAAAATGGAATTAAGTAATGCAAAGTAAAAAATCTTGTTAATGTAGGGTTGTCAACTGAATAACCACCCCACAACCAAGTAACTATTCCCTCTCCTACCAGAGGAATAGCGCTAAATAAATTTGTAATAACTGTTGCTCCCCAAAAACTCATTTGACCCCATGGCAACACATAACCCATAAATGCTGCAGCCATCATTAATAAATAAATTATTATCCCTAAAATCCATATTATTTCTCTAGGAGATTTATAAGAACCGTAAAATAATGATCTAAAAATATGAATATACACTGCTAGAAAAAACATTGAAGCGCCGTTTGCATGAATATATCTAATTAACCATCCATAGTTAACGTCACGCATGATGTGCTCTACACTTTCAAAAGCCATATCAGCATGAGCAATATAATGCATTGCAAGAGTTAGTCCTGTTACAATTTGAGTGATTAAACAAAAAGTTAAAATTCCACCAAAAGTCCACCAATAATTTAAATTTTTAGGAGTTGGATAATCTGTTAAATGATTTGCAAGGGTTAATAGTGGCAATCGGTCATTGAACCATTGTCCTACTTTCGATTTTGGTCTGTAATCGTGATCACTCATTTTTCTTTATCCAATTTTTATTGTGTTTGCATCGACAAATTCGTATTTAGGCACTTCCATATTCCAAGGTGCTGGTCCTTTTCTTATTCTTCCAGATGTATCATAATGAGATCCATGACATGGACAGAACCATCCATTATAATCACCTTTATCATTTAGCGGTACACATCCAAGGTGGGTACATACACCTAACATAACAAGCCACTCAGGGTTTTTTGCTCTATCTTCATCTTTTTCAGGATGAATTAAATCCTCCATCTTGACAGATCTTGCTTCATCAATTTCTTCTTGGGTTCTTCTTCTTATAAAAACAGGTTTACCTCTCCACAAAACAGTTAATGTATTTCCTGGTGTTAATGCACTTACATCAACTTCTGTACTAGCTAATGCTTTAACAGAAGCGTCTGGATTCATTTGATCTATCATTGGCCACACTACTGCAGCTGCACCAACAGCTCCTACAGCTGTGGTAGCTGTAAATAAAAAATCTCTTCTTTTTGTTTTTTTTTCAGACACTTTTAGTAGCTTTTGTTATTATCTCTTTTTGATTTAAAACAGTTAATATACGAATTCATATAATATAAAATAATTATTTTGCTACTGAAAGAATGACACATAATTCAACAATTTTAGGACCTAAAATAGCTTTGTATGAGCCTGATATACCGCAGAATACTGCTGCAATCATTAGAACTTGTGCTTGTTTGGGTGCTAAACTAGAAATAATAGAACCATGTGGCTTTCTATTATCAGACAAACGCTTTAAAAGAGTGGTTATGGACTATATGGACTCTAGTCAAATAGAGTTTTATCAAAGTTCAGAAAAATTTTTTGAAGCAAAAAAAAAACAGAGAATTGTATTGATGACAACTAAGGGTTCAATAAATTATACAAAATTTAAATTTAAGCCTGAAGATACTATATTGTTTGGCAGAGAAAGTGCTGGAGTGCCTGAAAAGGTTCATAAAATTATAAAAAATCGTTTAAAAATACCAATGAATAACCAAGTAAGATCTCTTAATATTGCATCATCTGTTGCCATTGTTTTGGCAGAAAGTTTGCGTCAAATAGAATTAATATAAAATGGATATATCAATCAAAAAAGACTTAGCGAGTAACTGGTTTAAGTTATTACAAGATGCAATATGCGACGACATTTTAAAAATTGAAAAAAATAAAGTAAATTTTGAATCAACTTCTTGGAAAAGAAGCTATAAAAAAGATGAAGGTGGTGGTGAATATAGAATTCTTAAAAATGGAAAAATTTTTGAAAAAGTAGGAGTAAATTTTTCAAATGTTTATGGAAAATTTCCTAAGCAATTTCAAAAGAATATACCAGGCGCAAGTAAAGATCCTAGATTTTGGGCATCAGGAATATCAATAGTTATGCACATGCAAAATCCCCATATTCCTGCAATGCATTTTAATACCAGATTTATTTGTACAACAAAGAATTGGTTTGGTGGGGGGATGGATGTAACCCCAGCAATAAAAGATGAAAAAGAAAAGAAAAACTTTCATAAAATATTAAAAGCAATGTGCGATAGACATAATAAAAATTATTATAAAAAATATAAAAAGTGGTGTGATGAATATTTTTATCTACCTCACAGAAAAGAAGCAAGAGGTATAGGTGGAATCTTTTTTGACTATAAAAATGATAATTTTGAAAATGACTTTAAATTTGTCAGAGATGTTGGTGTTACATTTCAAATGCTATTTAATGAAATAATTAAAAAAAAGATAAAAAGAAAATGGACTTTAAAAGATAAAGAGTTTCAGTATATTAAAAGAGGTCGATACGCAGAATTTAATTTACTCTATGATAGAGGAACAAAATTTGGACTACAAACAGGTGGTAATGTTGAAGGAATTTTAATGTCATTACCTCCAATTGCAAAATGGAAATAAAAATGGATAAAGAGCCAATAACATCAAACGGATTAAATAAACTAAAAGAAGAATTAGTTTTTTTAAAAGAAAAAAAAAGACCTGAAATAGTAGCGGCAATTGCTGAAGCAAGATCTCATGGAGATCTTAAAGAAAATGCTGAATATCATGCAGCTAAAGAAGAACAATCTCATAATGAGGGAAGAATAACCGAAATCAACGATATTATCGCAAGAGCAAATGTTATTGACGTTACAAAAATAAATAATGAGGGAAAAGTAATTTTTGGATCAACAGTTTATTTAGAGGATTTAGATACAGGTGAAAAAATTAATTATAAAATTGTAGGAAGAGATGAGGCAGATTTAAATCAAAAACTAATTTTCTTTCAATCACCAATTGGTAAAGGGTTGATTGGAAAAAATAAAAGTGATTTAGTTGAAATAAATACACCCTCCGGTACAAAAAATTTTGAAATCAAAGATGTTAAATATATTTAACTTTTAACTATTTGTTGCAGTTGCTTATCTGAAATTTGAAATCCGTTTTGAACCCAAGTTTCTTCTATCTTTTTTAATTTATTACCTAAAGTTTTACCCTCAGGAATTTGAAATTTAGACATTAGTAGATCGGCCCCTATTGGCAAAGTTGGAATTACTTTCTCTTTATAAGTATCTAATAGTTTGATTAGTTTTTTCTCTACCTTGTTTGAGGTAAAAATTTTAAAATTAATTATATCTATTACAGCTTGTCGCCCATTGAAATAAAAAAATTTATTCAAGTTTTTCTCTGTAAAGTTGTTTAGAGTCATTTTTTCTCTATAAAAAAGATCTATCAATTTTAATCTTTTCTGATCTTTTTTAGATATTTTAAATTTATAAATAAAATAATCAGTATTATCAGTCCCATCAATCACTAAAAGTGCAATTAAAAATATAAAATCAATTTTTAAAAAATTCTCTGCAGCATAAGAATTTTGTTTTTTAAAATTTTTAATATTTTTTAATTGAGGGAAAATTATTTCTATTAGTTCTAAACTTTCTTTATCTTTAAACAGTTTTAAAAATCCGTTTGAACTCGTTATTTTTTTTAGTTCATCAATTAACCTTTCAGATGATATATTTGAAATCCCATCAACATTTTTTTTTATATCTTTTATTATTTTTGACTGGTGATTATGATTTGAGTAATTTAAATAAAATCTTAAATACCTTAAAATACGTAAATAATCCTCTTGAATTCTTTTTTCCACATTACCAATAAAATTAATATAACCCTCCTCTAAATCTTTTTTACCATTAAATGGATCAAATAAATTTCCATCGCCATCTGCATAAATTGAATTAATGGTAAAATCCCTTCTAGAGGCATCTTCCTTCCAATCTAAAGTAAATTCTACTTCAGCATGTCTTCCATCAGTTGAGATGTCCTTTCTTAAAGAAGTAATTTCATATTTATACTCGTCAATTATTGCAGTTATAGTTCCGTGTTCAATTCCTGTTTCGTAATAACTTATTTGTTCATTTTTAAGAGCTTCACAAACTTCCAGAGGTGTTAAATTTGTTGCTAGGTCAATATCATCAACATTTTCTTTTTTTATTACTTTTCTTACACACCCACCCACATATCTGATTTCGCTTTTCTCTGAAAAATTATTAATTGCTTTAAAAATTTTATTTGCGGGTGTTGTTAAAGTAATTTGTTTTAAATTTTGACCGATATAATCAAGATTTTTTGATCGGGAAAAAAATTTATCTAAAAAATTTTTCATAAATGGCTGGGGCGCTAGGATTCGAACCTAGGATGCAGGTACCAAAAACCCGTGCCTTACCGCTTGGCTACGCCCCAATACTAGCTTCCTATAACATAAAAATATAAAATTCATATAGTTTTTGCTGTAACACACCAATAATTTTTATATTTTCTTTTAAATTTAGCTTTTGCCAACTTACAACTCTTTAATGAATTATAATAGGCAACAATTGTTGATCCTGAACCAGTCATTCTTACAAATAATGGATTATTTATACTTTCTAAGAACAACTTTATTTTTTTAAGTTTTGGATATTTTTTGAGTGCTATTGTTTCAAGGGCATTTTGTTGATCAATCAAATATTTTACTCCAAACATGTTTTTTTTAGGTTTGTTATATTTTGATTTTGTATACTTTCGAACAGCTGAGTATATTTTTTTAGTTGAGCACCCAAAATCAGGCTTTACTAAAGTAGAGTAATATTTTGGAGTATTATCAATCTTTTTTATTCTACCACCAGATGACAACACACAGCTGGATGAGATGGTTCCCAGAATAACATCGGAACCAACCAAGTCACAAATACTTCGAGTTTTTTGATAATTAAGATTAATAATTTTTTTTTTAACCAGATAATTAAACACACTAGCTGCATTCATCGATCCCCCACCCAACCCAGCTTCTTGCGGAATTAATTTTTTAATTTTAACTTTGAATTTTTTATTTTTTAATAAATTTTCTTTATCTAGAATTTGAAATAGTTTTTGAACAGTATTTTTTTTTCCAATTTTTTTTGAAAACTTTCCATAAAAAGAAATTTGGTGTTTTTTTCCATTATATTGATTTATCGAAATAACATCATGTAAATCTATGAAACCAATTATACTTTCAATTTTATGTAAAACCTTTTTTTTTCCAGTGATATTTAGTGCTAAATTTAACTTTGCATTAGATTTAATTTTATTAATTTTCATTTAGGAATTTTTAAGACCCTCAATTACTTTAATATTGATTTTTTCTATCATATCATCTTCGGTGTCATCAAAAGTTAATACGTTGTTCCAAAAATATCTTGCTTGAATTTTTCGATTTAATTTCCATAAAATGTCTCCATAATGATCATTCACGATTGGGTCATCTGGCATTAATTCTACAGCTCTTTTTAAATACTTTTCTGCTTCTACATAATCCTGTATTAAAAAATAAGCCCATCCAATTGAATCAATAATATATGGATCATTGCTTTTTAAATCATATGCTGTTTTCAACATATCCATTGCTTCATTAATTTTATAATCACGCTCTAACCAAGAGTAAGCAAGGTAATTCAAAATATATGCATCACTAGGATCAATTTTAAGTGCGTGCAATAAATCTTCATCTGACTTTTCATAATTACCCATTCTTTCATAGCTACCACCTCTACGATACAATACATCTGATTTAATTAGTGAATTGTCATCCAGTGTTAAAATAATTTCTGTATAACGATCTATTGCCTTTTCATAATTTTTAGAATTTTTATAAAAATTAGCTAAATCAAAAATCATTTTTATATTTGGATTTTCAATTTTATTAAATTTTGAATCTATATATTTAATTCCATTTTCATAATCCTGCTCTTGAATTATTATTTGAGCTTCTTTTTTTAATCTAAACCAATAATAAAATTCATCTTCTTTTTTAAAGTTTTTTAAGATTCTTTGTACTTTATCAAATTCATCATTAAGATAAAAATTTTCTGCAACCAATGACAGATTAAATTCAAACTTAGGATTTAAATAGTTTGACAAATTTAAATAAAAATTTGATTTTTCAAAATTATCTTGAGATGAATAAAGATTAGAGATTAAAAATAAAAACTCACTTACAAGATCATTATGATCTTTGCATGAAAAAATTTTTCTAAAATCATCGAATTTTTCTTTATCTACCCAACTTTTACTTTGTGAAAGTAAAAGTGTTGAATTTATATAATCAATTTGCTTAACAACTAATCTTGCTTCATTTAATTTGTTGTTGTCTATTAAATGATTAAGATAAAAAAAAATGTATCTTGAATAATCACCTTGTTGATTATTTATTAAATTAAGAAAAAATGATGAGGTTCTTTTATCCTCAATATAACATCTTTGGAAAGTCTCAGCTATAAGAGACAGGTTCCCAAAATTTTTTTTGTTATCTAATATTTTTTTATTTTTAAATGTATAAATGTACTGTTTTAGAGTTTCAAATATAACTAGGTTAATCCTATCTTCATCTTGAAATTTTAAACTTTGTGTTAAATATTCTTCAGCCTTTTTAAAGTTATTTTTTTTTAAACTATCAATTATTAAAATTACATACGCATCATAAAAATCTGAATTAGATTTGTTTGCATTGTTATTTAATACATTAATTGCTTGAGGTACTTTGTTATCTAAAACTAAGGAGTTTACATATCTTTTTAAATAACTGTCATGTTTGTTAATTAATACTTTGGTTAAATTATAAAATTTTAAAGCTTTTGAATTATCTCGATTTTCAAATGCAACAATTCCAGAAAAATAATTTGATAAATCTCTTGAGTTGAAATCATTAAAAGTAGCACTTTTAGAATACAAAGGTGTCTGATAAGATATGAATATTAATAGTACTAATTTTAGAAATTTTAGGAACATGTAACCATACTATGACTAAAAAAGTGATAAATCAAAATACCAAATTAAACCAAGAACTAATTAATACCATTGAGCCAAAATTTATATTCGCAGATAAGCCAATAAATAGATTCAATGTTTTAGAAACGGACAATGACACCCTGCAAATTAATAAAAAAGAATTACTTAAAAATTTAAAAGATCAAATAAATTCAATTGAAAATTGTAAATTGAAAGAAAATTCAAACAAAATCATTTTAGGTGAGGGAAATATAAATAGCCCTTTGATGTTAATTGGAGAATCTCCTGGGGCTGAAGAAGAAAAATTGGGTGTCCCATTTAAAGGTGAAGTTGGCGAACTTCTTAACAAAATGCTTATAGCTATCAATATTAAGAGACAAAATATTTACACTAGTTATGCAATCAATTTTAGACCACCTGATGACAGAAAACCAACCTTAACTGAAATTAGAAGATACTCAGTATTTTTGAAGGAGCATATATCCATTATAAACCCAAAGATTATTGTTTTGATGGGTAGTTCAGCAATGGAGGCTGTAACAGGAATAAGTGAAAAAATAACTACTGAAAGAGGACATTGGAAGGAAGTGATTTTAAAAAACAAAACATTCCCTTTAATGATAACTTTTAATCCATCTTATTTAATCCGTTTTCCAGAAAATAAAAAACACTCATGGGAAGATTTAAAGAAAATTAGAGACAAAATCAAAGATCTGAAGTTAAAAATTTGATGAAGATAATTGCTGGGGTTGATGAAGTTGGTAGAGGAAGTTTAATTGGGCCTGTTTATGCTTCAGCAGTAATTTTAAAAAAATCAATTAATCGAAAATTATTAAAAGACTCAAAATCATTAAGTAAAAAAGAGAGAGAGAATCTGTGTACTTATATAAAAAAAAATTCTACTTGGTCTATAGGGAAAGCTTCTGTCAAAGAAATAGAAGCGCTAAATATATTACAAGCAAGCTTGCTTGCTATGAAAAGAGCCATCAAAAACCTTAAAAAAAAACCAACACACGTTCTGATAGATGGAAACAAATCTCCAGAATTAGAAAATTACAATTTAAAATCAGTTATTAAAGGAGATAAAAAAATCCCCTCTATTTCGGCAGCTTCTATAATTGCAAAAGTATCAAGGGATAAATTTATAACTACCTTGTCAAAAAAAAATAAAGGTTATGACTGGGATAAAAACTTTGGGTACGGAACAAAACAGCATTTAAAAGCTTTAAAAAAATTAGGTATTACTAAACATCATAGAAAAACTTTTTCACCAATATCTAAAATAAATTAACACTACATCTAGTTACCTTCTAATTTAGAAACACTAATCGAATCCAAATTTTTCAATCTCAGGTTGACCGTAGAATCCATTTGGAGTCTAATTAATTTTTACAAATGAAAACTGATTTCAAAAATAAAATAATTAATGGAGATAGTCTCGAAGAATTAAAAAAAATTCCACGTGAAACTTTTGATTTAATTTTTGCTGACCCTCCTTACAACTTACAATTAAAAAGTGAATTAACAAGACCGGATAGATCAAAGGTTAGTGCGGTAAATGATAAATGGGATCAATTTGAAAATTTTAAAAAATATGATGATTTCACTTATGAATGGCTTAGTGAATGTAAAAGAATTTTAAAAAAAGATGGAGCTATTTGGGTTATAGGAAGCTACCATAATATTTTTAGAGTTGGCACGGCAATACAAAATTTAGGTTTCTGGATTTTAAATGATGTTATTTGGAATAAAAATAATCCAATGCCAAACTTTAGAGGGACACGTTTTACTAATGCTCATGAAACTTTAATATGGGCTTCTAAAAGTGAGAAATCAAAATATACATTTAATTATCAATCTTTAAAATGTTTAAATGATGATCTTCAAATGAGATCTAATTGGAATCTTCCAATATGCAATGGTTCTGAAAGACTTAAAAAGGATGGAAAAAAAATTCACTCTACACAAAAACCAGAAGCACTATTACACAGAATTTTACTAGCTACATCAAATAAAAATGACCTCATACTTGATCCTTTTTTAGGATCAGGAACAACAGCTACAGTAGCAAAAAAACTAGGAAGAAATTATTTTGGAATAGAAAAAGAAAAAAATTATTTGAAAGCTGCTGAGCAACGCTTAAAAACAACAAAGCCTATTGAAGACGATTTATTAGATACTCTAAAAAATAATAGATCAAAACCAAGAATTCCTTTTGGTTCATTAGTTGAGCTTGGAATAATTAAACCTGGAACTAATATTTTTGATAATAAGAAAAAAATAACAGCCAGAATTATGGCTGATGGTAGTATAAAACATAATCAAGCCGAGGGTTCTATACACAAAGTTGCAGCTACTATTTTAGGAGCTGAAAGTTGCAACGGATGGACTTTTTGGCACTGTGATATAAATGGACGAACTTATCCTATTGATTATCTAAGACAAAGATTAATTTCTAAATAAATCTTTACTTTTTATTTACATCAACAATATTTTGAAAAGCAAAATAGTTTAAAATTGTTACCGGTATCCCGGTGATCAAAATTAATGGCCATGCTCCTGACGCAATAAATCCTAATATAGCTAAATCAGCAAGAATAGCTAATCCAACCCATAAGTATTTTTGATATACATAAAAAAAATAGAAGCCTAAAATAACCAATAAAAAGATTAGTAATTTAAATATTTCCATAATAATTACCACCCCGATAAATCTCGGGGTGGTATTTGATTATTACCAATTATAAAAATCGCTAGCATCTTTGTAATACTTCATATCATACCCACCAAAAATATTTGGTGTTGATCTCCAATATCCTGCATTGGCACTAGCGGTCATAACTGCCAATAATGTTAATAATAAACCAATTTTTTTCATACAATCTCCTTTCTATTTAATGTTATTAACTCAAAACCTAAATCAATTTTAATTAGGTTATATGGTTTATATATGTCTATCATTTTCCTCCTTTGTTAATTATTAGGTAGGAACTATTTTTTTTTTTTAATGTGAAAAGTTTCTTAATCTTTTAGACAGATTATCCTCCTGACATCCAAGCAAACATCGCCGAGGCATTTTCATTATTTACGGTTACATTTAAAATAATAATCAAAAATACGATAATTAGATATGATGGTAATCCATATTTTTTGGCATAAAGTTCAAGTTTATAAAGTCTATTTAATTTCTTTTTTGTATATAAATTATTGAAATATATTCCTAAAAGATTTGGCAATGCTGCATAGAAATAAGAAGCTAGAATAATCCAATCAATTATTGTTAGATATTCTAGTTTTGGTATTTCTCCATCAATAATAAAATTGTAAGCAATTAGAGATAACAAGCAAACTATGGTGATAGTTAATTTAGATTCCAATTCTCTTGGTGAAATCCATAAAGATGCCCAACAAATTACTAAAATAATAATTATTGGAAGTATTACTTTGTAAATATAATAGCCTGATTTTCTCTCAATATCTAGCTCAAGAGATACGGTAGCACTTGGATTAATGGCATTTGGATCCTTCTCTGAACCATATATCAATCTATTAGCAGTTATTTCCCAACCCGAAATATCATTCAAATTTTGAAAAGCAATTAAGTTTTTTTTTGAAAAATCACTGAGACTTATAGTTGAATCTTTCATGTCCATGCCATTAATAAGTTTTAAAACTATAGTTTGTTTGTCAAAAGGAAAGTTGTGATATTTAAAATCAGTATTGAATTTATGAACTCCATCTTCAGCATATTCTATGTATAAAATATTGTACCATCCATTATCTTTCATCCATTTAATTTGATCAGTATATGGTTTAACAAATACCCAATTAGTATAAGTATCAAAATTTGTAGAATGTAACTTTGCGAATTCAAAGCCAGATGCCGGATTTGCAAAATTTGCGTCGTTCCAATCTGTAACGTTATAAAAACAGTCAGCGGTATCAATAATCTTATCTCCCTCTCTATCAAATAATAATTCTTTTGCTAACTCATACATTGAATCATCCTCGGATATCTCATGTGCAGATTCTAGCAAAATTCTTGCTTCAATTTTTTCATTTTCCTCGTCAATTGTTAAAGATCTAATATAAAAATCTGCATAAGGATCACGTAAATCATATTTTTTTTTTTTTAATGATAAATTGTAAGAATTTTTATTTTGAAATACAAAATTTACTTCCTCATCGTCTTTAAAATTATCTGAAAATTCATCTGACTTTTTTAAATTCAAATCCCTCAAATCCTTACCATTATAAGAAATAATTTTATCATTTATTGACACTTTATTTTGAATATCTAAATTTGTTATTTGTCCTACATAATAAAATCCATCTTTATCTTGATAGTGATCCCATTCTCTTTTGGTAGGATTCCATTGAACCTTAAATTTAAAACCAAAGTCATTAAATTCATATAATGGACTTAATTCTGGCTTGTATTTTTCATAATCACTTTTTAACGTTTGAAAATATTCTATACACCTCTCATTTGAGCTTACGCTGAATGGAAATATTAAAATATTTAATATAATTAAATAAAAACTAAAAAAACTATATTTTCTTTTTTTCATTTTCGTTTTTTTTATCTTTTTGTAATTTTTTTAAATTTGAATGAAACTTAATAGAAAATATCAAAGTAATAATAATTATAACCAAAGCCAAAATAAAATTATATCCAACTATAAAGTTATATGAACCATGAATTAAAATTGGTACCAATATTGAGAAATACAGATATTTTTGATTTGATGTGAAAACATATTTTCCAAAATTAAAACCCATTATTACTCCACATAATCCATGCAATGGAATGGCTGAAAAAGATCTATAAAAAGCGACATCCTCAGCAGTTATAACTCCACCCCAATTTGTATGGAAGACATAGTCAATATTTTCTAAAGTTGCAAAACCTAATGATGCAGTAACACCATAAACAATTCCATCCATTGGTTCATTGAATTCTTTTTCTCTGAGAATAAAATAATATAAAATTAGAAATTTTAAAATTTCCTCGACCGGGCCACCACCAACAAAACCACTTAAAAAGGCTTCCCTTAATGCAGTGCCATTTCCGAAAGTATCTAGAATAAAAGTATTTAAGTAACCAGCTGGAATTGTTATCGCAATACCTAAAAAAAAAGTTTTAATTATCATCGCTTTTGGCTCTCTAAAACGATCAGATAAAATAAAATAAAACAAAATTATTAATGGAGGTAAAATTGTTAAAGAAAAAGTATACATTTATTTAATTGAAAGTTTTAATAAAGAAAGTTTTTCCTCAACATCTTTTAATGCTTTATAAATTTTATCTTTTTCTTGCTTACTAAAAGATATTCCACTAGGACTATTTGGATCCATTGCTTGTTTTGTGACATCAGTAAGTCTACCAATTCTAGTAACTGTGCTTAGAAGTGATTGTGTAACATCAATATCTTTATTTTGATCAATGGCTCTCTCAATTTGAATTTGATGAGCAGTTAATAATGGATGACCCAATCCTCTTCTCATGCATTCAATATCTAGTTTTACACTATCAATATGATGTATTAATCTATCAGTGTCATTTTCATCACTGCATTTTCTGAAATAAGACTCAGTTTTTCCTGTTGATTTTAAAACACCTTCAGCTTTCAAATCTTTAACGACTTGTTTAAGTGCTTGTTCAATAGATAAAAATTCTCTCGAATACCCAGCCATCAGCCGTGAAGCTAACATAAAAGTAAAACTAAAATAACAAAAAAATTACATTTAAATTAAGGTTTTTTGTGAAGAAAATTCACAAACACTTCACAAGAAAAATTTTGTTCAAAACATTATTTAATCTGTATGAACAAAAACTATTTACAAGTTAGAAACCCTCAGGATCTAAGAAAAATTGCTAATATTAATTTAGCTATTGATACAGCTTACAATGAAAGTAAACACTATGTTGCTCCCAAAGAGTTACAAGCAATTAAAGACTTCATAATTGAGAAAAGTATTTTTGAAAATTATGAAAGAGGAGAAAGTTTAAATCCAAGAGATAATTACTACTTTAGTAAAAATGTTTTTGAAATGTTTAAAAAATATCCTTGGAAAATATTAATAAATGAATTTTCAAATATAAAAAATAATTTTGAAGAGGATTATCAAATGAATGAAAATCCGAAATACTACAAAGGATATAGTCTAGGAGATATAGCTGCATGAAAAATAAAACTAAATTAAAATATGGAAATTCAGAAGCGTTATTGGAGTATATGTTAAACGGAGAAAATGTATCAATTTTAGAGGCAATTTTATATTTTGGTGTTCAAAGTCCAAACAGAGCATTCACTTCATTTAAAAGAAAAGGTTTTTTAATAAAAAAGAAAACAGCAAGTATGGCAAAAATAATGGTGAGGATTAATAAAAATTTAAAGTGTCATACCCCTAAAAATTTACCTGTAACAGAGATTAACATGTCGGAGTATTACATAAGTAAATGAAAAGATTATTTTCTAAAAGACAAAAAAAAATACTAGCACTTTTATCAGGAAATAAGTGTGAACTTTGTGGAATAAATTTAAAAAAGAATTTTGAAGGAGATCATAAAATTCCGTTTTCAAGAAATGGAAAGACAATTCTAAGTAATGGTCAAGCAATATGTAAAAAATGTAATTTATTTAAAGGAGCTAAAATATGAACTTTGAGTTAAGACCGTGGCAAATAAGTGCAATTAAAAAATCTACAGAATGGTTTGCTCAAAAAAATGACAAAAGGTTCTTAATAAATGCAGCACCTGGAGCTGGAAAAACTATTTGTGCGTCAATGATTGCTAAAAAACTTTTAGACGAAAAAAAAATTGAAAGAGTTATCGTAATCGCCCCAAGAAGAGAAGTGGTTAAACAATGGTCTGAAGAATTTAAAGCAGTTACTGGGAGAACAATGATGAGATATACAGGAGAGATTGATGATTATGACTTTGATGTATGTTCCACTTGGAGTGCTGTTGAAAATTTATTAGATGGTTTTCAGGCTATTTGCCAAAAGTATAAAACTTTAATTATATGTGATGAACATCATCATGCAGCTGTGAGTGCTGCCTGGGGAATAAGCGCAAATAAAGCTTTTATAGACTCTAAGTATGTTTTAGTTTTAACCGGAACCCCAATTAGGTCAGATGGAAAATCACCTGTTTGGTTTTATTATTCAAATGAAACTGGAAGCTTAACACACCCACAAAATGGTACTTATACTCTTTCATATGGAGAAGCTGTTGAGGCTGGTTACTGCAGACCAGTTTTTTTTCATAGACATGAAGGTAATTTTAAAGTTGTTCTCGACAATGAAATTATTGCTGTTTCTGGAGATAAAGGTGTCAAAGTTGATGAAAAAAAGCATCCAAAAAAACTTTTAAGATCAATACAAAAATCATTAGACTTTTATACTCTTGCGAGAAAAATCAGTGATGAGAGAAGAATAGATTTAAATTGTTATCAAGCTACAATGTTAAAATGGGGAATTGAAAAATTAGATGAAGCAAGACAAAGAATTCCTAACGCTGGCGGCTTAGTAATAGCACCAAGTATTAAAGTTGCAGAATATATGTCTAAAATTCTTCTCAAACTAACTGGTGAAAAGCCTATACTAGTTCACAGTGATGACTCTAATTCAGAGGATAAGATAAGCGCTTTTAGAAATTCAAGTAAAAAATGGATAGTTTCGGTTGCAATGATAAGTGAAGGAGTTGATATAAAAAGATTAAGACTTCTTGTTTATTTACCAAACCCTCAAACTGAACTTTCATTCAGACAAGCTATTGGGAGAGTTGTTAGATCTACAGATAAGGATGATGACTCAAGCGCTTACGTAATTATGCCAAGACATAAAATTTTTGAGGAATATGCAGATAGGGTAGAACTTGAAATGAAACCTTTTTTCAATAATGAAAAAATAAAACAAGATTTTAAAAGATGCCCAAAATGTGAAAATGAATGTAAAGTTGATGAAAATGTTTGTAGTGAATGTAATTTTGAATTCCCAGTTAAAAAAACTATTTTTAAAAATTGTGGTAAGTGTGAAGCTTTAAATACTCTAGGTGCTAAGAATTGCCAAAAATGTGGTGAATCATTTGAGATAACTTATAGGATAGATTTAGAAAGTGCTTTGCGAGACGGTGGAATAGCTAGAGGAGTAGAAATAGATGAAGCGGAAGTTCAGCTCTCAGAAAAACATTATGAAAAGCTTAGAAAAGATATTTTAGAAAGTGGAGATGCGGGAATGATAAATCTACTAAAAAAACATCCTAAAGAACTTCTTGCAAAATTTTCACTTTACACAAGAAAATATTATAAATAAAAAATTATTTATATATTCTACCCAAATAACTTTCTAAAAATTTTTTATTTTTAGTTAAAAGTTTTAAAAAAATATTTCTAAATATGATCATAATTGGATTTGATAAATGGAAGGCAAATTGATTGAAATTAGATCTACTGTTAATCATTTTTACTCTCTTTAATCTGATATCATAAAAATTATTATTATTTATTAAGCATTCATATAATTCATTAGCACCCTCAATTGATTGGGAAGCTCCCTGCGCAAATGAAGGCGAAAAAGCAAAAAATGCATCTCCTACAAGGAATATATTTTTTGGAGGAGTATATAAATTTTTACTTACAAATATTGGAAATAATTTTATATTTTGAAGACTTTCCAAAAAACTTTGAGAAATTTTTTGAGATAATTTAAATTCAATATTTTTTATAAAAGAACTTTCGTTAAAAAGATTATAGTTCTCTTGCTCATCTGAATTCAATTTATGTTTTAAAATGCCAATAAAATTTAAATTTTTATCATTATTAATTGGATAAACAACATAATGAAAATTAGGTCCTAAAAACAAAGAAATATTTTCTTCATTTATATTCTGTAGATTTTCTTTCGATATACTGCCCCTAATAGCAATCGTATCATTGTAAATTGGTTTTGATTTATTGGTTGAAATTAATAACTTCCCTTTAGAAAACACACCATCTGAAATAATTAAGTAATCGCAAGTTATATTATTTTTATCAAATATTAATTTTATTGAATCTTTATCGTAAACAATTTGTTTAATACTGTGGTTATATTTAATTATATTTTCGTTTATTTGTTTATTTAAAAATTGAAGCAATTTTGATCTTTTCAATGTTGTGTATTTACAATCTTCGGAATTAAATTTTGAAATGTCTAAGTCACAAATTTTTTTTGAATTTTTAATTTCATAAAAATCAATTTTTTTTGGATTAAATTTTTCTTCATCAGTGAAAGAAGTGAAGCCTATTTTATTTAAAAGCTTTACACAATTTACTGACAACTGAATTCCATAGCCTTCTTCCATTTCTATTGAATTCCTTTTTTCATAAATCGTAACCTGATAATCTTTATGATCTTTGAATAAATTGGCAATATACAAACCAGAAATTCCAGCACCAATTATTGCAATTTTTTTCATTTATGACTTTCTAAAAATTTAACTATCTTTTTTGTAAATGTTGGCAGTGTATAATTTTGAAGCTTTGTTGGATCAATCCAATAATTATTTTTATTCAAATTATATTTATTTTTAAATTCAATTTTAATATTCATACTCATATTAGATATTTTTAAATTCAAATCTTTATCAAAATTTTTAGGATTATTTATTTCCTCCATTGGGAAGATATTAAAATTTTTCAAAAAATTAAATTTGTTATTTTTGATTAATAAATAATGATTATTTTTTTTATAAACATTTAGCTTGTAAAAAGTTTCCTTATCTTTTTTTTTAAATTTTACTAAATCAAAATTTTTATTTTTAAACGATTTGCATTTTTTTACTAATGGGCAGTCCTTACAATTAGGATTAACAGGTTTACAAATTAGCGCTCCTAATTCCATTAAAGCTTGAGCATAATCACTAGACCTTTTGATAGATGTTCCAAAAATTTCTTTCTTCTCGTGTAAATTTTCTTTTTTTATTTGATCTTGTTTATTTAAAAACAAGTATCTCTTTAGCACTCTTTCAATATTACCATCTAAAGGAATTATTGGTTCATTGAATGCAATTGCAGAAATTGCACTTGCTGTATAATCTCCAATTCCTGGAAGAGACTTTAAATCTTCAAAATTTCTAGGTATGTTTTTATTAAAATTTTTAACAACTATTTGAGCTGTTTTTTTTAAATTCCTTACTCTTGAATAGTATCCAAGACCCTCCCACAGTTTAATTAATTTTCTATCATCATATTTAGATAATTTTTCAATTGTAGGAATATTTTTAATAAATCTGTTAAAATAAGGTATGACCGTTGCAACCTGGGTTTGCTGCAACATAAATTCACTTATTAAAGTGTAGTATTGCTTTTTTGTTTGAGAAACATTCTTTCTCCAAGGTAAAGATCTTTTATTTAAATCATACCAATTAAGAATTTTATTTGTTATTATTGGATCTTTCATATGCAATCTAAAAATAATACTAAGCAGAGAAACGCTAGCATTCAAGGATTAAGATCTTTCAAAGACACTTTGCCAAAAAATGTCAAAAAAATATTAAATAAAAAAGGTCATGTATATTCAGAAACGCTGAGTAATTGGAAATATTTAGTTGGAAGCGAATTATTTAAAATTTGCTATCCAAAAACATTTAAAAATTCAAATAAATTTGGTGTTAGTACCTTAGTGGTTATGGTCAAGCGAGGACATGAAGTTAACGTAGAATATTCTAAAAAAGATATTTTAGATAAAATGAATAATTTTTTTGGATATTCTGTTGTTGAAAAGCTAAAATTCATAAGTTTTGATGATGAACATGAAATTACGGGCTCAGGTGAAACAAAAGTTAAAAATGTGGCAATTAGTAAATATCAAGATAAGATTAGAGGTGTTAAAAACGAAAAAATTAGAAAATCATTAACAGAGTTGACCAGGGTTTTTAGAGAGAAATGAAAAAAATTATATTCTTAATATTAATATTTTTTACTACAGTCTTAAATGTAGAGGCTGTGGAAATTAAAAGGATAACTGTTGGTAACAAAGATGCAAAAATAACTATTATAGCTTTTGAATCATTAACTTGTAGTCATTGTGCTAGTTTTCATAAAAATGTTTATCCTCAATTAAAGGAAGAGTATCTTGATACAGGACTCGCTAAAATAGAATTTAGACATTTTCCATTAGACATAGCGGCCTTTAATGCATCTAAAGTTTCTCAGTGTAAGAATGATGGAAATTCGGATATCCTTGAAAGTTTATACGCTAATCAACAAAAATGGGTAAAAGGAAGTTCGATACAGGAGACAAATAAGAATTTACAAAAATTTTTAAAAGGTGAAGGATTTAGTATTGATTTTGATACTTGTATAAATAATAAGGAAATTGAAGATTTTGTATTAAACGATCGAATCGATGGAGCAAAGAACTTCAAAGTAAACGCAACTCCTACGATTATTATTAATGACGAAAAATTCGAAAAAACTCTAAATTATAAAAATTTAAAAAAAGCGCTAGAAAAACTGATATAAGTTAGTGCATGGAGTTTAAAAAAATCCAATTAAACGGATTTAAATCTTTTGCAGAAAAAACCAACTTCTTAATTGAAGATGGTCTCACCGGTATAGTGGGTCCTAACGGCTGTGGAAAATCAAACATTGTAGAATCTTTAAGATGGGTAATGGGAGAGACCTCGGCAAAAAGTATGCGTGGATCTGGTATGGAGGATGTTATATTTTCAGGAACATCTAATAAAGCATCAAAAAATATTGCAGAAGTATCAATCGAAGTTGAAAACAAAAATAAAGAAGGTCCAATCCAATACCGTGAATTGGAACAAATACAAGTTAGAAGAAAAATAGAAAAAGATAAAGGATCTAAATTTTATATTAATGATAAAGAAGTAAGAGCAAGAGATGCACAAATGTTTTTTGCAGATCTTTCGACTGGTGCACACTCTCCATCAATGATTAGCCAAGGAAGAATAGGTGCATTAGTAACTGCGAAACCAACAGATAGAAGGGCTATTTTAGAAGAAGCTGCAGGAATATCTGGTTTACACGTTAGAAGACATGAGGCTGAATTAAGATTAGGTGCGGCTGAGAATAATTTAAAAAGAGCAGATGAATTAAGAAGACAACAGGAAAAACAATTGGCAAATCTTCAAAAACAAGCTGAAGAGGCAACAAAATATAAACTAATTTCGGATCAAATTAAAAAAATTGAAGCAGGTTTATATTATTTAAAATTATTAGAAATAGACAAAGAAATTAGAATAGAAAATGAAATTAATACTGAGGCAGAAGGAGAGGTAGAAGGATTTAATAACAAAATATCTGAATTGGAAAATTCAATTAAAACTTTTACAGATAAAGTAAATCCATTGAGAGAAAAAAATATAGAAAATTTATCAAGGATACAAAGGCTTAATCTAGAACTTCAAAGTTTAGATGAGGAAAATACAAGAATTCAAGATGAGATAGAAAGCATTAAAAAATCAATTCAAACACTTGATGATGATATTACAAGAGAAAAAGGCATTATTATTGACGCCAACTCAAATGAAAAAAGATTGAAGGAAGAAAAAACTGGATTAGTTGAGACAGACTCGAAGTATTTTGAAACAGAAAAATTATCTAATGAAGAACTAGAAGGTGCAAAAAATAAACTGAAAGAAGAACAAAAAGCTGTAGATGAAGTTGTAAACAATTTAGCTGAAGAAACTGTAAATATAAGTGTTGGTCCAATAAGAAATGTAAAAAATACTATATCAAGAGTAAAAGAATTAATAGATAGTAACGAAATAAATCAAGCACTAACACTTCTAGATAGATGTACCATGGAGCTAGATAATTTTTTAAATGATTTAAAAAATGAGAGATCAAGAAGTGAGTTATTAGGAGTTAGCAAAAAATCAGAAAATATAAAATTACTCCAAGAAAAATATGCAGATGCATATAGTAAAAATCAATCAATTAAAAATGAGTCAATAAAAAGAAATGAAAGAATTAAAACCATTGAAACTGAAATTGAAAGTTGGAAAAATTTATTAACTAACTCAGAAAAAATGGTTAATGAATTAACACAAAGAAAAGAAAAATTATCAAAACAATTAAGTGATTTAGAAAACCAACCCAGAGCACAGGCTGAAAGGAAAGGTCAAATTTCAGAAAATTTAAGAATTTCAGATAAAGAAAAAATTGATAATGAAGCGATTATAGATGAAACAGATCAAAAAATTGAAATGTTAAGAACTCAATTGAATGAAATTCAAGAACAATCAATTCAAATCAGAGAAAGAAAAGCAAGCTCAGGGGCTACAATTGAAGGCCTTCAAAAAAGAAAAAATGATCTCCTTGATAGAATTAGTTCTGAGTTAAATTTGAATGAAGATAATATTTTAGAAAATTCAAATTTAAACGGAGTAGAAGAGCTTCCAAATCCAGTTGATCAAGAAGATGCTTTGGACAAGAAAAAACAAGAAAGAGAAAAATTAGGATCTGTAAATTTAAAAGCAGATGAAGAAACAAGTAAATATGAAGAAGAGATAAAAAAAATGGAACAGGATCGTGCCGATCTTGTTACTGCTATCGTAAAACTTAAAGATAGTATTAATGAACTTAATCAAAAAGGAAGGGAAAGATTGATTGAAGCTTTTGAAAAAGTTAATAGAAAATTTAATGAAGTTTATACAAAACTTTTCAATGGTGGAAATGCCAAACTAGAACTGGTGGACTCTGATGATCCACTTGAAGCAGGTTTAGAAATGTTAGTTAGTCCTCCGGGAAAAAGACTTCAATCTATAACTTTGTTATCTGGAGGTGAGCAAGCATTGACTGCCCTCTCATTAATCTTTGCAGTATTTTTAACTAACCCTTCACCTATGTGTGTATTAGATGAGGTTGATGCACCACTTGACGATGCTAACGTAACAAGATTTTGTAGTCTACTTGAGGAATTAATAAAAATAACCAATACTAAATTCATAATTGTAACTCATCATGCTTTAACCATGTCAAAAATGAATAGACTATATGGGGTGACGATGCCTCAAAAAGGAATTAGTCAGCTTGTGGCTGTTGATTTACAAAAAGCAGAGAGTATGGTTGCTTAAACTATATAAATGCCAAAAGACCCTTTCAAAACTCGCTTAGAGATTGCAAAAAGTAAGATTTCAAAGAAAAATCTCTACAATAAGAAGAATGACCCCTCGCCTATAGGAACTGCATTCAAATTGAGCACAGAACTTGTTTCTGCAGTGGCTGTGGGGACAATTATTGGGTTTATTTTTGACAAGACCTTTGGTACTAAACCCTGGTTTATATTAATATTTTTTTTTGTTGGTGTAGTTGCTGGAATAATCAGTGTGATTAGATCTGCAAAAAAAATGCAAAAATAAATAAGTATTATGGCAACAAATCCTATGTCCCAATTCGACGTTTATAGAATTGGACCAGAAATTAAAGTTGGAGCATTTGACATATCATTTACGAACGCAAGTTTGTTTATGATTTTAAGTACTGTATCTATTTTGTTAATCTTTAATTTAGGATCAAAAAAAAATTCAATACTACCAAACAAAATTCAATTATTAGCAGAACTTAGCTATACCTTCGTATCCAAAATGATTAGCGATACAGCTGGAACAAAAGCTAAACCATACTTTGCATTTATATTTTCTCTATTCATGTTTGTTTTATTTTGTAACATGTTTGGAATGATACCTTATACTTTCACTGTAACCAGTCATATCATTGTAACATTTGTGCTCGCATCATTTATATTTATTGGAGTGACTGTAATTGGTTTTATTAAACATGGATTTGGGTATTTAAAATTATTTGTTCCAAGTGGAGTGCCTGCAGTATTGCTCCCTTTAATTGTTGTCATAGAAATTATTTCTTATTTAAGTAGGCCTATAAGTTTATCAGTTAGATTATTTGCCAATATGATGGCTGGTCATACAATGATGAAAGTTTTCGGAGGCTTTGTAATTAGCCTTGGAATAGTTGGTGGGTGGCTTCCACTAAGTTTTTCGGTTGCGTTAACTGGTTTGGAGATCTTAGTTGCTTTTCTTCAAGCTTATGTTTTTGCAATCTTAACCTGCATCTATTTAAATGATGCATTAAATTTACACCATTAATAACAGAGGAGGATATAATGGAATTAGAAGCAGCAAAAATGATCGGGGCAGGTTTAGCAGCAATTGCTTTAGCTGGAGCCGGTGTTGGTATCGGAATAATTTTTGGAAATTATTTATCTGGTGCAATGAGAAATCCATCTGCAGCACAAAAACAGTTTCCTAACTTGCTTTTAGGTTTTGCACTTGCAGAAGCTACAGGATTATTCGGATTGGTAGTTGCGTTAATCATTCTCTTTGCGTTTTAAATTGATGGTTAAAAAAATATATTTTCAGTCAATATTTTTTAGCTTCTTTTTTATTAAAGAAGCTTTCGCAGCTGAAAGCGGAGGTATGCCTCAATTAAATCCAGAGTTTTGGGTTTCTCAAATTTTCTGGCTAATACTTACTTTTGGTATTATGTATTTAGTTTTATCTAAACTAATACTACCAAAAATTAGTAACAACTTAGAGTCGAGAAAATCTCAAATATTAGAAAATATTGAGGCTGCTGAGAAACAAAGAGAAGACAGTGATGCCAAACTAAAAGAATACGATGAAATTATATCTAAAAGCAAACTTGAGGCTAATAGTATTTTCAATCAAGCAAGAGAAAAAGCACTAAAAGACATTGGTGCAAAAAGAAAAGTACTTGATAAGCAAATTGATAATGAAATTGCTGAGGCTGAAAAAGAAATAGATGCATTAAGAAAAAATGCGCCAGATAAAATAAATAAAATTGCTATTGAGACTTCATCTGAGTTATTACAAAAACTAATTGGAGCTGAAGTAAATAATAGCAGTATATCCGCAATTGTTGACGATCTATCCAAAAGAAATGGAAATAAGTACTATGGCAATTGATGCAACATTTTGGGTAGCCGTATCATTTATTATTTTTTTTGGAGCGTTAATTTACCTTAAAATTCCTCAAAAAATTTCTGAAATGTTAGATAAAATGATATCTGACATCAAAAATGAAATAGATGAAAGTGAAAAATTAAGAACCGAGGCAAAAACCCTATTAGATGCCTCACAAAAAAAATTAGATACAGCTCAGTCTGTTAGTAACGAAATTCTTGAGAACGCAAAAAAAGATGCAGATAGATTAATGATTGAGATGAATGATAAATTTCATAAATCATCAGAAATTAAAAAAAATTTAGCTGAAAATAAAATAAGTCAGATGAAAGAAGCCGCTTTAAAAGAAATTAAGGACGCATCAATAAAGATTGCCGTGGACTCAGTTAAAAAAATAATAACTACATCTGTAGATAAGTCAAAATTAGATGCTTTGTTTCAAAAAAATTTAGATGAAACTAAAGCAGAGTTAAAAAAAATTAATTCATAATACACTTACAATTTTTCAAAAAAACTATAAATTATTAAAATGAACTCTATAGTCATTGGATCAGGATTTGGTGGGATAGCAGCAGCACTAAGACTTAAGGCAAAAGGACATAACGTAAAATTAATAGAAAAACATCCAGACCTAGGTGGAAGAGCAAGAGTTTTTAAGAAAAACGGATTTATATATGATGCTGGACCAACAGTAATTACTGCACCCTACTTAATTAATGAATTGTTTGAGTTATTCAATAAAGATCCAAAAAATTATATAGAACTAACTCCACTTAAAATTTGGTACCAATTTATTTTTGAGGACAAAACTAAATTTAACTATTCAGGTGACGAAATAGAGATGAAAGACCAAATTGAGAAGCTTAGCAAAGAGGATGTAAATGGATATGAAAAATTAGTTAATTTTACAAAAAAAATATTTGATAAAGGTTTTTTAGAACTTGCTGATGTACCGTTTGATAAACCTTTCGTAATGATGCAACAATTGCCTGCTCTATTAAAACTTAAAAGTTATAAATCAGTTTACTCACTTGTTTCATCTTATATAAAAAACGAAAAATTAAGAAGAATGCTTAGCATGCATCCTTTACTAGTTGGGGGAAACCCTTTTACCACCACTTCTATTTATGGATTAATTCTTTATTTAGAAAAAAAATGGGGAATACATTATTCAGTTGGAGGAACAGGAAATATTATTAAAGGTTTTGAAAAATTAATGAATGAGGTTGGTATTGAAATAATAAAAAACAGTGAAGTAACAGAAATTATATCAAAAAATAATAAAATAAGTGGTGTAAAATTAAATAATGAAAATGAAATTGCTGCAGATAATGTTGTTTGTAACGCAGATCCACCTGCATTTTATGAGAAAATGTTAAGCAAAAGCAACGAGAATTCAATGTTGTTTAATTGGAAAAAAAATCGAATGGAATATTCTATGGGTTTATTTGTTTACTATTTTGGAACAAAAAAAATTTATGAGAATGTTGAACATCATACAATAAAGTTTGGAAACAAGTATAAAGAACATCTTGATGATATATTTGATAAGAAAAAATTAAATAACGATATTAGCTATTACCTTCACAGACCTACAGCGACTGATAAAACTATGGCCCCAGAAGGAAATGATTGTTTTTATGTGTTAGTGCCAGTACCTAACAATCAGTCAAAAATAAATTGGGAAACTGAAGGTGAGAAAATGAAAAATCTTGTAATTGAAAAAATGGAAAAAGACTTAATGCCGGATCTTAAAAATAATATAGTTGAGGATTTTTATCTAACACCTGATTACTTTGAAAAAGAATTAAATACAAAATTTGGATCAGGGTTTTCAATTCAACCTAAATTTACACAATCTGCATACTTTAGATTTCATAATAAATCTGAAATATATGATGGTTTATACTTTGTTGGTGCAGGTACACATCCAGGGGCTGGTGTTCCAGGTGTTCTCTCTTCAGCGAAGGTTTTAGATAAATTATTTTAATGTTAACAAAGAATTATTTAGGTATTTACGCAAAATCTTTTAATTGGGCAGGTTTTTTTTTACCAAAAAAAACCTATAAAAAATGCTCAGCACTTTATGATTTTTGTAGAGAAGCAGATAATATCGCTGATGATGAAAACAAGATTGAAATAAAAAAAGACAATTTTATTAAATTTAAAAATAATTTTGTTAATAAAAATTATGATGATCCAGTTATTAAAAACATGTGGGATCTTATTAATGAATTTAGTATTTCAACTAAAATTGTAGACGATTTATTTGAGGGTATTTACTCTGATATAAAAGAAAATGTTAAATTTAATTCAAAAAAAGAATTATTGATTTATTCCTATAGGGTGGCTGGCACAGTTGGATTGATGATGGCTAAAATATTAAATGTTCATAAAGAACAATCTCTTAAATCAGCTATTGATCTTGGTATTGCTATGCAACTAACAAATATTTCAAGAGATGTTATGGAAGATAAAAAAAATAATAGATTTTATATCAATGAAACTTTTGAAGACATAAAGACTACAATCAAGCTTTCAGAAAAGTTTTATGAAAACTCATTTTACTCAATAAAAGAAATACCATTAAGTTTCAGATTTTCTATTCTGGTTGCAAGAAGGGTTTATAGAAAAATAGGATATAAAATTTTAAATAAACAAAACATAGAAAATTATAAAAAATCAGGAAAAATTTATGTTTCAAATATTGAAAAAATTACTGAAACTTTTTTTTCTATTTTTGACTTAATAAAGTTATCTCTTATAAGTAAAAACGATGATAATATAAATCATGATCATAATTTAATTAATGAAGAAATAAATTTAAATGAAAGAATTTGATTACATAATTATAGGCGGAGGTTGTGCGGGTCTTTCATTAGCATATGAGCTTGAAGTTTATGATAAATTAAAAGATAAAACTTTAGCAATCATTGAACCAAGAGAAGATTATAAAAGAGATAAAACCTGGTCATTTTGGAAGGTTTTTTCACATAACTTTGATGACTGTGTTAAAAAAAGTTGGAATAATTTTACAATAAACACACCCAATAATATGAAATATGTTGATTGTGAAACTACACCATATCAAACAATTGATAGTGGTAGGTTCTACGAAAAAATACTTTCAAAAATTAAATTTAATAAAAATATTCATTTTTTTAAAAATATTGATGAAATAGATAAATCAAATTCAATTATATTTAATAGTGTACCTAGTTTTGAGAATAAGCAGAGTGAGTTATGGCAACACTTTTGTGGAGTTGAAATAGAAACTGATAAAGACTTTTTTGATGACGAAATATTCAATTTGATGGACTTTGCTTGTGATCAAAGAAACAAAGTTCATTTTTTTTATACGCTACCATATACTAAAAGAAATGCATTAGTTGAAACTACTTGGATATCTGAGCTAAATGATGAAAAACTCAAAGATTATGATAAACAAATTGATAATTATTTAAGCAACCACTTAAATATTAGAAACTGCAAGATTAATTTCAAAGAAACTGGTGCGATCCCACTTTTTAGACAAAAAAATATAAGTAAATTAAATGAAATTTACATAGGCTCAGCAGGAGGCATGACTAGATTAAGTACGGGTTATACGTTCCTAAATATTCAAGAACAGAGTAGATATATAAGAGAAAACATAGAAAATATAAAAAATGTTAGTCAATTTAAAATTAATTCAAAATATGATTTTTTAGATAAAATCTTATTAAGAGTTCTTAAAAATAATTCCAATGAAATGGCCAATATATTTTTTAAAGTTTTTAGCTCAAAACCTAAAACAGCTATAAATTTTTTATCAAACAAAAGTAGTTTTTTTGAAGATTTAGAAATAATTCTAAAAATGCCAAAGTGGAAATTTTTAAAAGAATTAATTTAAAATGAATAATAAAATAAAAAAAATAAATTTAAATCATTCATTTATTTTTTTCTTTGTTGTAAACATTTTTTGTATTTTGTTCTTTAAGTTTAATAATTTAGATATTTCATCAATTTTGTGTTTAATTCTAATTTTAATTATAGGGGTTTCCCATGGTTCATTAGATCATATTAAAGGAAAAAAACTGCTTAAATTATTTAATATAAAATCAATTTATATATTCTATATTACATATATTTTTATTTCAGCATTAGTTATAGTAACTTGGATATTGTTTCCATCAATAACTTTAATTGTTTTTTTAATGATCGCTTCCTACCACTTTGGAAAAGAGGATATACAATTTTTGATAGATGAAAGATCTTATTTCACTGAAATACTTTATTTTTTTAAGGGATTTTTAATTATACTTGCTCCTATATATTTTCATTTTCAGGAAACAATAGCAATTTTTAAATTATTATTAATCGATAATGAGACATTTTATTTAAGTTTAAATTTTATTGAGAAAAATAATATAATTCAAATAGGAATATTCTGTAGCACACTGTCTAGTATTTTTCTTTTCTTAAAAAATTTTGAAATAAAAAAATTTGTAGTTTTTTTAGATTATTTTTCAATTTTAATATTAAATTACTATTTATCCCCACTATTAGCTTTTACTGCTTATTTCTGTTTTTTACACTCGATTAGGCACTCAATTTCACTAGCTATTGATCTTGATCCAAATAGTTTGATTAATGGATTTAAATTGTTTGTTAAAAAAGCATTGCCATTAACAATTTTGACAGCTATTTTTTCTTTTATTTCTCTATATCTGTTAGAAAATTCATACAATTTGGATAGTGCAATTTTAAAAATAATATTTATAGGTTTGGCGTCTTTAACCTTTCCACATATATTGCTGGAATATTTTCTAGAGAAAAATGAAAAATAAAGAATTAAAAATATTATTATCTGCACCCCGTGGATTTTGTGCTGGGGTAGAAAGAGCAATTGAAATAGTTGAAAAATCTATACAAAAATTTGGAGCTCCAGTTTATGTACGTCATGAAATAGTCCATAACAAGTATGTTGTAGACAATTTAAAAAATAAAGGGGCAATATTTGTCGAAGAGCTGGAGGAGATAAAAGATAAATCAAGACCAGTAATTTTTTCAGCACATGGTGTTCCAAAAAAAATACCTGAGGATGCGAAAAATTATAATATGACTTATGTTGATGCCACATGTCCACTTGTTTCTAAGGTTCATAGAGAGGCAGAAAATCTTAATAAAGCTGGTTACCATATAATTTTAATTGGTCATCAAAATCATCCAGAAGTAATTGGAACTATGGGTCAATTAAATGAAGGTTCTATGGATCTAATCCAAAATGAAGAAGATGCTACAAACTATGAAAATAAACAAGATAAAAAATTAGCATATATTACTCAGACTACTTTGTCAGTTGATGATACAAAAGAAATAATCAAAATTTTAAAAACCAATTTTCCTAATATAAAAGAACCAATGAAAGAAGATATTTGTTATGCAACTACTAACCGTCAAATGGCAGTAAAAAATATTGCAAAAAATTGTGACATGTTTTTTGTTATCGGAAGTAGAAACTCTTCAAATTCTGTTAGACTAGTTGAAGTAGCAAAAAAATCAGGCTGTGAAAATTCACAACTTATTCATTCAGAAAGCTCAATACCGTTTGATCAAATAGAAAATTGCAATACTATAGGTATATCTTCAGGAGCATCTGCGCCAGAAATATTAGTTGAAAATTTTATTAATGATTTAAAAAATAAATTTTCTATAAGTATCGATGAAGTTGAAATAATTAAAGAAGATGTAATATTTAAAGCTCCCAAAAAATTAAATTAAAAATGGCTGTCTATACAAAAATAAATCAAAAAGAAATTAATATTATTAATAAAAATTTTAATATAAATAAAGTAATTAGTTTTAAAGGTATCAAGCAAGGAATAGAAAACACAAACTATCTTCTTAAATCAAAAAAGAAAAAATATATTTTAACTATATTTGAAAAAAGAGTTTTACAAAAAGAAATACCTTTTTTTATGAAATTGATGGATAATCTAAATAATTCAAAAATAAATTGTCCTAAGCCTCTGAAAACTAGAAATAATAAATATCTTATTAAATTAAAAAATAAAACTGCATGTATTGTATCATTCTTAGAAGGTAAAGATAAAAAAACATTAAATATAAATGATTGTTATACAGTTGGTAAAACTATTGCTCGAATGCATGTGGTCACAAATACAATGAAGCTTAATAGAAAAAATTCGATGGGTATTAAGAATTTAAAACCTTTGTTGGAAAGTATTAAATTTAAGTCAAAAAAGTTTTCAAATTTAAAATTATTTTTAAACAATAACCTAAAAGATATTAATAAGAATTGGCCTAAGAAATTGCCCAAAGGTATTATCCATGGTGACTTATTTATAGATAATATCTTCTTCAAAAAAAATAAACTTTCTGGGATTATTGATTTCTACTTTGCTGCTAAAGATTATTTTATGTATGAAATTGCTATATGCATCAATGCTCTTTGTTTTGATCATAAAAAGAGAAAATTCCATTTAAATAACAAAAAAATTAAAAATTTAGTCAAAGGGTATGAAAGCGTTAAAAAAATTTCAATGAAAGAAAAAAAATCTATAAATATTTTGTGTAGAGGTGCAGCATTAAGATATTTATTAACAAGATTGTATGACTACTCAAATACACCAAAAACAGCATTGATTAAAATTAAAGACCCTAATGAATATTATCAAAAATTACTTTCTCACAATAATTTAAGTTCATTTAAAGATTATTTAAATTAATGATTACAATTTATACAGATGGCTCTTGTTTAACAAATCCAGGCAATGGTGGGTGGGCTGCAATTATAAATGATGGAAAAGAAATAAAAAAAATTAGTGGAAACGAAAAAAATACAACAAATAATAGAATGGAGTTGTTAGCCCCAATTAATGCATTGAAAGATATGAAGCCTGGTGTTGAAATAAAAATATATACTGACTCTCAATATGTAAAAAACGGAATAACTGAATGGATTAATACTTGGTTAGTTAATAATTGGAAAACCTCAAAAAAAGAAGATGTTAAAAATAAAGATTTATGGATTGATCTATATAATTTAAATAAATCGCTTAGTATTCAATGGAATTGGGTTAAAGCTCATGATGGAGACCCTTTAAATGAAGAGGTGGACTCACTAGCTAAAAAAGCAGCAAATTTAGATTAATTTTAAAAAATTTTGAGCTGCTGAAATTTCACAAGTGGCAGTATCTTCTTCTGCATGTATTTTCTTTACAACATTGTCATCAATTAACATTGTATATCTTGCTGACCTCATTCCCTGACCCCGATCGTGTCTATCTATTTCTGCTCCAATTGATTTAGTAAATTCACAATATGGGTCTGCAGCCATAAATATTTTATCTTCAACTTTTTGACTATCACCCCATGCTTTCATCACATTTGGATCATTAACTGAAACACAAATAATTTTTGTAACCCCTTTATTCTTTGCTTCCTCGTAATTATTAACATAACCTGGAAGATGTTTTGCGGAACAAACTTTTGTAAATGCTCCAGGAACACCAATCACAATTGTCTTATGATTTTTAAAAACTTCTGATGTAGTTATTTTTTTTGCTGTTCCACTTGAGTCTAAATAATAAAATTCTGAATTTGGAAGTTGTTCCCCTTCTTTAATCCTCATTTTATTTTACCTAAAATATGGTTTTTAATTTTTTCTAAATTGTTTTCTACTATATCATAATCTTCTTTTTCATTCAAAATAAATTCGAGTTGTTTTGGTAAATCAGATTTTAAATTAATAGCTTTGGAAACAGCGTCAGGAAATTTACATGGATGAGCAGTTGCTAGTACAATATTATTTCCTTTTAAGTTATGTTTGTCGAAAGCACCATATCCAATTGCTGTATGTGGATCTAAAACTACAGAAAATTTTTCATACACCTTTTTAATAACATCCAAAGTCTCACTCTCATTCAGACTAGCGGATAAAAAATTTTCTCTAATTTTATTTAATTTATCATCACCAATTAAATATTTTCCATTCTCTTTAATATTTTTCATGTCTAATGAAGTCTGTTTATCATCCTCATTATTAAGGTCGAATATAAGTCTCTCAAAATTACTAGCTATTTGAATATCCATACTAGGAGAAATAGTTTCTGAAACCTTTTCTGCTTCATAACTACCTTTTGATATTGCTCTATGTAAAATGTCGTTTCGATTGGTTGCAACAATTAATTTATTAATAGGCAAGCCCATTTTTTTAGCTAAATATCCAGCATAAACATCTCCAAAATTTCCTGTTGGTACTGAAAAATTTGTTGGTTCACCTGTATTTTCAACCAATGAATAACTATAAAAATAATAAACACTTTGAGCAATAATCCTCGCCCAATTAATAGAGTTAACCCCTGACATTTTGATATCATTTGAAAATTGCTTATCTGCAAACATAGATTTAACCAGGTTTTGGCAATCATCAAAATTTCCCTTTATAGCTATATTAAATACATTTTCATATTTACCTGTTGTCATTAATTTTCTTTGTACTGGTGAAACACGATTGTCTGGATGAAGCACAAAAATATTAACATTTTTTTTACCTTTAATTGCATCAATTGCTGCAGCACCAGTGTCTCCAGATGTGGCAACAACAATATTAATTTTTTGATTTTCATTGTTTAGGTAATATTCGTAAAAGTTACCTAAAAGTTGCATAGCAACATCTTTAAAAGCTAATGTAGGACCATGAAATAATTCTAATATTGTTTTGTCTCCAATCTTCATGAAATCTACAACGTTGTCTTTTCTAAATGTGGAGTAAGATTTATCAATAATTTTACTCATTTCAGATTCAGGCATAAAATTACCAATAAATGGATAAACAATTTTTTTTGCTAACTCTGAATAACTAAGTTTTTTTAAATCTCTAATTTCATTTTCCCCATATTTCACTAATGCTTCTGGAATAAATAAACCTCCATCATCGGCAAGACCTTTAATGAAAACATCTTTAAATTCAAAGGTTTTTGATGTGTCTCTTGTACTTACGTATCTCATTTAATAATTTTTTTTCCTAAAATATAAATATATTAAAAGAATTGAAATCGCCATAGAAAACCAAGTAATTGCATACTTCTTATGATTATTTGAAATTTTAGCAGTAATCACTCTTGGTTTTGGAATTTTATAATCACCGTTTAAATAAATGACATACTCTGAAAAATTTCTACCAGTAAATTTTAAAATATCTTCTCTATTCAGAGTAAACCAATAATTTTTTTCAATATCATTTTCGGGCTTGAATGTGCTTGGTTTAGTTTGAAGCATAAGAGTGCCGACTAATTGATTTTGATCAACTAAATTTATTTCAGGTAGGTCTTTTTTTTCAAAAGGTATCCATCCCCTATTCACTAAGTAATTTTCATCACCAATTTTTATTGGATTAATTACCTCAAATCCAGGTTTCCCTGAATCATTTAAATTGTATAAGTAAATTTGTTTATCAAAATCAATAACTCCACTTGTCTTTATTCTAAGATAGTTTTTTTTTTCAATGTTGGATAATTCCACCGGGTCGTTTTTTAGAGAATATTCTATTTGCTCAATTAATTCTAATTTCCAATTTAATCTATAAATTTGCCAAAACCCTAGAGAGAGAAGAGTTAAAATAATAAAATAAACAAATACTGAAAATAGAAATTTATTCTTCAAGGATAAATATTAACTTCCCCAAATATATATTGCAGCAAATAAGAAGAGCCACACTACGTCAACAAAATGCCAGTACCATGCAGCCGCTTCAAATCCAAAATGATGATCTTTAGTAAAATGTCCAAGTCTTCCTCTCCACAAACATACTGCTAAAAATATCGTTCCAATTATAACGTGAAAACCATGAAAACCTGTTGCCATATAAAATACAGCTCCATAAATATGGCCTGAGTAAGTAAAAGTAGCGTGATGGTATTCGTATGCTTGCAATAATGTAAAAAAGAAACCAAGGATTACTGTTAAAGTTAACCCTTGAATAAATCCTTTTCTATCATCTTCTAATAAAGAGTGATGGGCCCAAGTGACAGTTGTTCCTGATAACAATAAAACTAAAGTATTTATCAAAGGAATATCCCAAGGATCAAATGTTTCAATATCTTTTGGTGGCCATACATTTCCAACAAATTCGTTTGGAAACAAACTTATATCAAAGTAAGCCCAAAACCATGCAACAAAGAACATTACCTCTGAAGCAATAAATAAAGTCATTCCATATCTATGATGAATTTGAACAACTGGAGTATGATGACCTTGATGCTCAGCTTCGATTACTACATCTCTAAACCACATATACGCACCATAAATTAATAATGCTAAACCAAGATACATTCCCCAGGAAATACCGTTATGCATATAAAATATTGCACCTATTGCTAATACTAAGCATGCAAAAGATGTATAGATTGGCCAAGGGCTTGGATCAACTAAGTGGTAATCGTGTTTTTTCTCTGCTGACATTTTTCGTGATTATGATTGTTTATAGTAATCTGTCGAGAAAAAAGTGTACGACATAGTTACATCTTGTAGATTTTTTGTAGTTGGATCGTTCACAAGGTCAGGGTCTAAATAGAAAGTCATTACGTAAGTTGCCTTCTCTCCTGCCTTCAACTCTTGTTTTTCAAAACAAAAACATCCTAATTTACTATAATATTTACCAAAACTTGCAGGTGACACGTTAAAACTAGCAACACCATAAGTCGTTTCGTTTCCTAAGTTCTCAACTTCAAATTCTATTCTGTTGACCTGGCCAACCTTTACATCAATCACGTTTGATTTTGCTTTAAAATTCCATTCAAGATTGTTTACATTTGTATCAAACCTAACACTAACAACCTTATCTAATACTATTTTAGGAGCTTCTTTAGATACCTGCGTTGTTCCACCAAAGCCTGTAACTCTACAAAACAAATCATACAAAGGTACTGCTGCAAAAGACAATCCCAACATAAGGACAAAAATCCCAGCTAAAAGTAAAGGAGTTAATGTTTTGCCTTTAATCATATCTGTCTATCAAATACTCCTACATTGTATAAAGTAAAAACAAATAAAAATACCATAAATGCTAAAATTGCTATTGCAGTTATAATATTTTTTTTCTTTGTTTTTTTGTCAGGTGTTATCATAAAATTTTATCAATTAAAAAAAGAACAAAAATTAAAAATAAATACAAAATTGAATATCCAAAAATAGATTTTGCTTTTTTTGCATCAAATTTATTTTTTTTAAATTTATAAAGGTCGAAACATAAATAATTATAATAAATTGTCAAAATTAAAGATGGGATTAAAAAAGTTATACCTACAAAGCCAATTGCATAAGGTAAAACAATCACTGGTAACATTGTTAAAGAATAGACAAATATATTTAATTTTGTACTCTCAACACCGTTTGTTAGTGGAAGCATTGGAATTTTCGCTTTTTTGTAATCATCTGATTTATACAAACTTAAAGCCCAAAAATGTGAAGGCGTCCAAAAAAATATAATCAAAAAGAATGTAATTGGCTCAAAAGTTAAAGAATTAGTAGCTATAGTCCAACCAATCACTGGGGGTAATGCTCCTGCAGCTCCTCCTATCACTATATTTTGTGGAGTTTTTCTTTTTAACCAAATTGTATAAACAAACACATAAAACAAAATAGTAAAAAGTAACAAACTAGCTGATATTCTGTTAGAATAATAATCAAGCGCAATTACAGAAAAAATCGAAAGAGAAATTCCAAATACTAGTGCTTGATTTCTATTTACCTTGCCTGTCGGAATTGGTCTCAAACAAGTTCTTGTCATAAGAGCATCTAAATCTGACTCGTACCACATATTTAAAGCCCCAGCTGCTCCTGCTCCAATTGAAACTAAAATTATTCCAATGATTGCATCTTTTGTTGGAATTATATTTGGAGCCATCAACAATCCAACTGCACATGTAAAGATAACCAAAGACATTACTCTTGGTTTCATTAATTTAAATAATTCAGATAAATTAAAGGCGTCTTCTTGAGATAAGTTTCTATTTTTTAATTTAGACTTAATCATTAATTTAAAATTGAAAAATCTTGTTAGCTATATTTAGCTAGTAGATTTTTCAACACCCTCTTCATCCTCAAACTTTGGTAATTCTTCAAAAGTATGAAAATTAGGTGGAGATGGTACAGTCCATTCTAAAGTTGTAGCACCTTCTCCCCATGGGTTTTGTGCTGCAGCCTTTTTCTTATAAAACGCATAAGCAAGGTTTATAAAAAATACTACCAATCCAATTACAGAAATGTAGGATCCAACTGAAGAAATGTAATTCCATCCTGCAAAAGCATCTGGATAGTCAGCATATCTTCTTGGCATTCCTGCAAGGCCTAAAAAGTGTTGTGGGAAGAAAACTAAGTTTACTCCTATAAACGTTAACCAAAAGTGTAATTGACCCATCCATTCTGAATACTCGTAACCAGTCATTTTACCAAACCAGTAATAAAAACCAGCAAAAATGGCAAACACAGCTCCTAATGATAAAACGTAATGAAAATGAGCAACAACATAATATGTATCATGCATTGCAGTATCAACACCAGCATTCGCAAGAACTACACCTGTAACTCCACCGACTGTAAATAAAAATATAAATCCTAAGGCCCAAACCATTGGAGTTTTAAATGAAATTGAACCACCCCACATAGTTGCTATCCATGAAAATATTTTTATACCAGTTGGAACTGCAATGATCATTGTTGCTGCTAAAAAGTATGCTTTTGTATCTGTGCTTAAACCCACTGTGTACATGTGGTGAGCCCACACAACAAAACCAACTATTCCAATTGCAACCATTGCATAAGCCATTCCTAAATATCCAAAAACTGGTTTTCTAGAAAATGTTGAAACAATATGACTGATCATTCCAAAACCTGGTAAAATTAAAATATAAACTTCTGGGTGACCAAAGAACCAAAATAAATGTTGGAATAGTACTGGATCTCCTCCAGTTTGTGCATCAAAGAAAGCTGTTCCAAAGTTCCTATCAGTAAGAAGCATCGTAATTGCTCCTGCTAAAACTGGTAATGATAACAATAACAAGAAAGCGGTAACTAATATTGACCAAGCAAATAAAGGCATTTTATGAAGTGTCATGCCAGGTGTTCTCATGTTTAAAATTGTAGTAATAAAATTTACTGCGCCTAAAATTGAAGAGGCTCCAGCTAAGTGTAGACTTAAAATTGCAAAATCCATTGCCGGACCTGGTTGACCTGCTGTAGATGATAATGGAGGATAAATAGTCCATCCTCCTCCTACTCCTGTTTGACCTGGAGGGCCATCCATGAAAATCGACATTATTAATAAGATAAAAGATGTAGGTAGTAACCAGAATGAAATATTGTTCATTCTTGGAAATGCCATGTCTGGAGCACCAATCATTATTGGAACAAACCAGTTACCAAATCCACCTATCATTGCCGGCATAACCATAAAGAAAATCATTATCAAACCATGACCAGTAACCAACACGTTATATAGATGATAATTTCCACCTAAAATTCCATCACCCGGATGCATCAATTCCATTCTCATTAAAACTGAGAATGCAGTACCAATCACACCAGCGATAATTGCAAATATTAGATACATAGTTCCAATATCTTTGTGGTTAGTTGAATAAGCCCAACGCTTCCAACCAGTAGGTGTATGATGATCGTCTTGTGATGCTGTTTGTGTATACATATTATTTACTCGCTAGTTTTTTAAATTGATCTTCTTCATTAATATCTTTTGCAAATTTAACTTTGGCGTCTAACAACCACTCTTGATATTCCTCTTCGGTAACAACTCTAACTTCAATTGGCATAAACGCATGTTTAATTCCACACAATTCAGAACATTGACCATAATAAGTTCCAACTTTTTCTGCTTTAAACCATGTTTCATTTATTCTTCCAGGTACAGCGTCTCGTTTTACTCCAAATGAAGGAAGTGCCCATGCATGCAAAACATCATTAGCAGTGATCATTACCTTAACAACTTTATTTACTGGAACAACCAGTTCATTATCTACAGCTAACAGCCTTGGCTCGTTTTCTTTTAAGTCTTTAGTTTCGATCATATAAGAATCGAAGAATATATTTTCATCTGGATACTCGTATCCCCAGTACCATTGGTATCCTATAGCTTTTACAGTTATGTCTGCCTTTGGAATTGCATCTTGTTTGTATAAAATTTTAAATGATGGAACCGCCATCACGATCAGAATTAAACACGGTATTAAAGTCCATAAAACTTCAACAGCAACATTATGAGTTCTTTTTGATGGAACTGGATTTGCTGAAGCTCTAAATCTTATACAAGCATAAATCATCAAAAATAGAACAAAAACACTGATTGCTATTATAATTGGTAACAACAATTTATCATGGAAATTAACGATATCTCTCATAGTCTCGGAAGCAGCCTTTTGAAAACCTAGTTGCCAATCTACTGGTTGATTGGCGAATGAGCTTGACGTGATAAAGAATGTTAGAAATATATATAAAAATTTTTTCATTTTTTTACCCTATATAGAGTGTCTTTTAAAAAAATACACTTTTACTTTTAGCGACAAAATATCAATTAATGGCGTAATTTATGATCGATAAAGCAGAAATTACAGCCGTTTCAGATCTCAAGATGTTTTCATTGATTTTAACAGACTGAACACCATTAAATTTGAGAATCTCTTCTCTCTCCTGCTCAGAAAAATCTCCTTCAGGCCCTATGATTACGCAAGTAGGTTTATTTGTTAACTTTGTAAGATCAATTTTTGTATTAGCAGTATTGAGATCAGTAAAGATTAAATCCATATCATTACTTAGAAAGCTTTTTAATTTTTGAGGATCCGCAATTGATGGAACCATTATTCTATTTGACTGTTCAGCTGCTTCTATGATTACTTTTTCCAATCTCTCTTTATTAACCTTTCTAACAATCGTTCTTTCAAAGATAATTGGTAAAAACTTAGTTACACCTAGCTCTGTAGCTTTTTGGATCATAAAATTAAAGTAATTTGATTTAATTGGAGAGAATGCCAGCCAGAGATCTTTGTTATTTTCTTTCTGTCTTAATTGTTTCGTAACATTAAATTCAACTATGTTTTTTGTGATATTTAAGATTTTCACTTCCCATTCGCCAGTACTATTAAAGAGAGAGAAAACTTCTTTCTCTTTAAGTCTCATGACTTTTACAACATAGTGTGATTGAGATTTATCAAGTTTGTCAATCAAATTAAGAGATAAACTTTTTGAATAAAATAATCTAATGTTACTCATATAGATAAGTTAGTTTATGAAAAATATTAAAGCAATAATTTTTGATGCTTACGGTACCTTATTTGATGTGAATTCAGCTGCTGAAAAATGTAAAGATAAAATAGGTGATAAGTGGGAAGGTTTCGCCAATTATTGGAGAACCACACAATTAGAATATACTTGGCTTAGAAGTTTAATGAAACGTCATAAGGATTTTTGGCAAGTGACAGAAGAAAGTTTAGATAAATCTATGAAAACTTATGAGATAAATTCTTCTATGAGAAATGAGTTATTAGATCTTTATAAAATTCTATCGACCTTTAAAGAAGTTCCTGAAGTTTTAAAATCATTAAAAGAAAAAAATTTTAAACTTGCTATTCTTTCAAATGGTACACCTGCCCTTCTTAATGAATTGGTTAAGAGCAATAATTTAGAAAATATATTTGATGATATTTTTTCAATTGAGGAAGTTGGAGTTTATAAACCAGACTCTAAAGTTTACGATATTCCAGTTAAGAAATATCAAATTCAAAGAAATGAAATTACTTTTTTAAGTGCAAATACTTGGGATGTATCTGGTGGTGGAAATTATGGTTATAATTCTATTTGGGTTAATAGAAATAGTAATACTTTTGACAATCTAGATTATTTGCCAAAACATCAAATCGAGGACCTTAGTAAGTTACTTGATATAATATAAAAAATTCTTATGTATGAATTATGAAAAATATTGAAGTAAGTAAAATTATTGATCCTATTCCAGCTTCTGACGGTGCTGGAGTAAAATTAAAAAGAAGCATTGGTGTTGAGCCAAATTATTTTGATCCTTTCTTAATGCTTGATGAATTTGGATCAGAAAATAGTGAGGATTATATTGCAGGTTTCCCACCCCACCCTCATAGAGGAATTGAAACAGTGACTTATATGTTAGCTGGAGATTTTGAGCATAAAGATAGCACAGGTGGTGAAGGTAGAATGACTGCGGGAGATGTTCAATGGATGAAGACAGGAAGTGGGATCATTCATTCAGAAATGCCTGCTATGAAAGAAGGAAGACTTCATGGTTTTCAATTATGGATTAACATGCCTGCTAAATTAAAAATGAGTAAGCCTGAATACCTTTATATTGATGCTGATAAAATGAATGTTTATAAAGATAATGAAAAACAAGTAAAAGTTATTGCCGGTAAATTCGAGAATGCTGAAGGACCAGTAAAAGGTCATAACGTTGAACCAGTTTATTTTGATGTTGAACTCAACATAAGTAAAGAATTTAATTTTAAATTACCATCTACCCACAATACTTTTGTTTATTTAATTAGTGGTGAAATTGAAATTGGAAAAGATAAACACGATCAAGTTATAGATAGTACTTTAATATTATTAACTAAAGGTGAAAATTTAAGTGTTAAAGCAAAATCAAATGCTAAGTTTTTAGTGATTTCGGGTAAACCAATAAATGAGGAAATTGCTAGAGGTGGACCATTTGTGATGAATACAAAAGCAGAAATCTTGCAAGCAGTTCAAGATTATCATAATGGTACGTTTGTAAAATAAATTATGAAAGCTGTACAAATCAATAAAACTGGTAGACCTGAAGTTTTAGAAGTTAAAGATATATCTTTAGACAAACCGGGTCCTGATCAAGTAACCATTGAACAAAAAGCAATTGGTCTTAACTACATTGATACTTACCATAGATCAGGTTTATACCCTTTAAAACTGCCGATTGGTCTAGGATTAGAAGGCTCTGGAATTATTACTGATGTTGGAGAGAACGTTAAAGATTTCAAAGTTGGTGACAAAATTTCTTACGCAGGTATTCCTTTAGGTTCATATAGTTCACACAGAAACTATCCAACTAAGAATTTAGTTAAAGTACCAGATGGTATTGATCTAGAAATAGCTGCAACATTAATGACAAAAGGTTTAACAACTTTTTATCTTTTACATAAAACTTATCCAGTTAAATCAGGTGAAACAATTTTATTTCATGCAGCTGCTGGTGGTGTTGGTCAAATTTTTGGACAATGGGCAAAAAGTTTAGGATGTACTGTTATAGGCACAGTTGGATCAGATGAAAAAGTAAATATAGCAAAAGAAAATGGTTATGATCATGTTATAAATTATAATAAAGAAAATTTTGCAAAAAAAGTTTTAGAGATTACTGACGGTAAGGGTGTCCCAGTTGTTTATGATGGTGTGGGTAAAGATACACTAGATGGATCTATTGAATGTTTAGCTATTAGAGGAATGATGGTTTCTTTTGGAAATGCATCTGGACCATTGTCGGATATCAATGTGCCAAAAGTTATTCAACCTAAAGGTCTTTATCTTGTAAGACCATCAATGCAGCAATACCTATCAACTAGAAAAGAGCTAGATGAAGCCTCAAAAACAATGTTTGAAAAAATTAGCTCTGGTAAGGTTAAAATTAAAATTTTTAAAAAATATAAATTGGAAGAAGTCGTTCAAGCCCATCAAGATCTTGAAGGAAGAAAAATTTTAGGCCCTGCTGTAATAGTTCCTAATTAACATCAACATCCATATCTGACATATGCAACTTAAGGGCGTTAGTAGAGATTTGAATCTCTCTAATAAAAAAAATAATAGATATAATCATCGAAAGGCAGCAAGATCCAAAAATTACTCGAGCTAAAAAAACCTCATCCAAATACAAAGCAAATACAGTCAACATATTAAATAAAAATCCAAATGATGCGAAAAGTATTGTCCATCTTAAAAGTGTTATTCTTCCACTCAAATTTATAAACTGTTTTTTCCATTCAGGAGGAATATGTTTCTCATAAACATGCTCATCATGAAGCTGTCGAACCAAAATACTTAAAGAGTGAAATCTATTGCTATAAACAGCCATCATTAATGGAATTGCAGGAAACATTAATGCTGTGACTGTGTAATCTATATTCATACGAATCAGTTTGATTATGAAACTAGCCTTTGTTATTTACAAGTAAAATATCATGAACCAAGTAAAACTATTTATTGAATTAACAAGGTTAAAAAAACCAATTGGATTTATGTTGTTATTCTGGCCCTGTATCTGGGGTCTTACAATTGCTTATGATTTAAATTCAGATTTAAAAATATTTTATTATTATACATTTCTTTTTTTTTCTGGTTCAATTCTAATGCGTTCTGCAGGATGTATAGTAAATGATATTGCTGATAAAAATTTTGATAAAGAGGTTGAAAGAACTAAATACAGGCCAATAGCATCAGGAAAAATTTCTATAAAATTAGCAATAATTTACTCAATAATTCTTTGTGGTTTAGCTTTTCTAGTTTTGATTAATTTTAATTTTTTTACAATTTTAATGGCTTTAGCTTCCATGCCCCTAGCTTTTACATACCCATTAATGAAAAGAATTACGTATTGGCCACAATTATTTTTAGGTGTTACTTTCAATTATGGTTTGGTTCTAGCTTGGATATCAATTGAAAATGAAATTTCAATAATACCTTTAATATTTTATTTTGGGGCCATATTTTGGACACTAGGTTACGACACTATATACGGCTTTCAAGATATTAAAGATGATGAAATTATAGGGGTGAAATCAACTTCGATAAAATTTAAAAATGATCCAAAAAAATTTCTTTATACTTGCTATACAATTTTTATTTTTTGCTTAATAACAGTAGGAATTTTAATGAAATTTAATTTTTTTTATTATTTTTTTTTAATAATTCCCACTTATCATTTATTGATATTCCAAATTAATAAACTTAATTATTCTTTACCAAGCGACTGTTTAATCAAATTTAAAAATAATAATCTTGTTGGGGTATTAGTTTTTATAAATATTATCATTGGAAAAATATTTTAATTAAATGAATACAAAAACAATAATTTCTAGAATTTATAATGATTATATTAAAAAATTTATTTACAAAATTATTTTAGCTGGAATATTTTCTATTCTAGTTGCAGGTAGCACATCTGCAACAGCTTGGCTATTAGACCCTGCAATTGAAAAAATTTTTTTAGAAAAAGATAAAACACTTATTTATTTAATTCCCCTAGCGATAATTGTTGCATTTTCAACAAAAGGTATCGCTCTTTATAATGCAAGAATGATAATGATAAGAGTATCCGAAGAAGTAAAAAAAATGATTCAAGTAAATATGTTAAATTCATTTATAAGTGCAGATACAGAAACTATTGAAAATAAACATACTGGCAAATATATTTCAAATTTAAATTTTGATGTAGATCAAATTACAAGAATGTTGGCAGAAGCCTTCTTAAGTATATTTAAAGATGGATTAACCTTATTTGGTCTTTTGCTTGTAATGTTCTTTCAAAATTGGAAGTTATCTTTGATTGCAATCATAATGATTCCTTTAGCAACAATCACTGCTAGGAAACTAGGTAAAAGAATGGGCAAAGTCACAACTGAAGCTCAAGAAAAATCTGGAAACCTAAATAGATATTTAGTTGATCTATTTAAAAATCATAAAATTATTAAAATTTTTCAAAGAGAAAAATTTGAAAACGAGAGATCTGAGGAATATGTAAATCAGCTAAAGGAAAAATCTGTCAAAATTGCATCTGTTTATCTCAGGTCAGCGCCAATCATGGAAGTTCTAACTGGTTTAATGATTGCCTTACTAATTTTCTATTCAGGGAAACTAATTATTAATGGCGAATTAAATATTAATAATTTTTTTTCTTTTCTTGCTGCTATGATGCTAGCTTATCAACCAGTAAAATCACTTACAAAAGTTAATGTTTCGATAGGACAAGGCTTATCAGCTGCTAGAAGAATACTTCCAATCATAGATACAAAGAATGAAATTAATTTAAACAAAGAGAGCAAAAATCTTAGATTAACTAGTGGCGATATCGAATTCGACAAAGTTAATTTTGCATATAAGTCAAATTTAGAAAACCAAGTTTTAAAAAATATCTCAATTAAAATAAATGGTGGAAAAATGACTGCACTTGTTGGTCATAGTGGTTCAGGAAAATCAACTCTTTTAAACATGATACCAAGGATTTACAATCCAACTAGTGGCGAAGTGAAAGTGGATGAAGAAAACATATCAAATATCAACTTACACTCTTTAAGAAGGCAAATATCAATTGTTGATCAAAATACTACGTTATTTGATGATACGGTTCTTAATAATATAAAATATGCACAACCAGATGCATCAAATGAGGATATTTACGAGGCTGCAAAACTGTCAATGTGTGATGACTTTATTAATAAACTTGAAAAAGGTTTTGAAACAAAAATTGGAGAAAATGGTGTTAAATTATCTGGAGGAGAACGACAAAGACTATCTATTGCTAGAGCGTTTCTGAAAAAAAGCAGGATAATACTGCTTGATGAGGCCACATCATCATTAGATTCAGAAACTGAAGAAAAAATACAAAAAGCTATAGAAAAATTAATTGAAAATAAAACAACTATTGTGATTGCTCATAGATTATCAACAATTTTAAATTCTGATAAGATTTATGTTATGGAAAAAGGGGAAATAAAAGACTTTGGAAATCATGAAGATCTATTGATTCAATCTGAGGCTTACAAAAATTTTTACCAAAAGCAGATCAAAAGCCATTGATGTACTTTGTTTATAACATAGTTTTAACATTTCTAATTTTTATATCTCCGCTTATTTTTTTATTGAGAATTTTGAACAAAAAGGAGGATCCTAAAAGATATTTAGAAAAATTTTGTATCTACAAAAATAAAAAAAATAGTTCAAAAATTTTTTGGGTACATGCAGCAAGTATAGGTGAATTATTAAGTGTGGTACCTTTAATAAAAAAATTAGAAAAAGTAAATAATGTTAAAAAAATTTTATTAACAACTTCTACTGTAAGCTCAGCAAAAGTATTTAAAAAAATTAAATTAAAAAAAACATTTCATAAATTTTATCCTTTAGATACCAATCATATAACTGAAAAATTTATTTCTTATTGGAAACCACAATTAGCAATATTTGTTGACTCAGAAATTTGGCCTAACATGCTTAAAAACTTAAAGAAAAATAAAATTCCAACAATTCTTATAAATGCTAGAATCACTAATAAAAGTTTCAATAGATGGAAAATTTTTGAAACATTTGCAAATGAAGTATTTAGTAAAATTACAATAGCATTACCCTCAAATTTAGAAACACAAAAATATTTAAAAATTCTAGGAGTAAAGAAAATTAAATTTATAGGAAATTTAAAATTTTATGGAGATAAAAAAGTAAAAAACAAAAATAATATAAAAAATAAATTTAAAAATTTGAAATTGTGGTGTGCTGCAAGTACTCATAAGGGTGAAGAAGAATTAATATATGAATTGCATAAAAATATAAAAAAATACCACAAGAAACTTATTACAATTTTAATTCCAAGACATGTTAATAGAGTCGATGAAATTATTTCTGACTTGAAGATAAATAATTTAAATTTTGTTAAGCATTCATCGAACCAAAAAATCAAAAAAAATACTGATATATATTTAGTTGATACTTATGGAGAAACATCAAAATTTTATGATTTAACAAACATCACCTTTTTGGGAGGGTCTATTATAAAGCACGGAGGACAAAACCCACTGGAACCAGCTAGACAAGGGAATTATATTCTAAGTGGTCCAAATATAGAAAATTTTAAAGAAGTTTATGCTTATTTAAAACAAATTAAACTATCTACGATAAGCTGTGACCCTCTAAAATTAGAAAAAATAATTCGATCTAAAATTAGTCAAAAAATATCAAATCAATTACAAAAAAAAATAATTAACATTGGTGATAATATTTTAATTAATAATTTAAAAGAAATTACAGGATTTATTAAATGAAAATGAGAAAACCAGATTTTTGGCTTAACAAAAATATAATTTCATATTTTTTTTTTCCTTTTTCTTTAATTATATTTTTAATTAATAAAATTAAAAATTACTCAACAAGAAATAAATATTCTATAAAAACTATTTGCGTTGGGAACATAAATGTTGGTGGTACTGGAAAAACATCTTTAGCAATAGAGATTTATAAAATTTTAAATAAAAAATCAAAAATAGTTTTTATTAAAAAAAAATATTCAGATCAAATTGATGAAATTAAATTGCTAAAGAAGCATGGAAATATAGAAATTGATAAAAATAGAATAAACGCTCTCCAAAACGCATTAAGTAAAAAATATCAAATAGCGATATTTGATGATGGACTACAACAAAAAAATATAAGTTATGATGTTAAAATTCTATGTTTTAATTCTGATGAAGGATTTGGTAATGGATTTTTATTACCTGCTGGACCACTAAGGGAAAGTATAGATGAAATTAAAAAATATGATATTGCCTTTATCAATGGTGAAAAAAGAAATAAAAAACTTTATTATAAAATCAAATCTATAAATAAAAACATTAAAATATTTGAGGGGAAATATATCCCAAAGAATTTAAATAAACTCAATAAGAAAAAAAAATATTACATGTTTTGTGGTATTGGAAATCCTAATGAATTTATAAATACTCTTAAAAAATATAAATTCAATATAAAATATAAAACAATTTTTCCTGATCATTATAAAATATCTTCAGATGAAATAAGAAAAATAAAAAAATTTAGCCTTAAAAAAAACTTGAGTATTATTACTACCGAAAAAGATTATTTAAGATTAGACAAGTTTCAAAGAAAAAATATTAATTATTTAGTAACAAATTTAAAAATTAACAAAATAAAAAAATTTAAAAAAATATTGTCTTCAAATCTATGAAAAAAATAAATCACCTTTTTCAATTTATTATAATTAAATTTATTTTTTTAATATTTGATGTAATTGGATATAGGGCATCATCAAATTTAGGTTACATTATTGGAAAATTTAGTGGTCCACTTTTTAGATCAAAAAGTTCTATTATAAAAAATTTAAAAAAAGCAAATTTAAATAATAATTTAAATCTAAATCAAATTGCTGATAATATATTAGGAAATTATGGAAGAATTTTTGCAGAATATGTTCATTTAAAAAATTTTAGAAATAATTATTTAAATAAATATATTTCAATCGATGGTTATGAATATTTAGAAGAAATAAAAAAAAGTAAAAAAAAAATTGTATTTGTATCGGGCCATTTCAACAACTTTGAGTTAATGGCTATGCAAATTGAGAAATCTGGCATAGATCTTGCAACTATTTATAGACCACTAAATAATCCATATCTCAATAAAACTATGGAAGAGATAAGAATAAAATATATCTGTAAAAAACAGATTAAAAAAGGAAGAGCCGGAACAAGAGAAATAATTAAAAATTTAAATAAAGGAACTTCAATCGCACTAATGATTGATCAAAGAGTACGAGAGGGTGTAAAAGTACCATTTTTTAAACATTTAGCTACCACTACCACCATTCCAGCGCAATTAATCAAAAAATATAATTGTGATTTGGTACCTATCTATATTGAAAGAGATAAATTAAACCATTTTAAAATGTATGTTTCTGAGCCAATAAAGATAAATAAAACTAAAAATATTACTGAAATTACTGCACACCTTAATAAAATTCTTGAAAAAATGATTAAAAAAAATATCGATCAATGGATTTGGACTCATGATCGTTGGAAAGATTAAATTTTTTTTTGATTAAATTTCTCTCGATATATTGAAGCTTCAACATAAGAAAAATAAGGTTCTTGCGTATCAACATTCCAGTAATTTAAATTTTCTAATAAAATTTTTTTACCAGACACTGCACAAATAACATGATCGCCCTCTTCAATTATATTAAAATTATTTGGAAGATATTTTAATTTAGCTAACTTATTTTTCATTTATAAGATATATAAATAATTATATGAAAATTGCAATTCTTGGAAGTGGTGGTAGAGAGCATGCATTAGCTTTTTCAATTTCAAATTCTAAACAAACAAAAGAAATTTATTGTATTCCAGGGAATGCTGGCACGTCTAAAATAGCTCAAAATATTTTGATCAATTTAAATGATTTTGAAAAAATTTATAAATTTTTAAATAAAAAAAAAATTGATTTAGTGGTTGTAGGTCCTGAAGAACCACTAGTAAATGGTATTGTTGATTATTTAGAAAAATTCAATATAAAAGTTTTTGGACCAAATAAACTTGCATCACAATTAGAGGGATCAAAAATCTTTACAAAAAAAATTTGTAAAAAGTATAATATACCAACTGCATCGTTTGGGGTTTTCATAAATCAGGAGGAGTCAAATAAATATATTGAAACAGCAAAACATCCTCTTGTAATTAAAGCAGATAATTTAGCTGCTGGTAAAGGTGTTTATATTTGTAAAAATAAAGATGAGTCTTTTTTAGCTGTCAAAGAAATATTTGGTGGAAAATTTGGTAATGCAAAAAATATTCTCTTTGAGGAATTTCTAGAAGGTGAAGAAATGAGCTATTTTATTATAACTGATGGAATTACTATTAAAAATTTTGGTTCTGCTCAAGACCACAAGAGAGTTGGTGAAGGAGATACAGGCAGAAATACTGGTGGAATGGGCGCGTATTCTCCGTCGCGATTAATGAATGAAGATTTAGAAAAAAAAATCTTAAAAAGAATTATAGAACCTACTTTAAAAGGTATTGCTGAACTAGGAACTAAGTACAAAGGTTTTTTATATGCAGGTTTAATGATTGTAAATAATGAACCTTACCTAATTGAATATAATGTTCGAATGGGTGATCCTGAGTGTCAAACTATAATTCCAAAATTAAATACAGACATAGTTGATATAATTTTATCATGTGTAAATGAAAAATTAGAGGAAATAAATATAATATGGAATAATAAAAAAAGTATTTGTGTTGTTTTATGCTCAAAAGGATACCCAGAAATGTATAAGAAAAATATTGAGATTAAAAATTTTAATAAATTAATTTTGGATAATAATAATTATTTATTTCATGCAGGAACAAAAAATGAAAATAATCAAATTTTAGCTATTGGTGGAAGAGTATTAAATTTTGTTTCATTATCAGATGATTTCTTTGAAGGAAGGAAAAATATTCATACCAATATAGAGCTTCTTAATTGGAATGAAGGCTTCTTCAGAAAAGATATTGCATTCAAAGTTATTAAAAAATGAGAATTATTTCTGGTAAATTTAAAGGAAAAAAAATTATTCTACCTAAAGATATTCAAACAAGACCTTTAAAAGATTTAACCAAGGAATCAATATTTAATATTATCAAACATTCTAAAAAGTTTTCGATAAACTTGAAAGAGTCTGAAATATTAGATCTTTTTTCTGGGACTGGCTCTTTTGGAATAGAATGCTTATCAAGAGAAGCTAAATTTGTAACATTTGTTGAAAATTATTTAGGAATTTTACCTATATTAAAAAAAAATTTATCAAGTCTAAAACTTACTAATAATTATAAAATAATAGAAAAAGATATTTTTTTTAATTTTAATTTTCAAAATTTCGAGAACAAATTTGATTTAATTTTCCTAGATCCTCCATATAAAGAAAAAAATTTAGAAATCCTAATTAGCTCAATCATTACAAACAAAATTTTAAAAAAAAATGGCATTATAATTATACATAGACATAAGAGGGAAAATGATAATTTGACAAATAAATTAAAAATAATAGAAGAAAAAAAATATGGAATTTCAAAAATTATTTTTGGGTCTTATTTTTAAATTAAAATTTTTTTAGTTTCATTCTTTATTAATTCAACAGCAGGCTGATTAAATGGATTTATTTTTAAAGCTCTTCCAATCAAAATTGTTTCAAGTATAAAAAAGCTAAATAGTTCACCTAAAGTTTTTTCATTTCTATAATTTATCTCAAAACTTCTAAATGGAATTTTTTTTCTTATAAATACATTTTCTGTAGCTTTTTTTTGAGCGAAAATAATTTCATCTAATTTTTTATTTCTAAGATAATTTTGCTCAGGCAAAATAATAGAATTGTTCAAACTTAGAGATTTCTTCTCTTTCACATAAAAAAAAGTAAAAAAATTGTTTTTAAAACCATCTAAATATAGTTGCATCACGCTATGATTATCTTTTGGCATAGTTGATACGATTGGCAAAACTCCTAAACCTTTCTTTCCTAGACTTTCAGCAACTAATTGCTGATACCAATTAAATAAATTAATAGATTTCTCATCATAATTAATAATAACTGAATTAAATTTTTTTTTTTTTTGAAAAAATAGAATAGCTTGAACATTGGTAATTAAATTTTTTAAAAATTTTTTATTCTTTATTAAATAATTAAGCTGTTTGAATTTATTTGAATTTAATCCCATTAATTCAGCGGGCAACATTCCAACTTCAGATAATACTGAATATCTTCCTCCTATATAATTATTATGATGAACAATTTCAGATTTTAATTTTTGAGCCAAAATATGCAAATAGCTCTTTTTATTTTCTGTAATAAAAATATTTTCTTGTTTTTTTTTTACATATATATTCGTATTAACAATTGTTTCAGTTGTATTACCAGATTTAGAAACTATTAAATTTAGGAAGTTATGAGTGTTTTGTTTTTTGGTAAATGATTTTAAGTTATTTATAAAATAAAATTTTTTTTTTATTTTATGTTTCAAAAAATCATATATTGCCTGTGTTCCTAATATTGATCCTCCCATACCAAAGATACGCACATTTGAAAATTTCTTATATTTTTGAATTAATTTTTTTTTATAACTAAATTTATAGTTTTTTTTTAAAGAGTTAATTAACTCAGTGTTTAAATTTATAAGATAATTAATATCTTTTTTAATTACTTTAGAATTTTTTTTTACTTGAAAATTTTTAAAGTTAATTCTGGGAGTTAGCATTAATTGCTTTTAATTTTATCTAAAACTATTTCTTCTAAACTACTATTGCTATTAGATTTTTTTGTTTTATTTTTATTATCTTTAATCATCTTTTCAATACTCGATTCCTTTTCGATTTCTTCATTATTTGTTTCAAGCGGAGTTGGTAGTTGGTCATAATCTGGGGGTAATTTTAAAGGTGACTTTTTCTCAACTAAAAATTCATCACTTTTATTTTGTTTTGGAGATTTAAATCCTTCGCTTAAAACACCACAAGAAGATGTAAGACCAAAGATAGCAATTATGAGAAAAAATTTAAATTTTTTCATGACTTTAATTAATTCCTTTATTATCTATAAATTCAAGGTAAATCAAAAAAATTACACCCACTGTTATAAATATATCTGAAACATTAAAAATAAACCAATGAAAATTCCCTACATGAAAATCAATAAAGTCTGGAACAGCCTTGTAAAAAATTCTATCAAATAAATTACCTATTGCTCCACCAAAAACCATCAGTAAAGAATATTTTTTTAAACCTTCAGCTTTAATTAAAAAAAACAAAATTATCAGAATAATTATTAAGATAATAACTGTTAGAATATTATAAAAATTATCCTGATAAAATGAGAATAATCCAAAAGCAATGCCTTCATTCCAAATCAAATAAATATTTAAAAATTTAGATGTAAAAATTTCTGAGTTAAAATTTTGATTATACAAATGTATAACATATAATTTAGAAATTCTATCCAATGAAAAAATTGTTGTAATTACAAATAAATTAATTAAAAAATTTTTACTTAATTTTTTTATTTTCATTATTTTTGAATTACACAATTATCTCTATTGCAAGCTGACTCTTTAATTTTCCAGCAAATAGAACATTTTGATCCCTTTGCTTTAGTGGTAATTGCAGATGTATCAATACCATTTTTATAAATTACTTCTGCTTTTGAAGTTATGCAGAGTTCTGAAAAATCAATATTATCAGTAAGATTTTTTAATTTTTGATCAACATTAATTTTTAACTCCGCCTCTAGACTTGATCCAATTTCTTTACTAGCTCTTTTTTCTTCAATACTTATGTTGCAAATATTTCTGATTTTAATTAATTCACTCCATTTTTCACTAATTTTTTGATTTTTAAATTTGTCAGGAAATTCTATAAATTTTTTGAGATGAATACTTTTTTGATCTTTAAATAATAATTTAAAAATTTCTTCAGTTGTAAAAGATAAAATAGGAGCAAACCATTTTAATAGGGCATTTAAAATTATGTTAAGAAGTAAAATTGTTGATTTTCTTTTTTCTGAATCTATAGAATCACAATAAAGATTATCTTTTTTAATATCAAAATAAAAAGCAGATAAATCAACAGTGCAAAAATTTAATAATTCTTTATATAAATTATGAAAATCATAATTATTAAAATATTTTTTAAAATTATCATTTAAAATATAAATTTTATGGAGCATTAGCTGTTCTAACTCTGGCAATCCATCTACATCTAAATCATTAAAGTTTATATTTTCAAAATTATCATTTATATTCCCAAGTAAGTATCTGAATGTATTTCTAATTTTTCTATAAGATTCCGCGTGTTGATCTAAAATTGCATAATCTATTCGTAAATCCTCTGCATAATTTGATGATGCAACCCATATCCTTAAAATATCAGCACCATATTTTTTTAAAATATCCTCTGGTGCGATTACATTTCCTAATGATTTTGACATTTTTAAACCCTTACCATCTACGACAAATCCATGTGATAAAATTGATTCAAATGGTGCTCTCCCCCGTGTCCCACATGACTCAAGTAAAGAGGAGTGGAACCAGCCTCTATGTTGATCTGATCCCTCTAAATACATTGATGCTGGCCATTTTAAATCTTCTCTTTTCTCTAGTACGAACGAATGAGTAGATCCGCTATCAAACCAAACCTCAACAATATCAGTTAATTTTTCATATTCTGAAGCTTCATATTTTGCACCTAAAAATCTTTGAGTATCATCTGAAAACCAACAATCAGAACCAACTTTCTCATAAATAGATGCAATATTTTCTGTAACCTCATCGTCAACTAAAATTTCTTTTGTTTTTTTGTTTACAAATATTGGGAGAGGCACACCCCAAACTCTTTGTCTTGAAACACACCAATCAGGTCTTGTTTCTATCATTGATTTTAATCTCTCTTTACCTTTGCTTGGATAAAAAGTAGTCTCATCAATAGCCTTTAATGCTTTATTTCTTAATTTGTGACTTTCCATTGAAATAAACCATTGCGGTGTAGCTCTATGGATAAGTGGAGCCTTTGATCTCCATGAATGTGGATAAGAATGAACTAATTCACCATTAAATAATAAATTTTTTTGTACTTTGAGTTTTTCAATTACAATAGGATTTGCTTTAAAAATATGAATTCCTTCAAATAATTTCACATTCTTTGTATATTTTCCATCCCCGTCAACTGTTTCTATTGCTTTGATACCGTTATTTAAACAAAGGTTAAAGTCATCAGGACCATGACTAGGTGCACAGTGAACTATTCCAGTTCCTTGCTCAGTAGTTACAAATCTAGCCTCAAGCATTGGTATATCATATTCATAGCCAAGATTTAAAAAAGGGTGACTACAAATAGTATTATTAAATTCTTTTCCTTTAAAGGTATGAATTTTTTTATAGTTTTTTAGTCCACACTCTTTAACGACTGTTTCTAGTAAAGCATCTGCAATGACAATTTTTCTATTTTTAAAATCTCCTTCGTCATTTATTTCTAATATTATATAATCAAGAGACTCGTTATATGCTAAAGCTTTATTGGCTGGTATTGTCCATGGAGTCGTTGTCCAAATAACTATTTCGCTTCCAGCTAAAACTTTTAAATCTGATGATTTAATTTTGAATGATGTATAAATTGTATCTGATTTATGATCCTGGTATTCTACCTCAGCATCTGCAAGTGCAGTCTTCTCAACTGTTGACCATAAAACTGGTTTGAAGCCTCTATACAGACTTCCCTCTTTTAAAAATTTACCAAGCTCTCTAACTATCTGTGCTTCTGCTCCAAAGCTCATCGTGGAGTAATAATTTTCCCAATCCCCTACAACACCCAGTCTTTTAAATTGGCTTTTGTGAACTTCAATCCACTTCTCAGCAAATGCCCTACATTCTTTTCTAAACTCAACTATCGGAACATCGTTTTTGTTTTTTTTGTTTTTTTTATATTGTTCTTCAATTTTCCACTCAATAGGCAAGCCATGGCAATCCCAACCTGGAACATAAATCGAGTCTTTTCCGTCCATTTGATGAAATTTTACAATTATATCTTTAAGAATTTTATTAAGAGCTGTTCCCATATGGATATTTCCATTTGCATATGGAGGTCCATCATGCAGAACAAATTTTTCCCTTCCTTTACTTTCATTTCTTAACTCTTCGTAAAGATTTATTTTTTTCCAATATTCAAGAATTTCCGGCTCTCTAGTAGGTAAGTTAGCTTTCATGGAAAAAGCAGTTTTTGGAAGATTTATTTGTGATTTAGTCATTTGGTATTTTTTGCAATATTTAAATCTTTTTTAATTTGAGCTCTTAATTGATTAACATTTTTAAATTTTTTTTCTTTTCTAATAAACTTTAAAAACTCCACTGATAAAAGCTTATTGTAAAGATTTCCAGAAAAATTAAACAAATGAACTTCTAGTAATATTTTTTTTTGATTAAATGTTGGCCTATATCCAAGATTAGCAATTCCTTTAAGATATTTGTTGCTATTTTTCCTCAAAACCTTGACAGCATAGACTCCTGGTTTTGCTAGAACGTAATCTTTAATATCTATATTACACGTCGGAAAGCCAATTTTTTTTCCGACTTGTCTTCCCTTTTCGACAATTCCTTGAATCGTCCAATTTCTGTTTAAAAAATTATTGGCCTTAGCTAAAAAACCTTTTTCTAAAAGATTTCTTATTAAAGATGAGGAAACTATCTTTTTATTTTTAATTAATGGTTCTGGTTTTATAACTTTGTAATTATACGATTTCTCATGTTTTATTAATAAATTAACATTTCCCTCCCTTTTATTTCCAAATCTAAAATTATTACTCACAAAAATAAATCTAGAGTTCAGTTTTTTATTCAAAATTTGAATTATAAAATCTAGAGCTTTAGTTTTTGAAAATTTTTTATCAAATTTTTTTGTAATAACAAAATCCACTTTAAAATTACTAAGTAACTTTATTTTTTGATCAATATTAGAAAGTCGAAAATTTTTTAATTTTTTATTAAAAAACATTTTTGGCATTGGATCAAAATTTACAACACCAATCTTTAAATTATATTTTTTCTTATATGACCGTGCTAATTGAAATAATTTTTGATGTCCCAAATGTAAACCATCAAAATTACCTATTAAAATAATTGATTCTCTATGTAATTTTTTGATATTAAAATTTATATAATGTTTTACCATTTTAAATCTGATTGAATAAAATTAACTATAGCCTCATACTCTTTTGAAACGTCTTGGATACCATTATTTTTTATTTCATTTCTATGTACTCCATTGCTAATCAATAAAGAATCATAATTTAAAAGATTTGCACCTCTGATATCAGTATTTAAATTATCACCAATTGCTAATATTTTTTTATTTTTATTATCAATTGACTGATTATAAACCTCTGGATGTGGTTTTCCAAAATATACTACTTCTCCACCGATTTTTTCAAAAACCATTGCGACTGAACCTGCGCACAACTCTCTAACTTCACCACGATCAACAATTAAATCTGGATTTGTACAAATCATTTTTTTGGTAATATGTTTTTCAAGTAAATCTTTATAAAATTCTAAATCCTTATCATGATCATCAAATAACCCAGTACACAATAAATATTCACTATCGCTAATATCTTCACACTTGTTTTTCTCAAATAAATAAAATAAATCAAAATCTCTAGGCGGACCTATGTGATAAAACTTTTTATATAAGTAAGATTTTTTCAAATAATTCAATGCTGCTTCTCCTGAGGTAAATACGTGATCTCTAAGTGCTTTGTCCATGCCCATCTTTTCTAAAAAATTTTGAACAGTTTTATTTGGTCTTGGGGCGTTTGTTAAAAGTACTAGCATTTTATTTTTTTTTAAAAGTTCATTTAAAGCAGCTATTGCTTTTTCATGAAGATTTACCCCATTATGAACAACACCCCATAAGTCTATATAAAAAAGATCATAGTTATCAGCAATTGATTTTAAGCCTTTTGTATCTAAATTTTTGGTCATATTTTAAGGTATAAACCATAAAATCCTGAATTTACTAGCATTATTAATATCCTTTAGTCTTTCTGATCTTGAAATAGGCGGTGAAATATCTATATGAGGCTCATATTTATAAAGATTTATAAAGGAGAATTTATGAAGTTTAAACCGTTACATGACAGAGTTTTAATTGAAGTATTAGACGGCAGTGAAAAAACTGCTGGAGGAATAATTATCCCTGACACAGCTCAAGAAAAACCTCAAGAAGGTAAAGTGGTTGCTGTAGGTGGTGGAGCAAAAACAGAAGATGGAAAGATAATTCCAATGGATGTTAAAGTTGGTGATAAAGTTTTATTTGGCAAATGGTCAGGAACTGAAGTCAAAATTAATGGTAAAGAGTACAACATAATGAAAGAGTCAGACATTATGGGTATTTCTGGTAAGTAATTTAATTTTTTAATTTAAAGGAGAAAATAATGGCAAAAGTTGTTAAATTTGACGCTGAAGCAAGAGCAGCAATGATAAGAGGTGTAAATATCCTGGCTGACACTGTTAAAGTAACTTTAGGACCAAAAGGAAGAAATGTCGTAATGGATAAATCTTATGGTGCACCTAGAATTACTAAAGATGGTGTTTCTGTAGCTAAAGAAATAGACCTTGAAGATAAGTTTGAAAATATGGGAGCACAAATGGTTAAAGAAGTTGCTAGCAAAACAAACGATGAAGCTGGTGATGGAACTACTACTGCAACTATACTTGCTCAAGCAATTGTCAAGGAAGGTGTGAAGTATGTAACTGCTGGCATGAATCCAATGGATGTAAAAAGAGGAATTGATGCTGCTGTAGATACAGTAAAAGAAAGCCTTGTTGCATCTGCAAAAAAAGTAAAAGACAGTGATGAGATTGCTCAAGTAGGAACAATTTCTGCGAATGGTGACAAAGAAATTGGAACGATGATTGCAAAAGCAATGCAAAAAGTTGGAAATGAAGGGGTAATTACTGTTGAAGAAAACAAAGGTATCGAAACAGAATTAGATGTAGTTGAAGGTATGCAGTTTGATAGAGGTTATCTATCACCATATTTTATTACTAATAGTGATAAAATGACTACAGAATTAGAAAATCCTTTTATATTATTACATGAAAAGAAATTAACTAATTTACAGCCAATGGTTCCTCTTTTAGAAGCTGTTGTTCAAGCTGGTAGACCATTAATGATTATTTCTGAAGATGTTGAAGGTGAAGCTTTAGCTACTTTAGTTGTAAACAAACTAAGAGGTGGTTTAAAGGTTGTAGCTGTTAAAGCTCCAGGATTTGGTGATAGAAGAAAAGCTATGCTCGAGGATATTGCTATTTTAACAGGAGGTCAGGTAATATCTGAAGACTTAGGTATCAAACTTGAAAATGTTAAACTTGATGATCTTGGATCTTGTAAGAAAATCAAAGTTGATAAAGATAATAGCACTATTGTAAATGGAAGTGGTAAAAAATCTGATATTGAAGCAAGATGTGCATCTATCAAACAACAAGTTGAAGAAACTACTTCTGATTATGATAGAGAAAAACTTCAAGAGAGACTGGCTAAGTTAGCTGGTGGAGTTGCAGTTATTAAGGTTGGTGGTGCAACTGAAGTTGAAGTTAAAGAAAGAAAAGACAGAGTTGAGGATGCTTTAAATGCAACTAGAGCTGCTGTTGAAGAAGGTATTGTGACAGGTGGTGGTTGTGCTCTTCTTTATGCTGCACAAGAACTTGATAAAGTTAAAGCAAAAGGTGACGATCAAAAAGCAGGTGTGGATCTTGTAAGAAAAGCATTAGAGTCTCCTATCAGACAAATTACTAAAAATGCTGGTGTAGATGGTTCGGTTGTAGTTGGTAAATTATTGGAGCAAAAGAAAAAAACTCACGGTTATGATGCTCAAAGTGAAGAGTATTGTGATATGTTTGCGAAAGGTATAATTGATCCAGTTAAAGTTGTGAGAACTGCTCTGCAAGATGCCGCTTCAATTGCTGGATTATTAGTAACTACAGAAGCAATGATCGCTGACAAACCAGAGGAAAAAGATGCTGCTGGTGGAATGCCTGGTGGAATGCCTGGTGGTATGGGCGGCATGGGAGGAATGGGTGGTATGGGTATGTAATCCCCTATTTACTAAAATTAATTTTAAAAAGGCCATCTCAAGATGGCCTTTTTTTTATATGAGGTTTAATAATGTCAAAAAGATATAGTGGTAAATCATTTAAAGACTCTAGTATTAAAAAAAAACCTAAATTGAGCTTTAAAGAAAAAAGAAAACTTAAAAAAGATAAGCAAAAAAAGACTAATTAATCCAGAATTTTGAAAATTATTCAAGCCAGTTATGAGTTTTTTTGAGTTTTAATATCCTTTTAAATATGTATAAGAGCCAGAATTTATGAGCAATAATATTAGAAACATCACAATCATAGCCCATGTCGATCATGGCAAAACTACTCTAATTGATAATTTAATGAAACAAAGTGGTTCATTTAGAGATAATGAGGTTGTTGATGAAAGATTAATGGATTCAGGTGAGCTAGAAAAAGAAAGAGGAATTACAATTTTAGCTAAACCTGCTTCAATTAATTGGAATAATTCAAGAATTAATATAATCGATACTCCAGGTCACAGAGATTTTGCTGCAGAAGTTGAAAGAGTTTTAAGTATGGCAGACGGAGCACTGTTATTAATTGATTCTGCAGAAGGTGTCATGCCTCAAACAAAATTTGTATTATCAAAAGCACTTAAACAAGGATTAAAACCAATTGTTGTTATTAATAAATTAGATAAAGCTGATCAAAGAGCTAATGAAGTTTTAGATGAAACATTTGATTTATTTGTTAGCTTAGATGCAAATGAGGAACAATTAGATTTCCCAGTTCTGTATGCAAGTGGAAGATCGGGTTGGGCAGATCATGAAGTTGATGGTCCAAGAGAAAATTTAAATCCTTTGTTAGATTTAATTGTTGATCATGTAAAACCTGCTGAACTTGATAAAACTAAACCTTTTGCAATGTTATCAACACTACTTTATGCAGATAGTTTTTTAGGAAGAAGTTTAGTTGGAAGAATTACACAAGGTGCTGCAAAAGCTAATCAATCAATAAAAGCAATCAATTTGAATGGTGAAAAAGTTGATGAAGGAAAATTAACAAAAATTTTTAGATATGAAGGAACAAAAAAAGTTCCAATAGATGTTGGCGAGGCTGGAGATATAGTAGTTGTTGCTGGACTAGAAAAAGCAAATGTTTCTGATACAATATGTGACCTAGAAGTTAATGAGCCTATCCCTGCTACTCCGATAGATCCTCCTACAATGTCAATTACAATTACTGTAAATACTTCACCTTTAGCTGGAACTGAAGGTAAAAAACTAACTAGCACACAAATAAGAGATAGATTAGTTCAAGAAGCCCAAAATAATGTTGGAATTACATTTTCTGAAAACGAAGGTAAAGATTCTTTTGTTGTGAGTGGTAGAGGTGAGTTAATGTTGGAAATTCTTTTAACTCAAATGAGAAGAGAAGGTTTTGAAATGACAGTCAGTCCTCCAAAAGTATTATATAAAACTGATGAAAGTGGAAGTAAACTTGAGCCAATTGAAGAAATTACTATGGACCTTGATGAAGAACATTCTTCAAAAGTAATTGATTCTATGAACAGAAGAAAAGGTAAGCTAATAGAATTAAAAGATACTGGAGCCAACAAGAAAAGATTAATTTTTCATGCGCCTACTAGGGGGTTAATGGGCTACACAAGTAGATTTCTTACGCTTACAAAAGGCAATGGAGTAATAAATAGAATATTTCATAGCTATGGTCTTTTTGAAGGAGAAATGGAAGGTAGAAGAAATGGAGCATTAATCTCTATGGAACAAGGAAAAGCAGTTGCATTCGCGATATTTAACCTACAAGCTAGAGGAGAAATGTTTGTAACTCATAATGATGCTGTTTATCCTGGAATGATAGTTGGTCTTTCACCTAAACCAGGAGACATGATAATCAATGTTATGAAAGGTAAAAAGTTAACAAATATGAGAACTCAAGGTACTGATGAAAATGTTGTGCTTACACCCGTCAGAACAATGTCTATTGCTGAACAATTAAGTATGCTTAATACCGATGAAGCTTTAGAAATAACTCCAGACTCTTGTAGATTGAGAAAAGCAATTCTTGATCCACACGAAAGAAAGAAAAGCGAAAAAGCTACGGCTGCAGCCTAATCAAAAGTTTTATCAACTAAATAAAGTCCTAGCGCAACACATGGGCCTATACCAAATGCAAACAATAATGTTCCAATCCCTACTGTTCCTCCTAAATACCATCCAATACTAACGACTGAAATTTCTAATGTTGCTCTTACAACAGCTATAGGAAAATTAGTTAATTTTTGTAATCCTATCATTAATCCATCTCTAGGACCGGCTCCTAAATTTGATACTAAGTAAATACCTCCACCTATTCCAACCATGATAACAGAAATTACAGCTAATATTAATTGATGAATATAATTTGATGGTGTTGGAACATACTTTATACAAAGATCAATCATAATTGCAATTATCAGAGCATTAAATATTGTGCCCATTCCTGGTTTTTGCCCAAGAGGGATCCATAAAATTAAAACAGCAATACTTATTAATAATGTGATAGTTCCAATGCTTAAATTAACATTTAAAGAAATACCTTGAGCTAAAACACTCCAGGGGGAGGCTCCTGTGAATGAAACAATTAACAATCCTTCACCTAATCCAAATAAAGACAAGCCAAAACATAAGAAAAAAAATGTAGAAAACTTTGGTTTAAAATTAAATGGTTTTTCTGAGCTCCATTTTACTTTTGGGATTTTTTTTATTTTTAAAAACATAATTTCAATAAGCTATATCTATTAATGAAAAATTCTAATATTGTAACTAGCAAATGAAAAAGTTTGTTGTTATTTTGCTTGTTATATTTTTCTCATCAATTTCTCTAGCTCATATTGGTCATTATAACAAATTTGACAAAATAGAAATGGAGATCTTAAGAAATGATGAAGTAATTGGCTATAACAATTATTTTTTTAAAAGAGAAGGCGAAAAAACGATAGTAAAAAATGAATATAAATTTGAGGTAAAATTACTATCAGCAACAATATTTAAAGTAGAGGGATATGGGGAAGAAATTTATTTAAAAGATAATTTAATATCTTTTCAATCAAAGACACTCCAAAATAAAAAAGAAAAATTTGTAAACTTAAAATACGATAAAAATAATAAAAAGTTTGATATAAAGGGATCTTCATTTTCAGGTGAAGCTTCTATTAAAAATATTATTGGAAATTGGTGGAGTCATAAAATTTTACAAGCAGAAAGCCAAATAAGTCCTATTTCTGGAAGTATAAAAAAACAAATAGTTACTTTTATTGGTAAGGAAAATATTTCAATTAATGGCAAACAATACGAAACAGATCATTTCAAACTTACATCTAAAGATATGTCTCTTCCTGAAGATAAAAAATTAAATTTTGATATTTGGCTTGATAAAAAAACTTCAGTTATTGTCAAAGTTACATATAAAAGAATGGGAGATTGGGAATATCGTTTAAAAAATCTTGAATAAAATTATTTATTTATTTTTTTATAAAGATCATTTGCACTTATCCATCCAGCCTCTACTCTAGGACCTACAAACCAATCTGCACACACTCCTAAGTTTAATTTATTATTCCAATAACTTTTAACCTTTAAGGATCTAGAATTTGAGGAATATTTCCAACCATGATTTAATGAAGTAAATATTTTCGTTTTTTTAATTCCAGTAAGTTTAAAAAATTGATCAATTAAAATCTTTGAGTTTTTTTCTTGATTTTCTCTATTTTTATTTATTTTTTTATTTGCCCATAAGTTTGTACTTTGTAAAGTCCATAAATCATTATTACTTTTAAATCTTTTTTTACTATTTTCTTTAGCAGCCCACCCTAAAATTTTGTCATCAAATAAATAACTCGATATGTTTTTATTTGTTTTTTTAATTTCAATCATGACTGTGATATTTGCATCCATTTTGATTTTTTGCTTAATGAACGGATCTTTTATAAATTTTTTTGATAATTTTTTTAATTGTGGAAATGGGCAAGTTAACACTAATTTATCGTAATATTTTATTTGGTTGTTCTTAAAAACTAGTCTCCATTTATTGTTTACAAATTTAATCTTCTCTAACTCACTTTGAAAATTACATTTTATATTCTTTATTAAGTATTTGCTAATATCATTGTTACCTTTGTAACCAATTATTTTAATATGATTTTTATTTTCTTTTTTAAATTTATTTAAAAAAATATGTTTGCCACTCCATTTTTTTAGAATTTTTTTTTTACATAAATTTTTAATAAATTTTTTAAATTTAATTGATTTTGGAGAAATATATTGTGCTCCATGATCAAATCCTTTTGACTTATTTAATCTTTTAAAAGAAGATCTACCACCTGGACCTCGAGCTTTGTCATAAATATGTACAGAATTTTTTTTACTTAACAAATTAGCTATTGTTGCTCCTGAAATTCCAGAGCCGATGACACAATAACTGCTCATTTTCCTGCAACAGTCATACCTTCTATCATCATAGTTGGTGAATTGACTGCATATTCAAATTCTAAATCATTAGCTAAAATTATATTTTTGAACATATCCTTAAAATTACCAGCAATTGTTATTTCATTAACAGGATATTTAAATTCTCCATCTTCAACTAAAAAACCGGTGGCACCTACTGAATAATCTCCTGTCACAAGGTTAGATCCGTGGCCAATAGTTTCAGTAATAAAAAGACTTCTCGAATTTTTTTTCATAAGATCTTCGTAGCTTATATTTCCTTTTTCAAAATATAAATTGGTAGTTCCACCACTTCTTCCATTTGATTTTAAATTTAATTTTTTTCCATTGTATGTATCCACAAGATAATTTTTAAGTATTCCATTCTGTATAAGTTGTAATGTATTTGAATTTACACCTTCTGAATCAAAATTTTGAGAACCCATTCCTTTAATTATATCTGGTTTATCAATTACATTTATCGAATTAGCAAAAACCTGTTGATCAATTTTATCCTTTAAAAATGAAGTACCTCTTGCAATTGCAGAGGCAGATATTGCACTTGCAAAAGCACTTAACATTCCCTTTGAAATTCTTTTATCAAAAATTATGCTGATCTTCTCACTTCCAATTTTTTTTGGGCTTAATTTTCTAATAGTTTGCTTGGCAGCTTTATATCCGAGATCTGTTGCTTGCTTAATATCAGATAAATGACGTTTGCTCGAAAATTCGTAGTCTCTTTCCATGCTATTTTCATCTTTTGCAACTGTTACACAAGAAGCGGAAAAAGAAGATGTTTTATAACCACCACAAAAACCGTCACTATTCGCTAATATAAAATTTGATTTATTTTCAGTAAAACTAGATTCTGTATTTATGATTTGATTATCTGATGAGGCAGATTCCTCTAAATCTTTTAAATATTTTATTTTTTTATCGTTTTCAAATCTTGTTTCATCATACAAATTAAGGCTACTAATTTGTTTGGCTAATAAATTTTTATCAGGCAAAGAATTAAATTCATCCTCTGGTGTAATTTTTGTTGTTTCAAAACACTTATCAATTAAAGTTTTAATATTTTCATCTAGTAAATTTGATGATGAAATTGATGATCTTCTTTTACCTAAATAAGTTTCTATACTTAATGCCAATCCATCAGATCTATCTGATGCCTCTAGTGATTTATTTCTAAAATTAACAGTTTCTGAAATTGAGTGACCAACAGTAACACTTGCATCAGTTGCTCCCATTTTTTTTGCTAAATCTAAACAATATGAAGCTTTAGATTTAAGAAATTCTTGATCCTTTACCATAATACTTTAAAGTTTTGTTCCACCAACTGTCATTTTATCGATCAAAATTGAAGGTTGAGCGACTCCCACAGGAACTCCTTGTCCAGCTTTACCACAAGTTCCTATGCCTGGATCTAGCATCATATCATTTCCTACCATCGATACTTCTTTAAGTATTGATGGTCCATCACCTATTAATGTTGCTCCCTTAATTGGAGATCCAATTTTACCATTATTTATTTCATAAGCTTCAGTACAATTAAATACAAACTTACCAGATGTAATATCTACCTGGCCGCCTCCAAAACTTACTGCAAAAATTCCTTTATCAACAGATTTGATCATTTCATCTTGAGTTTGATTGCCACTTAACATCATTGTATTTCTCATCCTTGGCAAAACAATATGTCTATAATTTTCTCTTCTTCCAGATCCGGTAGATCTTGTATTCATTAATCTTGCATTGTGCCTATCTTGCATAAAGTTTTTAAGAATACCATTTTCAATTAAAACTGTTCGCTCAGTTGGCGTTCCCTCATCATCAATAGTTAGACTACCTCTTCTATTATCTATCGTTCCGTCATCAACAATTGTTACACCTTCACTTGCAACTTTTTCTCCCATAAGATCATGAAATGCTGATGTTTTTTTTCTATTAAAATCTCCTTCTAGACCATGACCAATTGCTTCATGAATTAATATAGCAGGCCAACCAGGTCCTAGGACTACTTTCATCTCACCAGCAGGTGCTGGTTTGCTTTCTAAATTTACTGATGCAATTCTAAAAGCCTCCTCACAAACATTTTTCCAATTATCATTTTTTAAATAATCATCATAAGATTGTCTGCCACCAATTCCATATACACCTGTTTCTTTTCTTCCATTTTTTTCCAACATCACAGAGACGTTAAATCTAATTAATGGACGTACATCAGTAAGCACCTCTCCACCTGATCGAATAATTTCTATTGATTTTTGCTCACCAGCAAAACTAGCAGTCACTTGCTTTACTGATCCATCTTTTTTTCTTAAAAAATCGTTTACTTTATTTAAAACTTCTAATTTCGAGTCTAAAGTTTTTTGTTCAATTGGATTAATATCTTCATAAAATTTTTTATTAGATTTTTGAATTTCATGATTATATATCCCTTTAATTGATTTCAGAGTTGATTTAAGATTTTCTGAGGAATTTTTTAGTGAATCTTTTGAGATTTCATTTGAATATGAATAAGCAACAACCTCGTTTGAGATAGCCCTAAAACCAAATCCTAAATCAGAACTATAATTTGAGCTTTTTATTTTATTATCATCTAATAAAATTGACTCTGATTTAGACTCCTCTAAATAAAGCTCACCATCATCACAATTATTTAGTGTTTCAGATACTATTTTATCTGCGTCTTGTCTTGTTAAATCAGATTTATTAAAGAAATTACTCATTCATCTTAAATAGTGGTTTGTTGATAATTTTCAACTGATCATTTTACGCATGTACAATTTTTTACTAAAAGTTAATTATTATTATATGAAAGTATATTTTAATAATTCTTGTAAAATTTGTAGATCGGAAATTAACTTATATAAAAAAGAAAATATCAAAGATATTGACTGGATAGATATAACTAATAATTCTGATGCTGAAAAAGAAACTTCAAGAAATAATAAAGAATTATTAAGAAGACTACATGTTAAAGAAAATGGTAAAGTTATCCAGGGCGCAGAGGCATTTCTTTATGTTTGGAAAAAAATTCCTAAATATAAATTTTTGTATAAATTTTTCAAACTACCAATAGTTTTCACAATCTTTAAATATGGTTACGAAATGATTGCTTTTTTTTTATATTTAAAAAATAAAAAACAACTTAAAAACTAAGTTAAGAAAAATATTAAAAATTCACTTAGTAAAGACATTGATAGCAAGAACATTATCAATAATATTGAATACATAAGAGTTATAACTCTATTTCTTTTTCTCCTCAATCTTACAAAAATTTTATCATCTAAATCCGAAATATCTCTTTCACCAACTACAGGATAATCATAACTCCATCGCCATGTAGATTGGCCCAGTCTAGAGTCGAGGCTATTAAAATACCTTATCCACGCAAGAACATATTTTAATATTAAATACAAAATAATCATTAGTATTGAAGAAAATAACATTCTTAATGATACTTAATTATGTAAGATAATTTAATTGATATTTTTGGCTCTTTTTCTTGCAATTAATTGAGTGAGCGCATCAACCATAGTATCTGAGGCCTTAAATATTTCATTATTTTTAAACTCATGAGATATATTTTTTTCAGGATTGGTTTTATCCTCAATAACTATTCCTTCATCTGGTGAATTATTTTTTATATAAATTAATAAAAGCCATTCATCATCTAAGGCTTCATCCCATTTAACAAATATTTCTCCTGTTTCAAACCTTCTGTCTATACATCTAAAGATAGACATATGCCTCGTTATGTGTCTTTTGTTTAATTGAAACACTAAACTGCTAGCACTTCTGTAAAAACTTTCGAGAGCAAACTCAATTTTTTGTCTAGCTAAAGTATATTCTTTTTCTTTTTGTAGAAGTGTTTCTCTATCTTCGTCTCCTTGAATTTTTACTCCTAAAGCCTCTACTCTTTCCCTAATTTTTTGATCTCTTATAATTCGATATTTTTGTTTTAATTTTTCTATTCTTTGTTGTAAGCCAGCATAATCCTCTCTCTTTTCTTTTAAGGAAATTTTTTCTAATTTTTCTAATTCTTTTACTTCTCTAACTCTAAATTTTTCAATTTGCTTATCTAATTTTAATTGTTGTAAAAATTGCTTTTGTTTTTCTGTTTGTTCAATTCTTAAAAGAGCTTGTTCTTTTCTTAAAAATAATTTTATTTCTTTTGTTCTTTGTTTTTCTAACTTAATTTCATCTTTTAGAGCTTGTTCTTTTAATTTAACCTTTAATTCAGCCTCTTTTTGTTTTTCTTTTGCAATTTCAATCTTTTCTAATCTCTCTTTTTCTTGTTTTTCTAATTTTAACCTTCTTGCTTCATTTTTTTTAATCACTCTGTATTGAGAAATTGTATCTGATATTTTGTCAAAAAATGCTTGGATATATTTTTCAAAACCTAAATTTATTTTAAACTTTATTTCGGGTTTTAAAGAATTTTGAAAATTTATTAACTTTAAAAGAAAACTTGTTTGCTTAGGTTTAATTGATTTAAATTTTTTTACTACTTTTTTTGTTTTTTTAATTTTACTTTTTTTTAAATTTTTTTTCTGTTTTACTTTTGTTTTTTTTATATTTCTTTTTTTAAATTTTTTAAAAGTTTTTTTAGTTTTTCGTTTATTTTTGCTTTTAGAAACGTTTTTTTTTAACTTTTTTTTCTTTTTTTTCATTTTAAGGAAATTAATATCTATCAATAATTTATTGATAAATATAGTCTCTTGTAACTGGAGTTGATGAATAATCTTTTGTTAATTGAAATTGATATACAACTTGATCACCCCATTTAAATGCCATCTCGCAACCAGCAAGATAAAATTCCCACATTCTGAAAAATCTTTCGTCAAACATTTGAATTATTTTCTCTTTATTTTTAAGGCAATTTTCTTTCCAATGTCTTAGGGTATGCGAATAATGCATCCTCAAAACCTCAATATCTGCAACGATTAAACCTGCTTTTTCTATTGGCGTTGTAACTTCACTCAAACTTGGAGTGTAACCACCTGGAAATATATACTTCGTAATCCATGGGTGTGGATCCCTTGGTGGATTTACTGATCCAATAGTATGTATTAAAGATACACCATCATCTTTTAATAATTTTTCAACTTGTGAAAAAAATTTTTTATAAAATTTTCTACCAACATGTTCGAACATTCCAACGCTAACTATTCTGTCAAACTTTTCATTAAGTTCCCTATAATCCATTAATTTAAAATTTAATTGATTTTCTAAATTAAGTTCCTTCGCTTTTTTTTTGCAGTAATTTAATTGGTTTTCTGAGAGTGTTATTCCTGTAACTTCACAATTTGCGCTTTTAGCGATATCTATAGCTAGTGAACCCCATCCGCATCCTATATCTAAAACCTTTTGATTTGGTTTTATATTTAATTTTTTAATTATATGTTGAATTTTGTTGTTTTGTGCAGTTTCTAGACTATCGGTCTCGCTTTTAAAATAAGCACAAGAATATTGTCTTTTAGGATCTAGAAACAAGTCATAAAGATCATCTGAAATATCGTAATGATGCGAAACATTCATTTTTGATTTTTTAATAAAATTGAAATTAGTTAAGTATCTATAAGAACCCCTCAATCTATTGATTAAATAACTAAAAAAATTTAAATCCCCTCTTCCAAAATTCATTAATGATACATTTAGAAAATCAGTAAGGCTTCCATTTTCAATAACTATCTCACCATCCGTATAAGCTTCTCCAAAATAAAGATCTGGATGAAATAACAGCTTATAATGAAGTTTTTTGTTTAAAATTTTTACTTTAATAGGATTGTCACTTTTGGGATTTCCAATAATATAATTTTTAGAATTGGCATCAACTAATATAAATCCATCTTTTTTAAAAACACTGTTTAGGAATCTTGCTAATTGCATTTTATGCCGCCATTAAAGATTTAATTGAAAAGTTAAGTTTTTCTAAATTGTTAATAAGTTCTTTTTCACGTTTAGTATCTAAAACTCTTAAAGGAGGTAATAAATTTTCGTAGATATTTTCCTTTTTTTTATAAAAAGTATGAAGCCCAGAGATAAGATTATACTTTTCAAACTCACCTCTAACTTCACAAAGTTTTTCATTAACTGTTTGGGGTGTACCCTTGTCAAAATCATCATAAACTTTTCTTGCCAATCCTGCTGTAGCATTGCAAGTAGCTGTAATGATGCCAGAGCATCCTAGTTCAAGTCCTTTTAGTAGCTTTGACTCTGAGCCAGGCATTACAGAAAAATTATCTAACTTTAAATTTTCAAAAAGATTATAAGAACTGTCTTTTACTCCAACTATTTGATTTGGAAATCTTTTTACAAGTTCTTTAACACATTCTACACTAAATTTATATCCACATAATTTTTCAAAATTATAAAGAATAATTTTACTTTCAGGAATTGCCTCAACGATTTTGCTATAAAAATCAATTACTTCACTATCTCCATACAAATAATAAGCAGGAGGCATAATTAAGAATTTTTCAAAATTTAATGATCTAGCCACTCTCATAAGATTTATTGTATCTCCCAATGAATTAAGACCGGTTCCAATTAAATATTTATCTTTGTATTTGTTTGTAGCAAGTTTATTTAATAAATTAATCTTTTCTGAAATAGGAATAAGTTGTGCCTGCCCAGTACTTCCAAAGATTGCAGCACCATGACACCCTTTATCAATAACCATCTCTGCATGGCCTATTGTTTTATCAATATTTAATGTCAGGTTTTCATTTAATACTGACATTG
>CACHPE010000003.1 GCA_902581605.1 uncultured Pelagibacteraceae bacterium | reverse complement strand
TCAATGGAAGAAAAATTAGAAAATCCTGATCAAATGATTGATTTTCAAACGGAGTATACCAAAGAACTTCATGATATGTCCGATTATCCTAAAATTGATTTTGAATTAATTAGGAAACATTTCAAAGAATGGGAACATCATAAAGTAGAGGATATTCTAACTTATAGAAATAAATCATTTTCATCTCCTGTGACTGGATCAGTTGCACCAATTCATCATACACCTTGGGAAAAAGCGATGGATGACTCTATGAAAACTTTTTTAAATAAATAGAAAATTAATATTTAATTTTTAATTTTTTGTTTTTAACAATTGCCTCTAATAAAGAGATCATTAACGGAACTTTTCGTTTATTAATTTTTTTAAATACAAAAGGAGCAATTTCTGTTGCTAAATCAGCACCTTCCACTGTATCATTTTTCATAAACTTTTTCTTTGCCCGGGTAAAAGTATAGCCTTTTCCAAGATATTCTCCCATTTTACTATTTCTTCCTCCCATTGCACTCACGTATAAATCTCCTAAACCTGCCAGACCATAAACAGTTTCCTTTTTTCCTTTAAAATAATTTGCAAGATATTTCATTTCATCAATTGATTTTCTGAACAAAGCCGATGATGTATTATGCCATTGTCCAGATCCAATTATCATTGAATAAATATTTTTTATTGCAGATAAAAACTCAACTCCATTAACGTCTCTACTAAATTCAGTTTGGTAATAATTTGTTGAAATTAATTTTCCAATTTTTTTTGCAATTTTAATATTTTTGTTTGCAACAACTGTGAAGCTTTTAACCTTTCTAGCTAATTCTTTTGCTAAACATGGGCCTTTCAAAACTGAAATATTTAAATTTTTGTTATACTTTCTTAATAAACTAGACATTGAAATTAAATTGCTACCATCTAATTTAAGACCTTTTGTTAATACTAAAATAGGTGATTTAAGTCTAAGTTTTGATAAATTTTTTCCAACCAAGTCTATTCCAATAGAACTCACAGCAATTACAATTAAGTCCCATTTCTGATTTAAGATGTCGCTTGAAAATTTATTTATTTTTAACTTTTGTGGTAAATTTATATTTAATGATGGGTGAATTTTTTTTTTTAAGTTTAATTTTTGTAATAATTTAAAATTATATGGCTCTGTTAATGTAACCGAGTGACCATTATCTAACAATGGTATCGAGAAAGCAGCTCCCATAGCTCCAGCACCAACAATTAATATTTTTTTCATTTTATCTTTATGCTAAGGTTTTTTTAATTGCTTGCTTCCAACCATGCAATATATGATTTCTTAGTTTTTTATTAATTTTCGGCTTAAAAGCTGTATCTTTTTTCCATGTATTTTTAATTTGATTTAATGATTTGAATTCTCCGACTTGATAACCTGCAAACAAAGCTGCTCCTAAAGCAGTGGTTTCTAAGACTTTAGGTCGAATTACTTTTAAATTAATTACATCTGCTAAAAATTGTGAGAACCAATTATTAGCTACCATTCCCCCATCAATTTTAACTATTCTAGGCTTTAAACCATCTTTATTCATTGAGTAAAATAAGTCATAACTTTGATAAGCAACAGACTCGACGGTTGCTCTCACTAAAGTTTTCCAATCACTATCTCTTGTAAGTCCTGTTATTAAACCTCTGGCGTCAGGTCTCCAATAAGGTGCGCCTATTCCACTAAAAGCTGGGACAACATAAACTTCATTATTGCTTTTTGTTGATTTAGCTATTTTTTCAGTTTCGTAAGCATTGTTTATTAATTTAATTTTATCCCTTAACCATTGTACGCCTGCTCCTGCTATGAAAATAGATCCTTCAAGAGCATACGTAGTCTTATTATTCAATCGGTAACAAATTGTAGTTAATAACTTATTTTTTGAATTTATTTTTTTTAATCCAGTGTTCATTATTACAAAAGCACCAGTACCATAAGTACTTTTTATAGATCCCTTTTCAAAACAAGCTTGTCCTACAGCTGCTGCTTGTTGATCTCCTAAAACAGCTGAAATTGGTATTTCTTTTCCTGTAACTCTCTTATCTGTTTTTCCAAAATTATCTGCAGAATTTTTTACCTCAGGCAAGATACTCCTTGGAATTTTTAATTTCTGTAAAATTTCATTATCCCATTTATTGTTATTGATATTAAACAACATTGTTCTACTTGCGTTGGTAGCTTCGGTTAAATGCTGTTTACCTTTGGTTAATTTCCAGATCAAGAAGGTATCCACCGTACCAAACAATAAATTATTAGTTTTTAGTAATTTTTTTGAAACTTTAACATTATCTAAAATCCATTTTATTTTAGTGGCAGAAAAATAAGGATCTATAAATAACCCTGTTTTTTTTCTAAAAGTATTTTCATAATTTTTATTCTTTAGAGATTTACAATATTCCTGGGTTCTTCTATCTTGCCATACGATCGCATTATAAATAGGTTTTCCAGTTTTTTTATTCCACAAAATTGTAGTTTCCCTTTGATTTGTAATTCCAATAGTAAGTATATTACCTTTTAAACTTTTAGCTTTTTTAATTACTTGCTTTAATGCTTTAAGTGTTGTCGACCAAATTTCATTTGGATTATGTTCTACCCATCCATTTCTAGGAAAGTATTGTTTGAATTCATATTGAGAAATAAATTTAATATTCCCTTTAGTGTCAAACAAAACAACTCTTGACGAGGTTGTTCCTTGATCAATGGAGACAATAAATTTTTTCAAAATACTAAGCTATGCCAAGATGTTTTTTTCTTTTTCCAACCCAAGTTCTAATCAAATTATCAAAAATCAATCCTATAAACGCAACACAGATACCGAGAGTTAAACCAATTCCTGCTCCATTTTTATCTGAAAGTGCTTTTAAAATGTATTGACCAAGATCTTCTGTTCCAATGAAAGCTCCAATTATCACCATAAATAAAGCAAAAACTATTGTTTGATTTAAACCAAGCATCATATGTGGAAATGCTAATGGAAACTCAATTTTTGTTAATCTTTGAAATTTATTTACACCAGACATTGTTGCAGCTTCATGTAAGCCAACAGGAACACTTCTAAGTCCTTCTATTGTATATCTAGTTGCAGGAATTGTTGCATAGACAATTACAGCAATTAAAACAGATGTATCTGTTATTCCAAAAAGCATCATTACAGGAATTAAATATACAAATGATGGGAATGTTTGAAATATATCACAAACACCTAGCATAAATGCTGCAGATTTTTTGTTTTGAAAACATAATGTTCCAACTGTAAATCCTATTAAACAAGAAATAACTACACCAAAAGTTGCCATGTATAACGTTACTAGTGCTCTATCCCACCATGGACTTAATGCTATAAATAAAGTCAAAGCAGCAACAACTAATGCTGATCGAACTCCTCCAATTAAATATCCTGCACCAACTGCTAGTACCAATGTAGCTACTGCAGGCATTCTTAAATATAAAGCTCTCATCGGCTGAAGCACATCTTGAATTAACCATGTATTGAATGCTTTAATATACACGAAGAAAGTATCAAAAATCCAATCAACTCCTTTATTCCAAAAATCTGCTGTTGATATTCCTTTATTATGAGGAATTTCAAACAAGTAATTAAAACTACCTTTGAAAATAAAAGTCCCAACGTATGCAAGAATTATTCCAATTACGAATGAAGCTGCAAAAAATATTGCGTTTTTATTTCTTTGGAAAAATGTCAGATTACCAAAATAATCTGTTTGTTTATTTGCCCATGCCAAAGACATTTTATCAAGTAAAATTGCAATTAAACTAATACATAAACCAGCCTCAAGTGCCAGCCCTATATTGAGCTGATTAAGTGCTAACAACAAATTAAATCCTAATCCTTTCGCGCCAATGAACGCAGATATAACTGCCATTGAAAAACAAACCATAATAACTTGGTTAACTCCAATTAAAATATCTCTTCTTGCTGTTGGAATTAGTACCTTGAACATTAATTGCCAATTGGTACAGCCACTCATTCTTCCAGCTTCAATAACTTCTGGTGGTATAGCTCTTAAACCTAATATTGTTAATAATATCATTGGAGGAACCGCAACAACCATAGTAATAATTACAGCAGCGTGATCACCTACTCCAAATAAAACAAGTGCAGGAACTAATACAGCGTATTGTGGCATAGTCTGCATTACTAGAAGAATTGGGTACAATGCTTTTTCAACACGTTTACTTTTATAAGCTGCAATACCTAGGCCTAAACCAAAAATAAATGAAAGTGGAGCTGCAACAAGTATAAAAGAAAGCGTTTGCATTGATGGTTTCCATTGACCAAATATAGAAATATAGATCATTGTTAAACCTGCAAACAAAGCCAATCCTTTTCCACTTAATTTATAAGATAGTAGAGCTGCTCCAGCTGCAACAATGGTCCAAGGTAAACCTGGCAACTCTAACCATGGATAAGCATCAATAAAATCCCAACTTGTAAATGCAACAATAGTTTCTAAACCTCCAAGTAAAATTTCCCTAATTAATTCAATTAAAAAAGTCATAAATGAAGTTAAATTTCTACTTATCTCTAATAATAATGGTCGAGTTTTAAATTCTTGAGTATCTTCGTTCCAAAACTCCATTGGCATCCATTCATTCATTAAGAAAAATAAAGAGTCGTTTATCCAAATAGGCAGCCATCCTAGAAGTGGAGGCAATCTCCAAAATACATCAAAGGCATAATACCTAACCTCTTTACCTAGAAAAAAGTAAACACTTTGGTTTGGATCTTTAACAAATTCAGCCTGGCCTCTTATAAATTTATAAGTTTCAGGAACATCAATTGCAAAACATAAAGCAAAAAATACAATTAATAAAAATAACCATTGAAATAATTTTGGATATTTTTTTAAATACTCCATATTTTAACTACCATTTTTTCTTCCTCCAAAAACTGTATCTATTATTTTTGAAGGTTTAATTGATCCTACAATATTATTATTTAAGTCAACTACTCCTACTAATTTTTCTTGAGTAAGTATTTTTTCTGCAACATTTTCTATAATTTCATCTTTTGATACTTTTAAATCTCCTAAATTATCTTTACTTGAAGCATCCATTACATCCTCAATAATCAAAACCTTCTCTCTCGGTACTTCTTCAGTAAACTTTCTTACATATTCAGTTGCTGGATTTAGCACGATATTGGCCGGTGTATCTAATTGTTCAATTATACCATCTTTCATAATTGCTATTCGATCAGCTAACTTTAATGCCTCATCAAAATCATGAGTGATGAACATGATGGTTTTCTGTAATTTTTCCTGAAGTCTTAAAAACTCATCTTGCATTTCTTTTCTAATCAATGGATCTAATGCAGAAAAAGGTTCATCTAAAAACCATATATCAGGCTCTACTGCTAATGACCTTGCGATTCCTACCCTCTGTTGTTGTCCACCTGAAAGTTCTCTTGGAAAATAATTCTCTCTTCCATCTAGTCCAACTAGTTTTACCATTTCCATTGCTCTACTAATACTCTCTTCAGTATTAGTGCCTTTTATTTGAAGCGGAAAAGCAATATTTTCAACAACTGTTTTATGAGGTAACAAAGCAAAGCTTTGAAAAACCATTCCCATTTTATTTCTTCTAAGCTCAATAAGCTCTTTATTATTTAATTCTAATAAGTCTTGACCTTCGATAAAAATTTTTCCACCAGTAGCATCCGTTAATCTTGAAATACATCTAAGAAGTGTTGATTTACCAGAACCAGATAAACCCATTACTACCAACATTTCTCCTTTTGCAACTTCAAAAGAAGCATTATTTACTCCAACAATACATCCTCTTTCCTGAAAGGTTTTTGCATCTACATTGCCATTGGATTCTTCAAGCATCTTTTTGGCATTTTCTCCAAAAATTTTATAAACCGACTCGCATTTTATTACAGTCTCAGACATAAATTGTTTTAAAGTTATATTAAATTCTATAAAATTAAAATGTTAATAATTGTTGCCTTTCCTCATTAAAAATTTTTAATAAAATAAACTCTAGTATCAATTCCAGTACTTAAAAAACTTAAAGCTTCTCCACTTATAGTAATACTTTCATCAACACCTACATTGTTTCCACTAACTGTAAAACCTGCAAAACATTTGTTTTTTTCTTCATCCCATTTGACAAAAGTCTCATCAATTTTATTTCCATTAATTGTATAAAGCTCATGTGCTCTAAAATTTAAGAAATTAGCTCCCATTATTGCTCTTTGAGGAATTAGTTTTGTAGCTTTACAAACCTGCTCATATACTTCATCTGTTAATTTGTAGTGATCAGTTCCATCAAATGAGACCAATATTCCAGAGGGTAGTTTAGATATTAACTCACTTAGTTTTTTTTCTTCAGCAATTCTTTCTTCTTCTAACTTCATTCTTTTTACTAAATCATCACCTTGTCCAAAAATTCCATTTAAAATACTAAAAGATAAAATTACTATTAGAGTAATAGATATAAGACCAATAAATTGTCTCAAAGACTCAGGTAAATTTTTTATTTTATTAATATAATTTTCTTTAGACATTATTCTTGTAACTTACCGTTCTTCCAAATACCTGTTTTTTGTTTTCCATCAGCCCAAGTAAATGTTCCTTGACCATTCATAAAACCATTAGCCCACTCCCCTTCATAAGTAGAGCCATCAGGAAATATTAACGTTCCAATTCCACTCCAAACACTATTTTTAAATTCACCTTTATAAATATATCCGTTTGGCCAAGTCTCTACACCTTTTCCTTGTTTTTTTGTTGAAACCCACTCCCCTTCATAAGTGGTTTTATCAGTGTAAACCCACTTACCATAACCATTATCACAATTACCCTCTTTGCAACCGGTGCTTCGGGCAAATACAGAAGAACTTATTAAAAAGCTTAATAATATAAAAAGTAGAAATTTTTTCATGAATTTATTTTACACAAAATCATATAAAAAAAAATCCCCCCCAACAAGTTGGGGGAGATTTTAAATTTTTAACTTTAATCCTTATTTAGTAAATGCTTTCCAAACTGACTCGTTATCAGCTAACCATTTTTTAGCTGCATCTTCGTGAGTCATTTTGTCAACGTCAACTAAAGCTGCCATTGCACCAATTTGACTTGTAGAGAAAGACATTTTCTTAAATGTTGCTGCTGCTTTAGGATGAGTTTTTGGAAAATCCTCATGAACCGCTTTTTTCAAGTATCCATCAGGAGAACCACATTTACCATCTCCACCATCTTCTGGTCTGCAACCAGCTGTGTATGGAGGGAAATCAATAAATGTGAAACCAGCACCATCCGTAAAGTTAGGCGTCCAGTTGAAAATGATTGTTCCTCTTCCTTCTTTTTCAGCTGCTGCTAATTCTGCCCAAAGTGCATCAGCACTTCCAGCAAATTTAACCCACCATAAATCACCTAAACCTAGTGCATCAACCCTTTGTGGAATTAAGTCACCATGCCAAGTTTGTGGACCTTCCAACATTCTACCTTTTCCATCTGGTGAATCAGGTGTTGTAAAGTTTTTAGCACAATCTGGATTTTTTAAGGCTGTCCAGTCTGGTAAACCTGGGCATAATCCTTTGTCAGTAACCCAGTTTGGATATCCCATATCCTCAAGAGTTCTTGCTTCATGATCACCCCAATCTAATAAACCACCTTTATCTAAAGCAGTGGTAAAAGATTTACCAAATGCAGATTCCCATACCTCGTGAGATAAAGTTACATCTCCAATTCTAATTGACTCATAAACTGCTTGTGAGTCTGCGTTAACGTATTTAACGTTATTGCCCATACTTTCGAAAATCCCACCAATAACATAAGCCATTACAATTTGACTTGACCAGTTATGAGTTGGGATAACGATAGGCTTCTTGCTATCAGCGTTAGAAATTCCCGCAAAACTTACAACAGAAATCACTAGAGCAGATAGTAATGATATTATTTTTTTCATGTATACCCCTCTATTAATATTAATATTTATTAGTCTATGACAAAACGAATAGGAAGGTAAAGAATTATTAGTTCTAAAAAATATATATATATTTAAACAATAAAAATGATGATAAAAAATATAACAATATTTAAAAAATTAAAATGTTAGGAACAAGTAAAGATATTAAATACCCTGGTTTAAATATTTTACCACCTGGAGTTGAAAGACATGTTGTTAATGGTGGTGCTCTTACTGCTTTTCAAATTTTTCCTGATGATGAATTAGAAATTATTAACAATGAGGGTAATCAAATTTGTGAAATACTTTGTTTTAACAAAGATGGTAAATCTGATGTTGGAATTTTAAATTTAAAATCAAACAATAAAAAAAATTTCATTAAAAATATTCTTAATGGTAAAGATGAAACGATATTAGCAACAAATTATCAATTAAAAAAAAGAAACTTAAATATCTCAGACTCTAAATCTTCAATCATATTTGATCCTGATACTAAAGCGGGAGAAAGCATGAAATTTAAATCAAAAGATAAATGTTTTGCTATTTTTGCTGCACCTGGCGATGATATGGATATAACAAATCAAAATCCTCCAAGTGATTTAACGATTTTTATCAAGAGATTTAAAATCATAAATGATAAAGAACTAAATGTAATACCAGATCCTGTATTTGAACCTCTGTATGAAGAAAACATAAAAAAAGAAACATCTATATCTTACCAGGTAAAAGAAGGAGATTATATTCAGGTAATTAGTCCAACTGGAAGACAGTGTTCTGACTTCGTAGCATTTGATACAAAAAAATTAGAAAAAGGGATTGAAAAGGGATTAGACTGGCAAACGACCAGAACATTTATGGGAAATACTTTTCCTGGACCTGGATTACACTCTAAATTTTATGATACAGACCATGAGCCTCTTGTAGAAGTTATAAGAGATACTGTAGGTAAACACGATACTTTTAATCTAGCATGTACATCTAAATATTATGAAGACGCAGGATATTTTGGTCATCCAAATTGTTCAGATAATTTAACTGAAAGTATGTCAAAATACGGTGTTCAGAAACAAAAAGGTTGGCATGCAATTAATTTATTTTTTAACACTTCTGCCGGAGGATTAAATTCTGTTATTTCTGATGAATCTTATTCAAGACCTGGTGACTATGTGATGTTTAAAGCTTTAAAAGATTTAACAATAGGAACAACTGCATGTCCAAGTGATATAGATCCGTGTAATTCATGGAATCCTACTAATATATTTGTTAGAACTTATGACAAAAATAAAGAATTTAGAAAATCATTTGGTTTTAGAATGAAAACAGACTCTGAAAATAAACTAACTAGAAATTCTGGGTTTTATGAAAAAACTTCAAAATTAACTAGAAACTTTGTTGATGCTAGAGGCTTTTGGCTTCCAAATGATTACACTAAACATGGGTTGGTCAATGAATATAATGCTTGCAGAAATAATGCAGTGCTAATTGATTTATCGTCATTAAGAAAATTTGAAATAATAGGTCCCGATGCAGAAGAATTAATGAACTATACTCTTACAAGAAATATAAAAAAACTTTCTGTAGGTCAGGTGGTTTATTCAGCAATGTGTTATGAAAATGGAATGATGTTTGATGATGGAACTCTTTTAAAATTAAGCGAAACAGGTTTTAGGTGGATATGTGGAGATGAGTATGGTGGTGAATGGCTTAAAGAAATTGCAAAAAAAAAGAATTTTAATGCTATTGTTAAAAACTCTACTGACCAAATTAGTAATGTATCTTTGCAAGGTCCAAAAAGTAGAGAAATTTTAAAAAAAATAATCTTTACACCACCAACACAGCCTTCGATAGATGAGTTGGGCTGGTTTAGATTTACAATTTGTAGAATAGAAGAACTTCAAGGTATACCATTAATTGTTTCGAGAACTGGTTATACTGGTGAGTTAGGGTACGAGATATGGTGTCATCCAAAACACGCGCCGGAAGTTTGGGATAAATTAATGGAAGCGGGTAAAGATGATGGACTTATTCCAGCTGGGTTTGCAGCTCTAGATAAACTTAGAATTGAAGCAGGTTTAATTTTATTTGGTGCTGAGTTTGACGGTGAACAAGATCCCTTTGAAGCTGGCATAGGTTTTGCTGTTCCATTGAAAACAAAAGAGGAAGATTTCATTGGTAAAGAGGAATTAGTAAAAAGAAAGGCAAACCCTCAAAAAAAATTAGTAGGATTGGAACTTGCTAGCAAAGAAATAGCTGGTCATGGAGACTGTGTTCATATAGGCAGATCTCAAGTTGGTATAGTTACAAGTGGATGCTTGTCATCTACTTTAAATAAAAATATTGCACTTTGTAGAATAGACGTTCAATACTCTGAGATCGGTACCGATGTAGAGATTGGTAAAATTGACGGTCATCAAAAAAGAATTGGGGCAAAAGTAGTTGGTTTTCCTTTTTACGATCCAACTAAATCGAGAGTAAAAGCTTAATAGCTATGCCAAAAGAAAAGAAAACGCTCTTAGATTTTTGGGAAGATCAAATGAGGCAATCTCATACATCAAGTAACTATTTTTTTAGAAAATCACCGTCCCATTATCATATGATGTTGCTAGTAATGTCTGCATATAAAGAAGGTAAAAAATTATCAGTTGAAGAATTAAAAACAAAACTTTTTAAAACCTCTCGACCTAAATCAGCTTTAATAATTACAGAAGCTTGTGAAAAAGGATTCTTTAGACTTGAAAAAACTTCAGCAGACCAGAGAATAAAAAATATAATGCCAAGTGAATCATTTATAAAAGAGTTTAATGATTATTTAGTAACTTTAAAAAACATAAGTTATTAGCCATTTTTTAATAAAAATTTAAGTATCTATTTTTTATATATAATTTTTAGTTCTATAAATAATTATATTAATTACCCGTACCAAAAAATAATGTTTTGTTATGACGACATTACCTTCGAAAGCAAAAGTAGTTATCATCGGTGGTGGAATTCATGGACTAAGTACTGCTTGGAAACTTTCAGAAACATACAAAAATCCTGGTGAGATAATTGTATTAGAAAAAAAAGATACTGCAGCTGGTGCAAGTGGTATTGCATGTGGTGTTGTAAGAAATAATTATTTCCAACCAGCGATGAGAGAATTAATGGCTCACTCAGTTTCTGTTTGGGAGAGTGATCCTAAAGCATTTAAATACAATCCAGTTGGTTATATGCAAATATCACCTGAGGTAATGCATGAAGATGTTGCAACTATTTATGAACAACAAAAAGCTATTGGATACGAGTCTGTCTTCATCGAAGGTGAAAAAGATTGTTCTAATTATATGAAGGGTATTTTTGATGATTGGCAGGCGCAAGGTATCACTTCTGTACTTCATGAAAAAAAAGGTGGATACGCATTTAACAAAGATTCAATTAAAGCACTTGAGAGTAAATCTACATCAAATGGTGTTCAAGTGATGAAAGGTGTAAAGGTAACAGGATTTAAAAAAGGAAGTAACAGTCAAGCTGTTACAGGAGTAGAAACGGATAAAGGCATAATTGAATGTGAACAGGTTGTTATCGGTGCAGGTCCTTGGGCAAGAGATTTTTGGAATATGTTAGAGTTACCTAAAACAGCTAACATAAAAGGTAAAGATGGAAAAATGCATGAAACTGATATGTGGACATACTGGATGTTACAAGAAGGTGTTATTGGTGTTGAACCAGATTTTTTGAAAACAAATGATGGAAAGCAACCGCCTGTAGTTCATGTTGACTCTACTGCTCCATTATATTCAGACAAAACTAAAAAATTATTAACAGATAAAATTTGGGGAATTTATTATAAACCTGATATTGATGGATTAGGTGTTCAAGGTGGTACTTCACCTTACATAGTCAAAAAACATTTTGATCAAGTTAATGTTGATCCTTATGGGATTGAGTCTCCTGAGTATCAAACTACTGATGCATTTAGTGAAATGTGGTGTTCAGCTTTAGCCCATTGTCAAAAAAGATTTGAAGGTAAATCTGATTTGTATAGAAAAGGACCATCGGGTGGTCTTGGATGCATGACGCCAGACTCTTTTCCAATCTTTGATAGGTTTTTTGAAAACGTTTACATGATTGCAGATGCAAACCATGGATACAAGATGATCGGTGTTGGTGAGCTTGTTGCAAAAGAAATTCTTGGTACTGAAAGTGATTTGTTAAAACCATTTAGATTCAACCGTTACGAGAAGGGAGAACTTCACCCTACTTCGAACAGTCCGTTTCCTTGGAGCTAGACTCTAAGCCTAGACACAAATAAATTTTTCAGCTACGTTTGAATAAATTAAATTCATTGAGGGGTGAAAATGACAGATCTAGAGAAACATGTTAATCAGCCAGGTAGAGCAAAATTAGTTAAAAAAGTCAGAGAAAAAATTAATGAACTTGGCATCACATATATTTATTATCAATTCATTTCTGTAACAGGTAGAGTTGTTGGTAAAGGTATACCTGCAGATCATTGGGAAAGAACTGCAGAAAAAGGATTTCAATTAGTTTACGGAGCAACTGCAAACTTATTTTTAGATCGTCACAACAATTACATTGGCTATGGTCCAGAAGCTATGGAGCTTGTTGGAATACCTGATCCTGAAACTTTTGTTCAATTACCATGGGATAAAAGAGTTGGAAGAGTATTTGTAACTTGTTTTAGAAACAGAGAAGAAAGGAAAAATCCAGGTGGTCATTTAACTTCAGACTGCAGAGGAAATCTAAGAATTTTTATGGATGAATTTAAGAAAAAACATGGTCTAGAATTAAGAGTTGGTACTGAGCCTGAAATGATGTGGTTAACAAAAAATGAGGATGGATCTCCTACAGGTAAAGGTTTTTCTAAACCATTCTGTTATCACATAGATCAGTTTGAGTCATTGAGACCAGTATTTATGAAGGTTATTGAGTACGCTAAAGCAATGGGTCTTGATATGATACAAGGAGACCATGAAGATGCGCCAGGTCAATTAGAATTAAATTGGACCTATGATAACGTTTTAAGGAACGCAGATAGATTATCAACCTACAGACAAATTTGCGCTCAAGTTGCAAGAGAACATAATTTAATAGCTTGCTTTATGACGAAGCCATTTATGGGTGTTTCTGCAAGTGGTTGTCATACAAATATGTCTTTATGGAAAGGTGGAAAAATTAAACTAAACAAACTTGGAAACAAAACACTTCCGGGTGTTGAAGAAGTATTTAGTTATGTTGAAGGTGGAACTAATACTTTCATGCCAGATACAAAAGATATGCAATTACCAGGTAAAATTGGTTTACAATCAATTGCAGGTATCATGAAGCACTTGCCAGCATTAACTGCTCTTGGATCTTCAACCGTAAATTCTTACAGAAGATTATGGGATCAAGGTTTTTGGGCTCCTGTTTACGCTGACTGGGGATATCAAAATAGAACTTGTGGTTTAAGAGTTTCTGCTCCGGGAAGATTTGAATATAGATCAGTAGACTCGATGCATAATCCTTATCTACTAGGTGCTGCTTTATTAAAAGCTTGCGATGAAGGTATAAGTAAGAAGATGAAACCAGCAGCTCCTGAGTCTAGAAATATTTATGAAGCTCAAAAAGCTGGTAAAGATGTTAAAAAACTTCCATTAAGTTTAGGTGAAGCTTTAGATAGATTGGCAGAGGATGAAGTCATCAAATCTGCAATGCCAGATGAAATGTATAAAGTTTTCCATTGGTATAAAAACGATGAGTGGGAAAGATTTCTTGGTGCAACTACACAATGGGATCTGGATACTTATCTTGATTGTCTACCGTAGGTCACAGAAATAGATAGAAAGGGTATAAATATATGTGTGGAATAGCAGGTTTAATTCATAGAGGGAAATCTTCAAATGTTGGAAGCGAACTACAAGGAATGCTCCAAGCATTAAAACATAGAGGAGAAGATTCTACAGGATACGCATTATATGGAGATACAGATGGAAAAAACTTCATTATGCGTTTTAAAGTTGGAGAAAACGTAGGAGAAGGAAGTTCATCAGTTATGGAAGATGTGTCTGTATACGATGAAAGAAAAAAAATTGTAGACCAAACTCTAGCTGAGATGGGAGCTAAAGTGGTTAAAGAAGAGAGAACTCTTCCTTACTCACTAAGATATGAGATTGATTATGATACAAAAGATTTGTTAGACTTTTCACAAAGAATTGAAAGTATTCCAGGTGTAGAAATTCTATCTATGGGAAAATCTTTAGAAGTAATTAAAGATCTTGGAAATGCTAAAATGGTATGTGACAGATATAGTTTAGATAAAGTAGTTGGAACACATGCAATCGGTCATGCTAGAATGGCAACTGAATCAGGTGTGGATATTAAGTCTGCTCACCCTTTCTGGGGCTATCCATTTAGTGATGTATCTGTAGTTCATAATGGACAATTAACTAATTATTGGAATAACAGAAGAGTTTTAGAAAACAAGGGAATGAGATTTATGTCTGAATGTGACTCAGAATTAATTGCAGTTTATATTGCAGAAAAAATGAGACATGGAGCAACTTTAGAAGAAGGAATGAAAGAGTCATTAACTGGTCTTGATGGGGTTTTCACATACTTTGTTGCAACTAAAGACTCATTAGGTATGGCTAAAGATACAATGGCTGCAAAACCTTTGGTTTTGTATGAATCTGATGATTTAGTAGCAATGGGATCAGAGGAAATTGCAATCAGGTCTGTGTTACCTCAAGAAATTGATACATATGATCCATTTGATGGGGAGGTGAAAGTATGGCAAATCTAAAAACTGTGTCGAAAAAATCAAAAGCCCAATCGATGGGTATGCACACTGAGGTATTAACAGGAAGAACTCAACAAAAATTCTTTAATCCAGATGAAGCAGAAAACTTTTATTACTTTGGTACGTATGATGTAGATTTCAATAAAAGAACTGAGCTTGATGTTAAAGACATGACAGCTCCTGAAGCTAATAAAGAAATTGATAACTTAATGAGCCAAGGTTATGGAACCATAGTTATTAAAAACCCACAAGGTAAACACAGTCTTGGAGTTGGTATTTTAAATAAACTGAATTTAATTTTTGAAGGTAGTTTAGGATACTTTGGAATGGGTTCTTGTGATGGTCCAATAGTCAGAATTAACGGAAGAGTTGGATGGTCATGTGCAGAAAACTTAATGGCTGGTAAAGTGGTAATTGAAAAAAATGCTGGATCATGTTTTGGTGCGGCAATTAGAGGTGGAGATTTAATTTGTAAAGGCAGTGTTGGTGCCAGAACCGGAATTGACATGAAAGGTGGAACTATCATAATTGGTGGAGATGCGGGTGCATTTACAGGTTTTATGATGCAAAGAGGAAGAATAATTATACTTGGGGACGTTGGAATTAACTTGGGTGACTCTATGTATGATGGGACAATTTTCGTAGGTGGAGAAATTGGTTCATATGGTAGTGATGCTGTAGATTCAGAATTAACATCAAGTGATCAAGATTGGCTGAAACGAAAATTAAAGGTTGCTGAGATTGGTGAAAATTTTGATGTAAGTAAAATGAAAAAAATTGTAGCAGGTAAAAAACTTTGGAATTATGATAATTTGGAACCTACAGAGAAGAAGGGAGCAATATAATGCCTAAAAAAAAATCTAAAAAAGTTAAAAAAAATGGAAAAGGTGTTGGTGGAAAAGCTGACGTTCATGCACATGAAGAAGGTAAAAGAAATAAAAGTTTACTAGGACATAATGCTATCTTCACTCCTGAAGTAATAGACGACATTCATATAAAAGCTCAATTAGGAAGATACAGAATGCGTGGAATGGCATTAATGAAAAAAATTCCTACTTTTGATGATTTAGTTTTCTTACCTGGAACACTAACTAGATTTGTAATCGAAGGTTACAGAGAAAAATGTGAAACAAAGACTGTAATTGGTCCTAGATGTGAAAATCCAATTGAGTTAGATATTCCAGTTTATATTACGGGAATGAGTTTTGGTGCTCTATCTTATGAAGCAAAAACTGCTTTAGCAAGAGGAGCAACTATGGCAGGTAGCGCTACATGTTCTGGTGAGGGTGGAATGATTCCTGATGAAAGAAGATATTCTGAAAAATGGTACTACCAATGTATTCAATCAAGATATGGTTTTAACCCACATCATGCACAATTAGCGGATGGTATTGAGGTATTTATTGGACAAGGTCAAAAAGTTGGAATGGGTGGACATTTAATGGGTCAAAAAGTTACTGACCAAGTTGCTGAGATGAGATCATTACCATCTGGTATTGACCAAAGATCTCCAGCGAGACACCCTGACTGGTTAGGTCCAGATGATTTAGCTTTAAAAGTGGAAGAGCTTAGGCAATTAACAAAAAATAAAGTGCCAATACAATTAAAATTAGGTGCATCTAAGGTTTATGATGATGTGCGTATGGCCGCAAAATGTGATCCTGACTCTATTTACTTAGATGGAATGGAAGGTTCCACTGGAGCTGGTCCACATATCGCTGCTGCAAACACTGGTATTCCAGGTATTGCTGCAATTCGAGAAGCTAGAAGAGCAATCGATGATGTTGGTAAAACTGGAAAAGTAACATTAATTTATGCTGGTGGAGTAAGAGACGGTGCTGACATGGCTAAAGCTTTAGCTCTTGGAGCTGATGCAATCGCTATTGGTACTGGTTCAATGATTGCTTTAAACTGTAACAAAGATATCCCAGAAGCTGACTTTGAAAAAGAAATGGGAGTAAAAGCAGGTGAATGTTATCACTGCCATACAGGACGTTGCCCAGTTGGTGTTGCTACCCAAGATCCTAAATTAAGAGCAAGATTAAACCCTGATGATGCAGCATTAAGAGTTTACAATTATCTTCACTCAATGACTCTAGAGGCTCAGCTATTAGCGAGAGCTTGTGGTAAAACTAATATCCACTCTTTAGAGCCAGAAGATTTAGCTGCTTTAACATCGGAAGCATCAGCATTAGCAAAAGTTCCACTGGCTGGAACTAACTACACTGTTGGTGTTGATAATTATCACAAAATATAGAAATAGCTATGCCAAAGAAAAATAATAAAAAGGTATCAAAAGCAAAAGCAAAAGAAGTTAAGGGTCAATTAGGTAAAAAGAAAGAGACGGCCAGAGAAAAAATGATTGGTCAATCTATTGGTTACAGATACGATGTTAATCTTTTGCCTGATTATAGCAAAATTACTCCTTTTCTAAAAAAATACATTGAGGCAATGGGATGGGATGATCTTAATTGGCTGGAAGATGTGCATATGGGTTATGAAGAAGATAGACCTGCAGTTTTCTGTAGAAATGCAAATGGATGGGTTACTATTCCAAGTTCAATAAAGTTACCTAACAATCAACAAGATAGAGATATGATTGCAAGAGAGCTTTTAGTTAAGTTTCAAATGTCTCCAAAACATCCCCTTGTTGATTTGAAAAAAGCTTACTTGAAGTTTTAATATTACAATCAATAGTTGATTATTTTTGTAAATCTGTTGTTCATAACTAGATTTTTTCAATCTCTTTATATTTGTAACGACTCATAAAATTTAATAGGGTTTAAATAAACAAATATGGAGAGAGAATATGACTGATCAGTTAGGTGCTCTTACCACGATATTTACAGAATTTTACTACTGGACAACAGTGGTACTAATGTTTTTAATTCACGTTGGTTTCTGTATGTATGAGGTCGGAGCTTCAAGATACAAACACCATCAACATACTCTTATGAAAAACACAATGCTGATACCGTTGGTAACAGTAACTTGGTTTTTGTTTGGTTGGTGGATTTATTGGGCTTTTCCAACCGGACCTGGATTAGCTCCATCAATAATGACAGAAAGTACAGGGCTTGTACTAAGTGGAGGATTTGGAGGAAATGATCTTGCTAATCCTACAAATGCTCTTATGGCAATCAATCTTAATGACCATATAATGGGTGTGTTCTGGGCAGCATTCCTTTTATTTTCATGGACTGCTGCTTCTATAGTTTCGGGTGCAGTTATTGAAAGAATAACAACATTTGCATTTGGAGTTTTGGCAATTGCAATAGGATCTGTTTTCTGGTCAATAGATGCGTCATGGGGATGGCACTTTGACGGTTGGATGCTTAAAATCTTAGGTTATCATGATGCATATGCATCAGGTGTAATTCACGCTATTGCTGGTGGATTTGCTTTAGGTGTGCTTATGGTTTTAGGTCCAAGAATTGGAAAATTTTCATCAAGTGGTGAACCAAGAAACATTGGTCCGCGAAATCCTTGGTTAGTAACAATTGGATTGTTCTTAATTTACACCGGATTTTGGGGATTTTATGCAGCTTGTAACGTTCCAATATATGATCTTGGCCCTGAGTATGGTATGGAAGGCATATCATTCTGGACAGCAACTAATATCTATTTAACACCCACTACTTTAAGTGGAATTACAATGAACTTTTTGATGTCATTGTCAGGAGGTTTATTAGCTGGATATGTTATTGCTAAAGGTGATCCTTTCTGGACTTACTCAAGTGGACTAGCTGGCATTATATGTGCATCTGCAGGAAACGACTTATATCATCCAATTCAAGCATTAGTTATTGGTATGATTGGAGTTGTAATTGCTTACAAACTTCATTACTGGGTTGAACGAAAGTTCAAGATTGATGATGCAGTTGGCGCAGTAGCTGTACATGGTTATGCTGGTTTTGTAGGTCTTGTAATATGTGGATTCGTCTTAAATGGTTATCCTTCATCTGGTTACAGTGTTGGAGCTATGTTTGATGGAACAACTTATGCAACAATTAATCCATTAGGACAATTTATTGGAGCAATAATAATGTTCTTTGTTTTAGGATTAATACCTGGCTATATTATCGCTAAGGTTCTTAATGGTATGGGTAAATTAAGAATCCCACGAGAAGTTGAAATAGCTGGGCTAGACTATGAAATGATGGAAAGTGCTAAAGATGACGAAAAAGCAGTTTCATCAGCAACTAGGTAAAGGAGAAAAATATGGCAACAGTATCAAACTGGATAGATCATCTTAATAAACCAGCCGAAGAAGTTGGCGGATCGGTTTATCCTGGAGCTGGATCTAGTGAATTTATACTAGTTCTTTTGTTAATTGCTGTGTGGATAGGATGGACTGTAATTACAAGCAAATCTGAAAGTGATGAGCTGAACGCATTATCCAGAAAAAGACACGGTGCTAACGACCATAAAAGTAATATTACTGAATGGTAAAATAAAATTTGGGCGCTACAAAATTGTAGCGCCCTTTTTTAATGATTTAAATGAGTGAAGACAAAAACGAACAACTAAGACCGAGTAAAATGAGAGGTGTTGCTTTTCCAAAAGCAAAGTATGGAGTAATTCTTGCAATTATCCTGATAATTTTAGTTAATTTTATTTATTATAAAGAAACTATCTTTTCATTTTTCAAATAATTGTGGTAGCCTTAGTAATGGCTAAAAACTTATTTAAAATAGCAAAACAAAAAAAAATAAAATACTTCTTAATAAGTTTTGTTGATCTTTTTGGCGTACTAAGATCAAAACTTGTTCCTGTTCATGCTATTAAAGAAATGCAAACTGCTGGAGCAGGATTTGCTGGTTTTGCGGCATGGCTAGATATGTCTCCCGCAGATAGTGATATGTTTGGTATTCCTGACCCAGAAAGTTTAATTCAATTACCTTGGAATAAAGAAGTAGGATGGCTTGCATCTGATTTATGGATGGACGGTAAACCTGTAGAAGCTTCCCCAAGAGTGATGTTAAAAAAACAAATAAAGAAATTAAAAAAACAAAATTTAACAATGAAATCAGGTGTCGAGTGTGAATATTTTTTAATCTCACCAGATGGAGACTCAATCGCAGATCCGAGAGACACTCAATCTAAACCTTGTTACGACCAATCTGCGTTAATGAGACGATATGATTTAATTAAAGAGATTTGTGATTGCATGATTGAGATGGGATGGGGTCCTTATCAGAATGATCATGAGGACGCTAATGGTCAATTTGAGATGAATTGGGACTATGATGATTGTCTAAAAACAGCAGATAGACATACTTTTTTTAAATATATGGTAAAAACTATAGCTGAAAAACATGGTTTAAGAGCAACCTTTATGCCTAAACCATTTGAAAATCTGACAGGTAATGGCTGTCATGCCCATATTTCAGTTTGGGATGGGAAAAAAAATAAATTTTTAGACAAATCAGATAAACTTGGATTAAGTAAAATGGCTTATAATTTTTTAGGAGGGGTAATTAAAAACGCTTCTTCATTATCTGCTTTTTTTAACCCAACAATTAATAGCTATCGGAGAATCAACGCACCCCCAACCAAATCTGGAGCATCTTGGTCGCCAAGTAGTATATCTTATACAGGAAATAACAGAACTCATATGATAAGAATTCCAGATCCTGGCAGGTTTGAATTGAGGTTGATGGATGGATCTGTAAATCCATATTTATTACAAGCAAGTGTGCTAGCAGCAGGGTTGAATGGATTAAAACATAAAATCAACCCAGGCGAACCTTTAAATTGTAACATGTACACAGATTACAAGAAGTACCCTGACTTACCAAAATTACCAAATGAACTTAAAGAATCACTTGAACTATTAAGAAATAATAAGGAAATGAATGACGCTTTTGGAAAAGAAACAATCGATAGTTATATAAAACTTAGAAAATCTGAAATTAATGAATTTGATAATAAAGAAAACTTCGATAAGTCCAAACCTGTAACTCAATGGGAAAGGCAAAATACTTTAGACTGTTAAAGTGAAAAGTTTAAAAAGTATTAAAAACTGGAAACTTACAAAATCTTTAAAAAATAATAATTTTAGTTTTAAAAGAAATTATGTTTTAAGATTTGTACCTTCATTACTATTAACAAACGCCTTTAAATCAGTTTCCAATTGGAAAAATTATAAAGCAACCCCGCTATTAAAACTTGATAAATTACAAAAAAATTTAAAACTAAATAATGTTTTTTATAAGGATGAATCTAAAAGATTTCATTTAAAATCATTTAAAGCTTTGGGTGGTGCTTATGCTGTTGAAAAAATATCTAAAGGAAAAAAAAATATAATTATTTCCTCAGCAACTGCTGGAAATCATGGAAGATCTGTAGCATGGGGCGCTAAAAGGTTGGGATTAAAATGTAAAATATTTGTTAGTCAATACGTTAGCGATACAAGAGTTAAAGAAATTAAAAAATTTGGTGCCGAAGTAATAAGAGTTAAAGGAGATTACGAAAATTCACTCAATGAATGTAAGAAGTTATCAAAAAAAAATAATTGGAAAATTGTTCAAGATGTTTCAACAAAAGAGTATAAATTAGTACCTCAACTTACCATGGCAGGGTACTCCATAATGATTAGAGAAATTTCTAAACAAACAAATCAATATATAACCCATATTTTCTTACAGGCTGGAGTTGGTGGTATGGCTGCTGGTGTAGTTGCTGGTGTTGCAAAATATTTTAAAAGAATTCCAAAGATAATAATTGTTGAGCCTGATAGAGCTGATTGTGTTCTTCAAAGCATAAAACACAATAAATTAAGAAAAATTAAAATTAAAAAGGAGAGCATCATGGGAGGTATGTCGTGTAATGAAATGTCATATATTCCTTGGCAAATATTGAAAAAAACGAGCAATTGTTGTGTGTCTGTAAGTGACCGAAATATTGCTAAAACTGTAGCAATGTTAAAAGACAAAAAGCTTTGTAAAAATTCAATAATTGGTGGAGAGTGCTCTGCACCTGGTATTATAAGCCTGGTAGGCGTTTGTAATGATACTAAAATTAAAAAAATTATAGAACTTAACGAAAATTCTAATGTTTTGGTAATAGGATGCGAAGGTAATGCAGATGTAAAACTTTACAAACAACTGCTATCTAAAGGCAGAAAATAAACCCACATGAAAAAAAAAGCGATATTTTGGATTAGAGAAGATTTTAGAATTGAACATAATCCTGCACTATCTTTTGCAAGTCAAAATCACGATAACGTCATTGCATTATTTATTTATAATAAAAATGATTTTGATAAAAAAAGAGAAGCACAAAAATGGTGGCTATATAAATCTTTAGAGGAATTTAAGTCACAATTATTTAAATACAAAATCAATCTTCAAATATTAGAGGGAGACGAGCTAGATATATTATCAAAAATTAAAAAAAAAGATAATATTTCTATCTATTGGAATAAGATATATGAACCAGATGTAATTGCTAAAGGAAAAAAAATAAGAGATACTTTTTTAAAAAACGAAGTTGAGTTCAAATATTTTAAAGGAAATATTCTTAATGAGTTTCAAGAAGTAACTAAAAATGATGGTACACCTTTTAAAGTATTTAGTCCATTCTGGAGAAATGCCGAAGATAAATATCTTAGTTTGCCCCCAAGCAAAAATTATGTTGTAAAAAAAAAAATTAAATTAATTTCTTTTTTTAAAAACAGTATTGAACCTAAAAACATTTTACCAAAAAAAAATTGGTATAAAAAATTTGAGAAATACTGGAAAGTTTCTGAAAATGATTCGAAAAAAGTTCTTAACAATTTAATTGAAAAAAAAATTAAAGATTATGGAACAGCTAGAGATTATCCATCAATCGAGGGTACATCAAAATTGTCTCCATACATTAAACATGGTCAAATTCACGTAAGTACTATTTGGCAAAAATGTAATGAAATAAAATCTAAAGGAATTGGCTATAGGAAATATATCAATGAATTAGGATGGCGTGAATTTTCACATAGTTTAATTAATTATTTTCCCGAATTTTTAATAGGTAATTATAGAAAAGAATTTGATAAATTTCCTTGGGTAAAGAATGAGAAATTTTTAAAGGCATGGAAATCAGGAATGACTGGCTATCCTATTGTGGATGCTGGAATGAGAGAATTATATGAAACTGGATGGATGCATAACAGAATTCGAATGGTTGTTGGTTCTTTTCTTGTAAAACATTTAAGAATTAATTGGATGGAAGGTGAGAAACATTTCAGAAATTGTTTACTAGATTTCAATAAAGCAAATAATGTAGCTCAATGGCAATGGGTTGCTGGTTGTGGAGCTGATGCTGCACCTTACTTTAGAATATTTAATCCGATTTTGCAGGGAGAAAAATTTGATAAGGAAGGTTTTTATGTAAAAAAGTGGGTTCCTGAATTAAGCAAAGTGCCAAAAAAATTCATTCATAAGCCATGGGAAATGGAATTAAAGTATCAAGAAGCTATAAAAACAATAATTGGCAAAGATTACCCAGGCCCTATTGTTGTTCATGAAAAAGCAAGAGCTGCAGCTCTTGAAGCGTTCCAATCTTTGAAGAAAAAATAAATTTGATTTTATTCTCCAATAAAATGATGAATTATAGTTCTTTTTTGAGCCTCAAATCTGTGTTCAAATAAATATATCCCCTGCCAAGTTCCAAGCAACAATTCACTATCTTTCACGCTTAGAGAAATTTGATTATTTGTTAATGCGGATTTAATATGTGCAGGCATATCATCTTTTCCCTCCATAGTATGAACGTATAGTTTGTTATCCATAGGAGCTAATTTATCAAAATAATTTATTAAATCTGTTTGTACATCTGGATCTGCATTTTCTTGAACAATTAATGAGGCGCTTGTGTGCTGAATACTTAAATTAAGAATACCATTTTTAAAGTTATTTTGACCAATCCAATGAATTGTATCATTAGTAAATTCATATAACTTTTGACCATTAGTCTTAATTTGAAAATCGTAAAATTCTTGTTTCATTAATTATACTCCTTCGATGTAAGCTCATACAAACGACTAATTGTTCGTTTAAATGGTTTTTCTAACAATCTTGAAGAGGTAAATTGATCTAAATTTATATCAGCTGTAACTGCTAATGAAATATTTTTATCATAAATTACATCTAACAAAGTGATAAAACGTTGTTGTTGATTTGAATTTACATCATTAAATTGAGGTATTTGATCAATTACCATAAATTTACAGTTTTTAACAATTTCTAAATAATCTTCCGCTCCTAAATTTTGATCACAAAGTTGATTAAAGTCACATCTAATAATTCCTTCATAAAAGTTTTCTATTTTAAACTCTCTTCCCTTCACATTAATTTTTATTGAAGATTGTTTTTTATCCTTTGTTACGGTTCTAAAAAATTTGTTAATCTTAAAATTGGTTTCTTGATTTAGTGGAAAAAAATATCTTTGTTTTTGATTATCATTAGATTTTCTATAATCATCCTCAATTATTAATTCATACTCGATTGATTGATCTTCCATTATTTTTATAAAAGGTATAAACTGTTCACGTTGAAGACCTTCTTTATAAAGTTCTGAAATTTTGGTGTTTGAAGTAAAAATAATTTTAATATCTTCTTTAAATATTTGTTCAAATAGTCTTCCTAAAATCATTGCATCAACAATGTTTGTTACTTGGAACTCATCAAAATAAACTAATGAAGCTTTTGATTTTAAATTTTTAACAAATTGATTGATTATATTTTCCTCATTTTTTTCTTTTTGGTCATGGACAAAATCATGAAAACCTAACATAAATTCATTAAAATGCTTTTTTAATTTTTTTTCTTCAAGATGATCATAAATGAAGTTTAAAATCATTGTTTTACCAACCCCTACACCACCATACAAATAAAATCCTTTTTTAGTTTTTTGTTTGGAAAAAAATTTAGAAAAAAATGATTTGTAATTACTTTGATAATAATCTTCTAATTTTTTAATAACTTTGATTTGATTAGGACTAACTTCTAAATTTTGATTTTCACAATAAGATATAAATTGATTTTCAAATTTTTTTGTCATCAATTTTTTTTAGTTTTAAAGTCAATACCATACTCTGATCTTGGTCCTTTCCTTAGTCCAAATGGACCTGAGATAAACAAAGTTAATGGTTTGGTTCCTGGTTCCAAATCTACTCGATGCAAATTATTTGCTGATCTAAAACCAATATAACCTGGTGGACGCCAAAACTTACCAGTGCTTAATGTTTCCCAATAACCACCTTTTAAAATTATCGTGATATAAGGAAATGTGTGATTATGAACTCCTTCTCCATGGTCATCTGCTAGCATCTCATGAATTAATATATTGAATGGAAACCATTTAGGTCTATACCTCATCAAAACATAATATCTATTCATCCATGGTTTTGCTTCTTCAAATTTAGGATGTGAGGGGCCCCTGTCCAATACAACTTTTTTTCTTCCAATCTTTTCTAAAAATTTTAGGAACATGTTTAGTTATATTGTAAAATTGAACCATTTCTTACTACATATAAATTATTGTTAAATATAAACGGTTCAGAGACTAATCCACTAGAAACTTTTTCAATTTTTATTATTTTTCCATCCTCAATCCCAGCTATAATCATCTTACCATCTGAGTTAGTTAAAAATACGTTTTTATCTCCAATTACAAAACCAATAGGGTAAATATATTTTCTTTTTTTATCTTTGTAATTAAGAAATAGATCTGTAATTCGAACTATATTACCTTTATTTTTGTCAATTAAATATAAATAACCTTCATTAGAAATTGTAATAATTAAATTTCCAACCAAAATCGGTTTTACATTAGAATTAATTTCATTTATCCAATTAATAGCACCTGTTTTAAAGTCAATTGAATAAAACTGATTTTTATTATTTGAAAAAAATAAAGAATTTCCATCTGATACTAGTTTAGAAGTCTTAAAATTATAAGTTTCATTTATTATCGAGCTATTCTGTGTAGGTAGTTGCCATGTAATTAAACCTGTTTCAATATCTACAGCTGTAATATCTCCTATAGAATTATTGAAAATAACATTATCGTTTAAAATAATTAAAGAATATTTAATATTTGAAATTGTAAATGAGTCCTCTGTTTGCAAATTCCAACATTCGGAACCATCTTTAATTTTGTAACATCTCAGTGTATTTTTATAATCGATAACAAATATTTTATCTTTATGCTTTTTAATATTTGAATTAAACGGATAATCATTATTTTTTGACCAGTTTAATTCTCCTGTACTAATATTCAAAGAATAATATTTTGCTATGCTATCGGCTATTAAAAGATTTTGCCCATCTGCTAAAAAATTAAGTTTTGGTTTTAATTTTTTTTCAGCTTTTGAATAATGGTTTTTTTTCCAAATAACTTTCTGATTATAATCATACCTAATAATTGAACCTTTTTTATCAAAAAATATTATTCCATTTTTCAAAAAAATTGGTTCAAAATCTAATTGATTTATTTCCTCCAACTTTGAAAATTTAAAGTTACCAATCTTTGCTAATTCACCTTTGTAATTTTGCAAACCAAGATTATTTTGATTTTCATTTTTTTTATTATTTATTTTTATTGATGATAGATCTAATTTTAAATCTCTATTAAATTCTGAAACACTTATATTTTCTTCTGCAAAAACTTTAGTTATTTTTTTATCTGTTTCAGATTTATTTTCTTGGTCTTTCCAAATTCTTGAGTTTTCGTTAAATGAACAGTTATTAAGAAAAAATAAAACGATGAAAGTAAAAATAAATTTATTCACTCAGGTCTCTGTTTAATCTTTTCTCTGCTTGAAGCCTTATATCTGGATTTGAATTTTCTAAAGCTATTATTTGGTTGAAAAATTCTTTAGCTTTTTGTTTTTGATTATTTGCATAAAAATATTCTGCCATTAAATATAAAGAATGTGATTTCCAAACACTTTTTGAATTGATCAGTGGACTTAACATATTTAAAAGATCACCCTCTTGAGCATTATCTGCATTGTAGAGTGCCTTCTTGTATATAATTAAGTTATTAATTTCACTGTCTAATAATGTATCGTTTATCAATAAATCAAATAATGAATTGATTTTGGACTGATCACTTACAAGATTATTATCAATGATGAAATAAAGAGATAAAGGTGAATAAGTTGGGTCTTTCTTGTTTATTATTTCAATCAGACTGCTAGCTGTTTTTTCTTTTGTTTTTTCAGAATAATCGATGATTATTGAATTGTAACTATCTGAGATATCTTTTTTTTTATTAATTAAATATTTATCGTAACTGAAAACACTTATTATAATAATTATTAAAACAATTATACCTGAAATTATTTTATTTTTATTGTTTACAAAAAAATTCTTAATTTTTTCATTTCTAGTGTTGCTATTTATAATTGATAGATCTTCGTCCATAACTAAATCATATTCCTTAAAACGTACTGCAGAATACCTCCATTTTTATAATACTCTAATTCATTTTTTGTATCAATTCTGCATAAAGTTTTAATTTTCTTTATTTCGCCAGAAGCATATTTAATTTCGACTGTCACTTCATCTGAAGGATTAACGCCCTTTTCTATATTTAGAATACTAATTAATTCAGAACCAATTAATTTTAGATTTTTTCTATTCACATCATCGATAAATTGTAACGGCAATATTCCCATTCCAATCAAATTAGATCGGTGAATTCTTTCAAAACTCTCTGCGATTACTGCTTTTATCCCAAGTAATTTTGTTCCTTTAGCTGCCCAATCTCTAGACGATCCAGTTCCATACTCTTTTCCACCAATTACAACTAAATCTGTTCCTCTTTTTTTATATTCAACAACTGCGTCATAGATAGGAAGAACTTTTTCTTCTGGATATAACTTTGTAAAACCACCTTCTGTACCTGGAGCCATTTCATTTCTAATTCTTATATTTGCAAAAGTTCCTCGCATCATAACTTCATGGTTACCTCTTCTTGAACCGTAAGAGTTAAAATCTTTTGGCAAAATCTGATGTTCCATAAAATATTCACCAGTTGGACTATCTTTTTGAATACTTCCAGCTGGTGATATATGGTCTGTAGTTACCATGTCCCCTAATATTAATAATGGTCTTGCATCCTTTATTTCTTTAAATCCCTCTGGTTCGTCTGATAAAGAGTCAAAGAATGGAGGTTTTTTAACATATGTTGAACCCTCATCCCAATTATAGATGCTGCTTTTATCGGTTTTAATTTTTTGCCATTGAGTTGGGCCCTCGGTTACATTGGAATATCTTTGTATAAACATCTCTGCATTTAGAGAATCTTTTAAAGTTTCTTCAATCTCTTTATTGGAAGGCCAAATATCTTTTAAAAATACTTCTTTACCATCTTTATCTTTTCCTAGTGGATCTTTATATAAATCTACTTCCATATGTCCAGCTATCGCGTATGCAACAACAAGTGGAGGTGAGGCCAGATAGTTAGCTTTTATATGTGGTGAAATTCTTCCCTCAAAATTTCTATTTCCTGATAAAACAGAAACTGCATAAATATTTTCTTTTTGGATTGCTTCTACAATATTTTCTGGAAGTGGTCCTGAATTTCCAATGCAAGTTGTACAGCCATAACCAACTAAATTAAAGCCAAGATTATCCAAATATTTGTTTAATCCAGCTTTTGCCAAATAGTCTGTAACTACTTTAGATCCTGGTGCTAAAGAAGTTTTTACCCATGGTTTAACTTGTAAACCTTTTTCAATTGCCTTTTTTGCCAAAAGTCCTGCTCCAATCAAAACATTTGGATTTGAAGTATTAGTACAAGAAGTAATTGCAGCAATTAATATAGAACCATCTTTAATATCGTAGTCTGTATTAGCCACTTTTGAAACAGATTTTTCATTTTTGCTTGTAGCTTCCTGTAATACTTTTTTAAAAGAATATGGTGCATCAGTTAAAGGTACTTTGTCTTGAGGTCTTTTGGGACCTGAAATAGTTGGAACAACTGTAGACATATCTAAAGATATGATGTCAGTAAATTCTAAATCACTACTTGCCCATAATCCTTGTTCCTTAGCATAATTTTCAACTATATTTACAATATGTTGATCTCTTCCAGAAAATTTTAAATATTTCAAAGTTTCTTCATCAATAGGAAAGAACCCGCATGTAGCGCCATATTCTGGTGCCATGTTCGCAATTGTAGCTCTATCAGCAAGAGTTAAATTTTTCAAACCTTCTCCATAAAACTCAACAAACTTTCCAACAACTCCTTTGTCTCTTAACATTTTAACAACTGTTAAAACTAAATCAGTTGCTGTAGTTCCTTCAGGCATTTTATTTTTCATCTCAAAACCAATAACTTCAGGTATTAACATTGATATTGGTTGCCCAAGCATTCCTGCTTCGGCTTCAATTCCACCAACTCCCCATCCTAAGACAGATAATCCATTTACCATTGTTGTGTGGCTATCAGTTCCAACTAAAGTATCAGGAAACAAATAATTATCTCCTTTGAATTCTTCTGACCACACTACCTTTGATAAATACTCTAAATTTACCTGATGACAAATTCCTGTACCAGGTGGTACAATTCTAAAATTGTTAAATGCTTGTTGTCCCCATTTCAAAAAAGAATACCTTTCTCCATTTCTTTCAAATTCAATATCTACATTTTTTTCAAATGAATCCGCTTTAGCAGACTGATCTACTTGAACTGAATGGTCAATTACAAGATCTACTGCTGATAAAGGATTTATAGTATTAGGATCTTTATTTTTTTCTTTTACAGCTTCTCGCATTGCTGCAAGATCAGCTACTGCCGGTATTCCTGTGTAATCCTGAAGGAGTACTCTTGCCGGCCTATAAGCAATTTCAGTTTTAGATTTCTTTGTTTTTAACCAGTTTTTTACAGCTTCTATTTGAGACTTTGTAACGCTCAAGTCATCTTCATATCTCAATAAATTTTCTAACAAAACTTTGAGAGATTTAGGAAGTTTACTTATACCATTTAGACCATTTTTTTCCGCTTCAAGTAATGAGTAATATTTAAAATCTTTACCATCTATTGAAATTTTTTTAAGTGAATTATAAGAATTTTTGTTTCCTGGTTTCATGTTATAAATAAAATGTTAATATGCTTAATAAAAGAAGCAGTGACATAACATAATTAAAATAATTAATAAATTTCTGATTTGTCGCAAATTTCCTGAAGAATTTACCTAAAAATGTCCATAATGTAATACTGGTTACTGAGACTAACAGAGCCAATATAACAATTTGAATCGTATGACTTACAAAATTTTCACCTACTTGAATGTATGTTGATACAATTATAATTGAAGCAATTACAGCTTTTGGATTTAAAAACTGAAAAATAAATGTTTCTATAAATTTTACTGGATTTTTATTTTTGTTTTCTTGATTTTTTGAATTAGAGAAAGAAATTTTATATGCTAGATAAATTAAAAATAATGTTCCAAGATATTTTAATATTTCCTGTATAAGTGGATAAAGTTTAAAAACATTTATTAATCCTAAAGCTACACATAGTAATAAAAAAGGGAAACCAAAAGTCACTCCTATAATGTGTGGAAGAGTTCTAGAAATACCAAAATTAAATCCAGAATAAAATGCTACAAAATTATTTGGCCCTGGGGAATAAGCAGCTACAATTCCAAATAATGTTATAGATAAAATTTCTGGATGCATTTTTATGCAACAGGTAAACCATTCTCAGATTTTTGAGATGGATGGACCAAAATTACTTTGCCCTCCTTGTCTATTGAGCCAAGAATAAGTACTTGAGAAACTACACCAGCTATATTTTTTTCTGGAAAATTACAAACACCTATTACTTGTTTTCCTTTAAGATTTTCTTCATTATAATAGTGAGTAATTTGGGCAGAAGATTGTCTAATCCCAATTTCTTTTCCAAAATCTACTTCAACAACTAAAGAAGGTTTTCTAGCCTTTTCATTTTTTTTTACAGAAATTACTGTTCCAACTCTAATATCAACTTTATCAAAAATATCGTAGGTAATTTGTTCTTTCATATAATTAATATATAATGGATGAAAATTATGAGTACAGAAAATAATTCAGAACTTTTATTCAAAAATTCAATAAAAATATTAACTGATTTAATTGGTTTCAAAACTATTTCAGGAAAAGATAATAATTCTCTAATTGATTATTGTGATAACATTTTAAAAGATCTCGGCGCTACCTCTTTTAGAACATTTGATGAAGACAAAAAGAGAGTAAATCTATTTGCTACAATTAAGGCAAAAAATACTAGTAATAAAAAGCCAATAATTTTATCAGGACATACTGATGTTGTTCCTGTATCAAAAGGCTGGGCAACTGATCCGTTCCAGGCAACAATTAAGGACAATAAACTTTTTGGAAGAGGTTCATGTGATATGAAGGGTTTCATTGCATGCACTTTAGCTTTTGCTCCAATTTTTTCAAAGTCAAATCTAGATAGAGATATACATTTCTCATTTACTTTTGACGAAGAAACTGCATGTCAAGGCGCACCTATTCTAATTGAAGAATTAAAAAAAAGAGATATCAAAGATGGAATTTGTATTGTCGGTGAACCAACTAATATGAAAATTATCGATGCTCACAAAGGATGTTATGAGTACACTACTTATTTTAAAGGTTTGGCTGGACATAGTTCAGCACCCCATAAAGGTGTAAGTGCAGTTGAATATGCCTCGAGATATGTAAATAAATTAATTGAGTTGAGAGAAAAACTAAAAGAAAGATCACCAAAAGACTCTATATTTGATCCTCCTCATTCTACTTTATCAATTGGCGGTATATTCGGTGGAATAGCTCATAATGTAATTGCAGATAAATGTCATGTTAATTGGGAGACAAGACCAGTAGTAAAAGAAGATGCAATTTTTCTAAACAAAGAGTTAGACAAATATGCAAATGAAGTTTTATTACCAGAAATGAAAAAAATTTTTCCTAATTCCTCAATCGAAAAAGAGATTATTGGAGAGATAGTAGGCTTTGATAGAGTTGGAAACTCAGATGCATGTGAATTAATATCCAGTTTAACTGGAGACAATTCACGCCAAGTAGTTTCATTTGGAACTGAAGCAGGTTTGTTTCAAGAAATAGGTATTAGTACAGTTGTCTGTGGTCCTGGCTCAATTGAACAAGCTCATAAAATTGACGAATTTATTATTTTAGACGAACTAAAAAAATGTTTGAAACTTCTTGATGGTATAAAAGATAAGTCTACTGTTAATTAACTCCAGCCGCCTACAGCTTTAACTTCTAAGAATTCTTCTAAACCGAACTCCCCTGCCTCTCGACCTATTCCAGAATGTTTAAAACCTCCAAATGGAGCATCAACTGCAATACCAGCTCCATTTACATCAACCATCCCAGATCTTAATTTTCTAGCAACTCGTTTTACTTTGTCATGATCTTGTGATTGAATATAATTTGTTAATCCATAAGTGGTATCATTTGCAATTTTAATTGCTTCCTCCTCTGTTTCAAATGGTATAACAGATAGAACTGGACCAAAAATTTCTGTTCTCGCAACTTGCATATTGTTATTAACGTCAGCAAATACTGTAGGTTTAACAAAATAACCCTTATCTAGGCCATCTGGTTTTCCTATCCCTCCAGCAACTAATTTTGCACCCTCATCAATACCTTTTTGAATTAAAGCTTGTATTTTTTTGAATTGATTTTCTGAAATGACAGGACCTATATGCTCTCCTTCTTTTTTTGGATCACCTACCTCAAAATTTTCTGTATATTTTTTTAATCTCTCAATAGCCTCGTTGTACATAGATTTTTCAACGAGCATTCTTGTGGGTGCATTACAAGATTGTCCTGAATTTCTAAAACATCTAAAAGCACCTCTTTCTATAGCTTCAGTATCAGCGTCTTTAAAAATTATATTTGCCCCTTTGCCTCCAAGCTCTAAACTTAACCTTTTAAAATCTTTTGCAGCATTCTGTGAAATTAGAGCTCCAGCCCTTGTGGATCCAGTAAAAGAAATCATATCTATATCTGGATGACTCGTTAAAGCATTACCAGTAGTTGCTCCATCACCATTGACTAAATTAAATACACCTTTTGGAAACTTTACCTCATCCACAATCTCAGCAAGTATCATAGACGACAAGGGTGCAAGTTCTGATGGTTTTAATACCATTGTACATCCTGCTGCCATAGCAGGCATTACTTTCAAACAAACTTGATTCATTGGCCAATTCCAAGGTGTAATTAATGCGCAAACACCTTTTGGTTCATAAATTAGTCTTTGATTTGGAGCATGTTCACCTAAAGGCTTTTCAAACTCAAAATTTTTTAAATATCTTATGAATGATTTAATATGACTTGCTCCTGTACCTGCTTGCAATTTAGATGCAAAATCTTTTGGAGCGCCCATTTCAAGAGTTATGGCTTTTGCAATATCTGCCCATCTTTTTTTATAATTTTCGTATAGTTTCTCTAATAATACAATTCTATCTTTCTTGGATGAGAAGGCCCATGACTCATATGCATTCTTTGCTGCTTTTACAGCCATATCAATATCAATTTTGTTACCTAAAGTAATAACAGCACAATTTTCTTCTGTAGCAGGATCTATAACTGTAATTTCTTCAGCACTGTTTGGTTTTATCCATTCACCGTTTATATAAAAATTTTTTTTATCTAGCATGATAAGACGTTATCCTTTATCTATGATTTTGCAAATAAATTAGTAAGCTCATAAACGATAGTTGCTGCTGCTAAGGAGGTTACCTCGGCATGATCATATGCTGGCGATACTTCGACTACGTCAGCAGAAACTAAATTTAATCCTGACAAGCCTCTAAGAACATTAACCATTTCTCTTGTTGTCATTCCTGCAATTTCTGGAGTACCAGTTCCTGGAGCAAATGCTGGATCCAAAACATCAATATCGATAGATAGATAAAGTGGATTGTCTCCTACTCTTTTTCTAATCCTTTCAGCAATTTTATCTGTTCCTTCAGTTTGAAATTCATCGCAGTGAATTATTTTGAAACCAAAACTTTCATCATTTTTAATATCATTTCTGCTATAAAGTGGTCCTCTAATTCCAACATGCATAGAAGCATCATCTAAAAATAGTCCTTCCTCTCTAGCTCTTCTGAATGGAGTTCCATGAGTATAGGGTGCTCCAAAATAAGTATCCCAAGTATCTAGGTGAGCATCAAAGTGAACCAAAGATACTGGTCCATTATTTTTTTTATTAATTGCTCTTAAAAGAGGCACAGCAATAGTATGATCTCCCCCCAGACTAATTATACCTCCAACCTTATTTAACAAATCAGTTGCACCTACTTCTATTTGTTTAATTGCTTCATCAATACTAAATGGATTGCAAGCAATGTCGCCAGCATCAGCAACTTGCTGAATTTTAAAAGGTTCTACATCATAACTTGGATGATAATTTGTTCTTAAATGTCTTGAAGCTTGCCTAATGCTTTGAGGACCAAATCTTGCTCCAGGTCGATAACTTGTTCCTGCATCAAAAGGAATTCCGACGATTGCAACGTCACAACTTTCTACATCTCTTAATTCAGGGAGTCTTGCAAAAGTGCTTGGTCCAGCAAATCTTGGAACTTTAGTTCCACTAACTGGTTGAATTGGATTTTTGTTTCTTTCTTTTTTCATTTTTAAATAATCTAAGATAATATTATCTCAACTAATTCGTCTATAATAATTTAATGAAAATTTTATTTTTGTTTATTCTTATTTTTCATATTTCGCATGTAAATGCTGATGAAATTTATAATCTGATAAAAATTCCAAGTTTAGAAATTTACAAATTAAAAAATGATAATAATATTCGTTATTTGAGCGCTAAAGGTAATTTTAAAATTGGTGTAAATAAGAACATTTCTTGCGATAAGGTTAATATAAATAATTTAAATTCAAAATTTTCTTTAATTGAAAAAAATCTTAACCGATATAATTCTAATTTTCTTAATAAGATAAATTTAAAATATATTGTATTTTGTGAAAATTTATTCATCTCTGAAATTAACACTGGGGGTATACCAAACCATAAAAACAGAACTTTAATTTTAGATATTAATTTTAATAAAAAATATTTTGAAAGAATGATACACCATGAAATTTTTCATATGATACAAAATACTCATATTGAATATTTCGATGAGGGCAAATTTTCTTCTTTTAATCTAACATCGTTTAATTATGCTGAATGTTCAACCTGTTCTGATAGATTAAATTTAGATCTATATGAAAAAACTGATGGTTTTTTAACAGAGTACTCTAAATCTATCCCATCTGAAGACATGGCAGAAATTTTTTCATTTTTAATGACTGATAAAGAAACAATTGAAGATAAAATTAATAGTGACACAATCTTAAATAATAAAGTGAATTTTATAAAATTAAACTTAGCTAAAATAGATAAGAATATTTTATGATTAAAACTATTAAAGCCTCAAAATCGGAAAAAATTTTATTTATATTTTTAATTTGTCTTTCGATTTTTGCTTTTACATCTTTTTTTTTATTAAAAAATAAATGTCTTTTTGTAGACAAAAATAATTTAAATAAACTTAATTTTAATAATCCAGATAATATTGCAGTAATGAATGTTGAGTGTGGAAATGTAATAATTGAACTTTATCCAAATATTTCTCCTAAAGCGGTGGAAAGATTTAAAATTTTAATTGAACAAAAAATGTATGATGGTTCTGCTTTTTATAAAGTTTCAGAAAATACTTTTGTACAAGCTGGAGATATTGAGTATGGAAATATAAATAATTTAGATTATTCTAAAATTGGTAGCGGAAGGTCTGGACTGGGATTGTTAAAATCAGAACTGAGCAACGATTTTAAATTTACAGAGGGAAGTGTTGGTTTTGCTAGAGCAACAGAATTTAATACAGAAGATAGTGAATTCTTTATTACATTAAAAGAAATTCCAATTTATCAAGGTGAATATACTCCAATTGGTAAAGTAATTTATGGTTTAGATATATTAACTAAAATTAAAACAGGAAATAAGGTATTTTATGTTTTAAGACCTGATTATATTAAAACCTTTAGAATGCTTAATTCTAATTAACTAAAGGTTTACCCGTCGACAATGTATGTTTAATTCTTTCTTGAGTTTGTTTTGTTTCTATCAATCTCATAAAAGAGTCTAGTTCTAACTTATATAAATCATCCTCTGACAATACTTTTTCAATAGTGGTGTCTCCACCACTTAAAACGTTTGCAAGCTCAGTTCCAACTTGCATACCATGATCTAAAATTACCTTTTCGTTGTATAATTTCTCTAAAACCTTAATCATTTTATCTTTCAATGGCTTTCCAGAAAGCTTAAATTTACACTCTTCTGGAGGAACAAAATCAGTATTTTGATTAATTAAATTTTTTGCTTCCTCAAAAAGGCTATTTCTGTTCATTATTTTTTTATCTTCTGGTCTTAAATACTTTAATGGCTCAGCCTCGATTGGAGATGTGGCTGTTTTAGCATAACCAATAATATCAAAAACTTTTAGTGGGGCATAATCTGGATCTGATTTTGCTTCCTCTGTTTGTGACCATCTCCACAACATTTCTTTACATCCTCCACCTGCTGGAACTAATCCGACGATGGTTTCAACTAATCCAATAACTAAATTTGTGTGTGAGGCAACAAAATTACTTTGAACTAAAACCTCAAAGCCTCCTCCAAGTGTAAGTCCAGAAGGTGCTGACACAACTGGGTGCTTAGAGTATTTTAAAGTTTTACAAGTATCTTGAAAATATTTAATAAATTTTTCAATTGATTTAAAATCACCTTTGTCAGCGAAATTCATGGTATAACTTAAATTCACACCTGCTGAAAATTGCATGCTTTCATTAATTATTATTAAAGGTTTGTCAGTTGCATTTTTCAGTGCATCCATTGAGTCATAATCTAATGCACAGGCTTTTGTCGTAAACTCAACAATATTAAAATTTTTAAATCGATGAATTTCAGCAGAATTATTTTTATCTACTTTAATTGCTGATGGTCTTATTTTTCCTAAAGTTTGAATATCTGTATAAATTTGTCTTTCTCCATAAAAGTTTTCATCTTTGGTTTTTGATAAATTTTCTAAAAATTTATTATTTTCAAAATTATCAATTCTTTCAAAGAAATTCTTTACCCCTATAGATCTCAACATTTCAAAAGGACCCATTGCCCAATTAAAACCTAGTCTCATAGCCTCATCAATATCATTGAACTTATCAGTAATTCCTGGAACAAGTGAAGATGCATATTTAATTATTTTTGAAATTACAACCCAAGCATACTCACCAAACTTATCTTTTCGAGTAATTAAATTATTAATGTCAACAGTCTCAATTCCTAAATCTATTTTTTTTGTTGCCGAATACTCTCCTGTTTCTAAATTAATTGCTTCTAAAATTTTTTGATCTCCATTTTTATTCATTCTATAAAAGCCACCTTTTCCTTTACGACCTGTGTAGCCTGTCTCAATTAATTTTTTTACTAATGGAATTTCTTTTGCAACAATTTGAAATTCATCTTTATCTGAAAGTTCCTTTATAAAACTTTTTAATACATCAGCCATCAAATCAATTCCGATTAGATCATACAATCCAAATACTCCTGTTTTAGGTATACCCATCGGTCTACCAAAAACTGCATCTGCTTCTTCTATTGAAAGTTTCATTTTGAATGCTTCCGTCATAGCAACCTGCATAGCGTAAACACCAATTCTATTACCTAAAAACCCTGGAGTATCATTGCAAACTATAGCTCCTTTACCAAGCTCAACTTCACAAAATTTCTTCAAAGAATTAATTTTATTTAAGTCATTATTTTCGTTTTTAACAATTTCTAACAATCCCATGTATCTGACAGGATTAAAAAAGTGAGTGATACAAAAATCTTTTTTTTCTTCGTCATTTAGTTTTTCTGATAGAACTTTAATTGGAATTGATGATGTATTTGATGAAACTATTGCACCTTTTTTTCTGTTATTAAATATCTTCTCATAAATATTATGTTTAATATCAATTCTTTCTACTACTGCCTCTACCACCCAATCTGCTTCTTTTACTACGTCAAAATTTTCTTCAATATTTCCAACATTAATATTGTTAATTTTTCTTTTATCTATTAGCAGAGGGGGTCTAGATTTATGAATTCTTTCTCTAGCTCTTTCGCTAATTTCAGTAGTTAAATCTAAAAGAGTTACAGGAACGCCTGCATTACATAAGTGAGCCGCTATCCCACTTCCCATTGTGCCAGATCCAATCACTACAACTTTTTTTATTTCCATAGCAACTTCTATATATGAATAATTTATTCTGGTAAATTATCTATTTATTCCTCTTAATCTTTCAGATCTTCTTCTTAATAACTCTGCGCTAATTAATATCAAGGTAGATAAAAGAATTAAACAAGTTGCAACTGCAAGAATTGTGGGACTTAGTTGTTCTCTCAAACCAGTCCACATCTGTATTGGGATAGTTGTATTTTCTAAACCTGCTAAGAATAGTACAACTACAACTTCATCAAAAGATGTTACAAATGCAAACAGCCCTCCAGATATTACTCCAGGTAATATTAAAGGTAATGTTATTTTCATAAATGTATTAACTGGGTTACTGCCTAAGCTTGCAGCAGCTCTCGTAACACTATGATCAAATCCAGAAAGTGTAGCTGTTACTGTTATAACCACAAATGGTGTTCCAAGTATTATATGAGCTAATACTATTCCTGTATGAGTTGCTGCCAAACCAGCTTTTGCCATAAAAAAGAAAATTGCAACACCTGATATAATTAATGGAACAATCATTGGAGATATCAAGGTAGCCATTATCAATCCTTTATAAGGCATATGTCTACTGCTGAGTCCTAGTGCAGCCAATGTACCTAAAATAATTGATCCAATTGTTGCAAAGATTGCGATTATGAAGCTATTTTTTGCCGCTAGACCCCAGGGATTTTTTGTTCCATAAATCATATCTTTGTACCATCTTAGAGAAAATGCGTCTGGATCAAGATTTTTCATTCCTTCAGAAAAAACTAAAAATTCTTCTGCATTAAATGACAAAGGAAAAATTACAAATAAAGGTGCAATCAAAAAGAAAAATACAAAGGTACAAATTGTAAGATAAATATAATGCCAAATTCTATATCTAGTTTCTGTGTAACTTGGTAATGCCATAATTATCCTAATTTAATGTTATCAACTCCAACCAATTTGTTATAAATCCAATAAATAACCAAAACTCCTGTCAAAAGCATTAATCCCATTGCTGATGCAAAACTCCAATCAAGAGTTGTTTTCATATGAAATGCAATTTGATTACTTATTAAAGTTCCTGATGCTCCACCAACTAAAGCAGGGGTTATGTAGTATCCTATAGCTAAAATGAAAACTAATAAACATCCAGCTCCTATTCCTGGAATTGTTAAAGGAAAGTAAACTTTCCAAAAAGCAACGAAAGGTGTTCCGCCTAATGATTTTCCAGCTCTCATTAAACTTGGTGAGATTGTTTTCATGACACTATATAAAGGTAGAACCATAAAAGGTAATAATATTTGTGTCATCGCAACGTAAGTTCCAACTTTATTGTACATCATCTCTGGCCGGTTATCGTCTCCGACCAAACCAATCATTACAAAAAAATCATTTACTACTCCTTGCTGCTGCAACAAAATCATCCAACTTGCAGTTCTGACCAGCAAAGATGTCCAGAATGGGAGCAATACACAAATCATCAATAAATTGCTGTACTTCATAGGAAGTGTTGCCAGTAAATGAGCTATTGGATAGCCCATAAAAAAGCTAAAAAGAGTAACAAAAAATGCTATTTCTAATGTTCTAAGCCATAAAATTCTGTGAATTCTTCTGTCTTGTTCTACTTGAGCTATACTACCATCTGAAGCAACATACATATCCATACCCTTCAAATACTTTGCCATCGTATAAGGAGGGGCAGTTCTTTTAATTGCTAACCAAAACTCCACATTTCTCCATCTCTTATGAATTTTGTTAATTTGTTCTTTTATACTAATGCTTTCATCAATTTTATTTCTTTTTATTTGTCTAAAAAGTCTTTTAGTAATTGTATTAAAACCATTTTTTTCTTTATTTAACCTTTGTCCTAATTTTCCATGCTCTTGCTTCTCAACAAGTACTTTATAGTCTTCATAAAATCCTCTATATACTTCTTCGGGTGGTAATTCCTCAAGGTTTTCCCATTTTTCCATTGCTTTGAAAGTTTTTGGAAGCATATTGGTAACCATTCTGTCATCAACACTCCTCATAAACATGTCGCCAATTGGAAAAATATAAGTGATAACAAGAAATAATAGTAATGGAGCTACAAGAAGAAACGCTTTTATTTTATTCTTCTTTTCTGCTTTTTTTAAACTAACTTCTAAAGGTATTCCGTCAGTTGTTAATATTTGTTTTGTTTCAGAGCTCATAAAAAAATAGGGCGGTTAAAAATAACCGCCCTAAATATATTATATAAATTCAGTGTTTAAAACTGAAATTATAGTCCTGCTTTCATTGCTTCCCACTTCTCACTGATTTCAGTATTGTTATCAGCCCAGAAGAAAGGGTCTACTAAGAAATAATTCTTTGTGTTTGCAGGAGCTGTTGGCATTTGTGGCATCATTTCAGTTTTGCCATCTTTGTACCAAGGCTCACCAGCAGTAATTATATCAAGAGATGATTTTCTGTATGGTGCATAAGCAATATACTTAGCACTTCCAGCTAACATTTCTGTGTTAGTCATCATTGCAAGAGCTTTTTTAGCATCAGCTTCGTTTGGTCCACCTTTCACAAGTGCAAAGTATTCATAATCAAGACCTTGACCATCCCATACTTGTACAAGTGGTGCACCTTCGCCAACTATTGCATTAAAGAATCTTCCATTCCAACCAGTTGCCATAACAACTTCACCACTCATTAAAAGTTCTGGTGGTTGAGCACCTGCTGACCAGAATACACATCCACCATTTGGATCTGTACATAATGCTTTGATTTTATTCATCGCTCTGTCGATTCCACCGTCTTCTAGAAGTTTTCTGTAAACTCTAGTTCCGCCGTCACCTAGCTTAACACCATCTGCAGCTAAAGCGATTTCTAAGTTAGTTAAAGCGCTGTTATAGATAGCTCTTTTTCCAGGGAACTTTTTAGTATTAAAGAAATCTTTAATAGTTTTTGGAGTGCCTTTAATATTATTTTTATTATAAGCGTAGTTCCAAGAATATAAAATGTTACCTACAGCACATTCACTCGGCATTGGTGCGAAGAAATCTTCACTTGCCTTAGTTCCATCTGGTGCTGCTGGGAAATCTTTGTCAAAATCAAATTTAACAAATATACCTTCGTCACATCCGTTAATAGTGTCGAATGCAAATACATCTATAATATCCCAAGTTATAGCACCTGCTTCTTTTTGTGCTTTGATCTCTGATAAACCACCAGAATAGTCAACCCAATTGATTTCTATTCCAAGTTTTTTAGCAGTAGGATCACCATACCCAAGCTTTTGAGACTCCGTATAAGCTCCGCCCCATGATGCTACAGTAACAGCAAAGGCTGAAGATGTTAGAGATGCAACAAAAGAAAGAGCAAGCAATAATTTACTTATTTTTCTCATTATTCCTCCGTTTAAACGTTGATATAAATTAATTTATATAAGTAAAAGTACAACAAATAGGGATGATTAAGTCAACAGCTGATTTTGTCGTTAGATACTTGTATTAAATATATATATTTTTAAATGAGATTATTTTGGGTCTAATGCTCTAGCATCAACACTATTCCATCCAATATTTATATCTTGACTAACTTTTAATTCTAAATTGGATGTACTGTTTGGGACCTTAAGAATAAACTCAGAGCTGCCTAAAAGATTTAATCTAACCCTTGTATGATCTCCGTGATAAATTACTTCTTCAATCTTACCAGTAAACATATTATCCATTTTCTCACTTGGATTTATCAATGCTCTTTCAGGTCTCAATGAAACAGTAGTTTTTTCACCTTTAGACTTTACTGAAATAGGATTAGCTAATATTTCCGAATTAGCTAATTTAACTTTACATTTATCTTTATCAATATCTATTATTTCTCCATTAAAAGTATTATTTTCACCAATAAACTCTGCAACAAAAGAATTTACAGGTTTTTCATAAAGCTCAGCTGGATTTGAAAGTTGTTGAACTTTTCCATCATTAAATACAGCAATTCTATTTGACATAGTTAATGCTTCACTTTGATCGTGAGTTACATATACTACTGTAACACCAATACTTTCGTGAATGTGTTTAATTTCATATTGCATGCTTTCTCTTAAATTTTTATCTAATGCTCCTAAAGGTTCATCCATCAAAACAACTGCTGGATCAAATACTAATGCCCTCGCAACTGCTACCCTTTGTTGTTGACCACCTGATAGCTGAGCTGGCATTCTAGTTTCAAAACCGTTTAGTGAAACCATCGATAAAGCTTTATCAACTTTTTTATCTATTTCATCTTTTTCAACTTTTCTTACTCTTAATGGGAAAGCTAAATTTTCATAAACTGTCATATGTGGAAACAATGCGTAGTTTTGGAAAACCATACCAATACCTCTCTTATGCGGAGGGATGTTAGAAATTATATTTCCATCTAATAATATTTCACCGTGAGTTGGCGTTTCAAAGCCAGCTAACATCATCAAACAAGTTGTTTTACCTGAACCAGATGGACCTAGCATTGTTATGAATTCACCTTCAGCAATATCTAATTGAAGATCTTTTACGACAAGAACTTTGCCGTCATAACTTTTATCTACTTTGTCGAATTTTACAAATTCTGGATTTTTAGACATAAAAAAACATATAAAACATTTGTATAAATAGATTTCAATAGCTAATTAACTCTTAATATGAAGCTCTTTTGGAAAATTACAGAACAATTCTGATCCATTCTCTGTAACTCTTATTGCCTCCGATGCTTCAACACCCCAATCACCAAACTGCATCACCGCTATCATATGAAAACAAACATTGGGCTCAAGTACTGTCATATCTCCCTTATAGATATTTAGAGTATGTTCACCCCAATCAGGAGGATAACCAATTCCTATCGAATAACCTGTTCTAGATTTTTTTTCTATTCCATATTTATCTAATATTTTCCAAAAAGCTTGGGCAACATCATCTGCTGTATTCCCAGGTTTAATTTGACTTATGCCTGCATTTAAAGCCTCGATTGTTTTATTCATCGTGTCAATCTTTAATTGATTAGGCTTTCCTAACAAAACTGTTCTCGCCATCGGAGCATGATATCTCTTATAAACACCAGATAATTCAATAATTGTAGCCTCACCTTCTACAAATTTATCTTGTGTTGCTGTTAAATGTGAAGCTGAAGTACCTTTTCCTGTCGGAAGTAAAGTTGCAATACTAGAATATTCACCTCCAAACTCTTCTGTTCCATAAAATAAAGTTTTTTGAATTTCACCAACTGCATCGCACTGTCTGACACCTGGTTTGATAACTTCCATTGCAGTTTTCATTCCTTTTTCAGAAATTTTTGCAGCAGATTTCATGAAACCTATTTCGGCATCTGATTTTACTAGTCTAGCCCAGTTAACTAAACGATCACTATCTTTAATTTTTGCATTAGGTAATCCTTGCTTAATTTTTTCATAACAAAACGCAGTGAAGTAATGTGCATCCATTTCTAGGCCAATGCATAACTTGTCCCATTTTCTTTCTTTTATAATATCTACAAGATTGTCATAAGGATGTTTTGGCCATGTGTGAATATAATTTTCGTCATAAACTAAAATATTCTCATCCTTTAAATAAGTTTTAATATATGCACCACCTGCATCTTGAGCCCTTACAAAACATAAAGGCTCATCTAAGTCTATATGAACAATTGCACATTGTGCATAATAAAAAGACCAAGCATCATAGCCTGTTAGGTAATTCATATTGTTAGTGTCATGTGAGATTAAAAGATCGATGCCTTTTTCTTGCATCATTTTTTTAACTTTTGTTAATCTTTGCTTATATTCTTCTTTTGTAAACAACATTAATTTTCATTAAATAATTTACCAAATCCTTCGACAGAATTATTTTTGTTTATTTTAACAAGCGTATCCCAAATTAAAGCCTGATTGCTAGATAAAACTGTAGTATTCAATTTTTTCTCTAATTTATCAATAATTGGCAATACTGGTAAAGCAGTACAAGAAACAAAGAGAGCCTCTGCCCCATTTAAATCTATTTCAGATAGAACATTAAATAAATAATTCTGATCAACTTTTCCGATATCGTAATCGGCTTCTATATCAAAGTAAGAATTTGAAGTAACTTCATACCCTTCGTTTTTAAAATATTCCAAAACTTCATCGTTAAGTTTTTTGCTATAAGGTGTAAATAGACTTATCTTACTTATATTTAACTTTTTTAAAGCTTTAATTGCAGCGGTACTTGGAGTTGTCACCTCTGCCATAGATTTTGCAGCTTTTACTTTTTTTTCAATAGATTCATAACCTGCAGCTATTGTTCCAGAGGTACAGCCATAAACAACACAATCGATATCCTGATCAGGTAATATATCTTTTGTTACCTCAGTTACTTTGTCTGACATTTTGATTAAATTTTCTTTTGTTAGCGGGTTGTAACATTCAATACGATTTACAAAAAAATCAATTTCTCTGTCTTTAATTACGTTTATAAAATCTCTTTCAATCATAAAATCGCTTGCAAGCGCAATAAGTCCAATTCTTGGATTTGATTTGGTAATATATTTAGGATCTATTTTTGTTGAATTCATAATTTAAAAGGTGAATATATCAGAAGTTCTTTAATAATCATTAATATAAAAAATAGGTATGAATATAAAAGATACTTTCGTAGCATCCTTGGTGCCTATTTTTTTAGGCTTTGGTTTTGTAATAGCTAAACCAGCATTTGAATCTTTTCCTCCTATTCTTTTAATGGGTATCAGATTTACATTTGCTGCATCATTATTAATTTGGTGGTTTCCAATTCCAAGAGGATATTTAAAAAGTATTTTTGCTGCATCATTAGTCGCTAATACATTGCAATATAGCATTACATATACTGGTTTAGATTTAATTGATGCATCTTCAGCAGTTCTTTTGGTTCAGATGGAAGTTCCGTTTGGAGTCATTTTTGCTTACTTCATGCTTAAAGAAAAACCAACGATCAGAGCTTTGATTGGTATAGCTATCGCATTTGTTGGTGTTTATATTTTAACTGGATCTCCTAACTTGGATGGAAAATTTATTGGAATTGGACTTACGATTTTAGGATCTGCTGTATGGGCTCTTGGACAAGTTATGGTTAAACCTTTAAGTAAAGAAATAAATCCTTTAGCATTAGTTGCTTGGTTAGCATTATTCTCTGGACCAATATTAGTAATTTCATCTGCGATAATTGATGGAAATACAATTAATTATCTAACAAATGCAAAATTTGATCATTGGATTATTGCTATTTATATTGGTTTCATTATGCAACCAATTACATACGGTTGTTTCTATTATGTTTTAAAAAATAACCCACTTTATAAAGTTCTACCTATTGTGACTATGGGGATACCACCAACCGGTTTATTGGCAGCGATATTTCTTTTAGGTGAAAAACCAACTTCAGAATTATTTATTGGGGGCGCAATAATCATAGTTGGTGTGATTTTAATTGTATTTACAACAAACAGAAAGGAAGAGGAAATAAAATGAAAATTGGATTTATTGGTTTAGGTAATGTTGGAGGAAAACTTGCTGGAAGTTTATTAAGAAATAACTTTGATCTTACAGTAAGAGATTTAGATGAAAGTTTAACAAATTCTTTAAAAAACTTAGGTGCTAAAGTTGCAAAATCCCCCAAAAAATTAGCTGAACAATCCGATTTAATCATTACCTCTCTTCCATCGCCTGAAGTGTCTGCTGAAGTAATGGAGGCTGACGATGGAATTCTAAATGGTTTATCAGAAAATAAAATTTGGCTAGAAATGAGTACCACAGACGAAAATGAAGTTAAAAGACTTGGGAAAAAAGTAATAGAAAAAAAAGCTACACCAATGGATGGGCCTGTGAGCGGTGGATGTCATAGAGCAGCAACAGGTAATATTGCTATATTTGTGGGTGGAGAAAGAAAAGCATTTGAAAAAATTTTACCTGCATTAACTTTTATGGGGAGAAAAATATTACACACTGGTGAGCTTGGTACAGCAAGTGTATTAAAAGTAATTACAAATTATCTAGCGTCTGCACATTTGGTTGCATTAGGCGAGGCTTGGACTGTAGCGAAAAAATCTAATTTAGATTTAGCAAAAACTTATAAAGGGATTGCTGTTTCCTCTGGTAATTCATTTGTGCATGAAACTGAAAGTCAGGTTATATTAAATGGATCTTATAATATAAATTTTACAATGGATTTGGTTTTAAAAGACACAAGTCTATTTGACAATCTTGCAAAAAAACTAAATGCCCCTTTAGAAATTTCTCCACAAATCGTTGAAATTTTTAAAGATGGTCAAAAAAAATATGGCTCTAGAGCTTGGTCATCAATGATTGTGAAAAGGATGGAGGATTTAAATAATATTAATTTTAGAGCTAATGGTTTTCCTGATGAGTTGGTTGATAATGAACCTGAGGAAAAAGGATATGAAATTTAATTAATGTGTTAAGATAAAAAATGTTAGATAAAAGAAAATTTTACATAAATGGCCAGTGGGTTGATCCAATTAAAAAAAATGATTTTGACGTAATTAATCCATGCAATGAAGACCCGTTTGCTGTTATTTCTTTAGGTTCAAAAGAAGATACAGATTTAGCTGTTAAATCAGCAAAAAATGCCTTTGATACTTGGAAAGAAACTAGCAAGAAAGAAAGGCTCAGTTTACTTGAAAAATTATCATCAGTTTATAAAAAAAGATTTAATGAAATGGCTGAGGCTATTTCTCTTGAAATGGGTGCACCAATGGATTGGGCAAAAGATGTTCAAACAGCTTCAGGGAAAGATCATTTAGATGATTTTATTTTAAGATTAAAAAATTTTAAATTTGATGAATACTTTGATAATAAATCAAATAATCATATCTATTATGAGCCAATTGGAATTTGTGGATTAATCACACCGTGGAATTGGCCAATTAATCAAATTGCTTTAAAAGTCATTCCTGCATTCGCAACTGGATGTACAATGATTTTAAAACCATCAGAAATTGCTCCTATTTCTGGAATGCTATTTGCAGAAATGATTGATGAAGCAGGTTTTCCAAAAGGTGTATTTAATCTGGTAAATGGAGACGGTGCAGGAGTAGGAACCCACATTTCAAGCCACCCTGATATTGATATGGTTTCTTTCACAGGCTCAACACGAGCAGGAAAATTAATTTCAAAAAATGCCGCTGAAACAATCAAAAGAGTTTGTCTTGAATTAGGTGGAAAAGGTGGAAACATTGTTTTTGCTGATAGTTATAAAGATGCAGTAAGAGATGGCATTCGAAATGTAATGAGCAATTCTGGTCAATCTTGTGATGCACCAACAAGAATGCTGGTTGAGAAATCAATTTATGAAAGAGCTGTTAAAGAAGCTGTAGATGAAGCAAATAAAATTAAAGTAGATCATGCTTCAAAAAAAGGAGATCATATAGGACCAGTTATCTCTAAAGTTCAATATGATAAAATTATAAATCTTATTGAAAGTGGAATTTCTGAAGGTGCAACTCTTGCAGCAGGTGGGCCTGAGCTACCAAACGGTTTGAACAAAGGATACTTTATCAAACCAACTATATTTACAGATGTAACTAATGACATGAGAATCGCTAAAGAAGAAATTTTTGGACCTGTGTTATCTATAATTCCCTTTGAAACTGAAGATGAGGCAGTCAATATTGTAAACGATACTTCTTATGGTCTTGGAAATTATTTGCAAACTGAAGATAGAGAAAAAGCACATCGTGTTGCTAAAAAATTAAGATCAGGCTGCGTTTACATTAATGGAAATGGAGCAGATGCCGGAACTCCATTTGGTGGTTACAGACAATCAGGTAATGGGAGAGAAGGAGGTGTTTGGGGCCTTGAGGAATATCTTGAAGTAAAGAATGTTACTGGTTGGAGTTAACCGAATTTTTTAAATATCTTAGTCTTCCAATAACTTCATCTCGATCCATGTAATAACCTTGTAAATGTCTATGTCCTGAGTTTGGATCATATTCAGTTCTACCGTGTAATAATCTTCTGTTGTTAAAAGAAAAAATATCACCTGGTCCTAATCTAAATTTAATCTGGAATTGATCGTCATGAAGCAAATTTCCAAATCGATGATGAGCTTTGTAAACTTTATCCATCAAATCAGGATGACAGTCTAAAGCATCCATAGTTGCTACGCTAAAACGAATATCATGGTAATCATTATCTTTTGTAAGAGATATCGCGGGTGCGTAATAACTTCTAACAGACTCTTGTGTATAATCCATGTCTCTAAATTTTAAATGAACGTTTACTAGCGTATCAAATATTTCTTTCTCATTTTTTCTTAAATAATCTGCAACTGCAAAGCCATCTACGGCGGATGAGTCTCCTCCAGTTGCAGAATTTACTAAACAATGAAGAAATTGATATCCAGGTGGTGTTTCAAACCATGGTAGATCCATATGATTTCTTAAAGCATGCGCTGTGTAAGCAGAATTATTTGGTTTAGGAATGTTGATTACTTCAAATGGTGTTTTAAAAAAAGTTTCTCTGGTATGGCTAATTCTGTTTAAAATTTTAAAGCCAGAATTATTTTCAGTTGGAGCATTTTTTACAATAGCAATTCCAGTATGATGTAAAAGCTCTAACCATCTGATAAGTCCTTTATCTGAACTCATAATTTCATCATGCTCAATCTCGATTGACTTCAGGTCATTTTGCAAAGAATTGTCCCAAAGTTGATATGGTGATTTATATTCTAGATTATTTTTTATTGTATAGCAGTTTTCTCTTAACCAATTTTGATCATAATAACTTACATGGTCTCCTTCACTCCATTCAATTTCAAGCTTACCTTCGTTATTTACTGAAAATTTTTTTGGGTTAATATTATTTGATACTTTTAAAATATTAAACATTCTATGACGTGAGTCTTTATCGTGTGCAGTTGGACAATTGTCTCTTAGCCATAAATAATTAAATTTACTTTTTTTTCCATCACTCCAGTCAACTTCTAAATTTGTAGAATTTTTAGTTATATTCTTAATTGTAAAATTTTGTTCCATTAATTTTTATAATTTGAATGTTCCCTCTCTAGTTTTCTTAATAAAGCAGCCCACTCCGTTTTTCCATCATAATTATAATCATCAGAGTCACTCATGTTTTCCCAAAAATATGCAGCTTTCTGTTTATCTATTTCAAGTTTGTTTAACCCCATTGCAAGGTTTTTTACCTGAACTGAACATGCTTGCTCTAAATAATAAGCTCTGAAAAATGCTTCTGCAGCAGTTTTTCCTACTGTGTAATATCCATGATTCCTTGTAATCAAAATGTCGTGTTTGCTAATTAGGTTTTCAAACTTGCTTCCAAATTCTTTATCCTCAACAAATTCATAATCAATATATCCAACAAGGTGATTTAAATAAACTGCGGCCTGTGAAAGATACATCAAACCTTCTTTGGTACCTCCAACTGCCATCACATCATTGGCATGTCCGTGAACGTAAAAATTTACATCATTTCTTTTATTAAAAATCCATTGAGCAAGATTAATACATCCATCGTTTAACCAAGGACCGTTTGAATCTAATTTTTTTCCGTTTTGATCAATTTTAACTAAAGATGAAGCAGTAATTTCTTCATAAAACATTCCATATGGATGAACGAAAGAACAATTTCTATCTTCAGCAGATCTTGCCCCTGCACATTGGTTAGCAAGGTCTGTCATGCCGTACATATGTAAAATTCTATAGAGAGCAGACAACTCTAGTCGCACATCTTTATCTGTTTGCGCCATATACAAAATTCTTATTTAAAAAATAAGCAAAAGCAAATAAATACAACTGTTATTTCTTAAAACACTTATAAGTTGTATAATATTTGTTTTACATATGATGATTGTAACTGTTAGAACATTACATCATGTCAAAAATTGAGATCAACAACGTATACAAAATTTTTGGAAACAACCCTTCTTCTGTACTGCCAATGGTAAAAGATGGTGCAACAAAAGACGAAATTTTAGAGCAAACTGGTCATACCGTTGGATTAGATAATGTTTCGCTTAAAATTAAGGAAGGAGAAACCTTTGTTTGTATGGGTTTATCAGGATCAGGAAAATCAACACTTATAAGACATTTAAATAGATTAATAGATCCAACAGATGGCGAAATTTTAGTTGAGGGCACGAATGTAATGTCGCTTGATAAAGACAAGCTTATTGAATTTAGAAGACATAAAATGAGTATGGTATTTCAAAGATTTGGTTTATTCCCACATAAAACAGTAATTCAAAATGTTGGTTATGGATTAGAAATGCAAGGGAAAAGTGAAGATGAGAGAAATAAAATCTCAATGGAAAAAATCGATGCAGTTGGACTTACTGGTTTTGAAAATCAATACCCTGCTCAATTATCAGGAGGAATGCAACAACGTGTTGGTTTGGCAAGAGCGTTGGCTACTGATACAGATATTATGTTAATGGATGAAGCTTTCAGCGCTCTAGATCCTCTTATTAGAAGTGATATGCAGAAACAATTAATTGATCTTCAAGCAGAATTAAAAAAAACAATTGTATTTATTACACATGATTTGGATGAATCATTAAGATTGGGAGATCATATCGGGATATTAAATTCTGGAAAATTAGTGCAAGTAGGAACCCCAGAGGAAATTATTATGAACCCAGCTGATGATTATGTAAAAGCTTTTGTAAAAGACGTGAACAGAGCAAAAGTTATAAAGGCAAAAATTATTATGAAAACTGCTGATCAAGCTAATGACATAGATAAATCAAACTTAATAAAAGTAAATGAAGATGAATTTATAGAAGATTTTTTACCAAAAATCGTTTGTTCTGACTCAAATTGTGAAGTGGTTGATAAAAGTGGGAATGTAAAAGGATACATTTCAAATAAAGAATTACAGTCTTCATTAACAAGATCATAAAGTGTTATTAAAAAATTTTGAAGTAAAAAAGGAATGGGTTGATTACAACAATCATATGAACATGGCTTATTATGTTCTTGTTTTTGATCAAGCATGGGAAGTTGCACTTGAAAAATTTAAAATGGGAGGAACTGCAGCGAAAGATCTTAATAGAAGTACAATGGTTGTTGAAACTAATACTAAATATTTAAATGAGGTAAAAGAGGGAGAAATGGTCAATGTTAATCTGACTTATTTTGATCATGATAAAAAAAGACTTCATTTAAAAATGGAAATGATTTCTCAAAAAACTAACAAACTTTCAGCTTCTATGGAATGGATATCGCTATATATAGATTTAAGTAAAAGGAAAGTTACTGAATTTGAGGAAGAAAAAGTAAAATTAATGAAAGATTTTATTCAAGAAAATAAGTCAAAATTTTCAAGCGAAGGTCTTCTGTTCTCTTCTAAATTAAAGAAATAATTAAATATTCTAGACAATTTTTTTTTGATATAGGTGCATAATGGGTACTAATAATAATTCAAAAGGAATACTTTTAATTATTACTGCAATGACATTTTTTGCAATGCAGGATGCTTTAATTAAATTCATTTTTGAAAAAGCAGCTTTATATGAAATATTTTTTGGAAGATATTTTGTTGCAGCAATTTTGCTATTTGGTTATATAAAATTCAGAAAGCAAAAAGTCTCTCTTAAAACTCACTATCCTTTTTTAACAATACTAAGAGTATTTTTACATTTTATTGCTTTTTCTGCTTTTTTTATCTCATTAACTTTTATGCCATTAGCAACAGCAAATGCTCTATTTTTTTCCTCCCCTTTTTTCGTATCAATATTTGCAAAATTATTTTTAAAAGAAACTATTGGTATTAGAAGATGGTCAGCAATTGTTTTTGGTTTTATAGGCGTTTTTATAGTCTTAAATCCAAATTTTTCAGACTTTGAATATCGAAGTCTTTTACCAGTTTTTTGTGCATTTTGTTATGCGGCCTCTATGACAATCACTAAATATACATCCGATAAAGATGATGTTAACACCCAACTATATTACTTTTATCTAATTGCAATATTGCTGTGCGTAATTTTGTATTTTTTTATGGGAAGTGGTCAGCTAAATAATTCAAACTTTGATCCAACAATACAATTCATCTTTAGAGAATGGTTTTCAAATATTGAATATACATGGAAATTTATTTTATTTTTTGGTTTTGCTGCATCAATAGCTTTTGTTTGTATTTTTTCAGCATATATAGTTGCATCACCTTCTGTTGTTTCTTTGTTTGAGTACTCATTAATAATTATGTCTATGATACCTGGCTACTTTTTATTTAATGAGGTACCAACGATCAGAACGTTTATTGGTGTTGCGTGTATTATAACAGCTGGAATTTATATTTACATGAGAGAGAGAGTTAGAGATCAATTTATTGCAACAGAAACACCAGTTAGAAGATGAGCAAGAACTTTATACCAACAATTAACATTTCTTCTTTAATAAAAAATAATTTTGAAACTCAAAATGCATTTAAAACAATTAAAGAAATTGAAAAAGCTTGTGCCAATGTAGGATTTTTTCAAATTACTGGACATGGGATTAATCATAAAGAAATAAAAAAAACATGTGAAGTTGCTAATAAATTTTTTAATTTACCAGACAGCACGAAAAGAAGATTAGCACCTAAAAAATGGAATAAAAAAAATAAAAATTTATATAGAGGATATTTTCCTAATGATGTTAATGGAAAAGAAGGACTGGATATAGGTGATTTAAAAGTAACTAAAAAATATTCTTCAAGTCTCAAAAATCAATACATAGAGTTTATTAATCTGGGCGTGTGTTTTAATAAAAACTCAATTAATACTTTAAACAAGTATTTTGATAACATTTATAGATTGAGTGAAATATTGTTTAAAAGTCTGATAAAACTTAATAAAAAAAATCCTGAGATTTCTACTGTAGCTTTTTCAAGATTAAAAACTTTAAGCACATTAAGATTTAATTATTACCCAAATCAAACTAAACCAGTAGAAATATCAAAACAAGATGGAGTAGCGCTTGGATGTGAAACACATGTTGATAGTGGAATATTTACAGTTCTCTATCAAGATAGAAAAGGTGGATTACAAGTACAAAATAGAAAAAACAAAAAATGGTATGATGTGCCATTCAACAAAAAAGCTTTAGTAGTAAATACAGGAAGAGCATTAGAGTTTCTAAGCAAAGGTAAATTTAAAGCAACTAATCACAGGGTTTTGTGGAATAAAAGTAAGAGACTATCTGTTCCTTTTTTCTTTGAACCTTCCTATGATTTCAAAATGAACCAATCATTTTTAAATGGAAGTAAATTCAAAAATAATGGTCAAATTTATGAGAAATTTCTTAATAAATCCTTAAAGAAATTTATTGAATATCAACGTTAGTAATAATAAAGTTTAATTATAAAGCGATACATAACTCGTCGATAAATTCATAGATTTACGAAAGTGGGATCGGTCGTCTTTAAATTAACTTTTAAAGGAGGCTTTATGAAATTTGGTTATTTTTGTAATACCACAAACTGGACACACAAACCTTATCATCAATTATTAGATGAAACTAAAGAAATCACAGAATACTGTGATCAAAACAAATGGAATTCAATTTGGTTTACAGAACATCACTTCAATCACGAGGGAATGGAGTCTTGTACAAATCCATTAATGATGGGTGCAGATGCAGCTGCAAGAACAAAAAATATTAGAATAGGCCAAGCTGCAAACGTTATTACTTTTCATAATCCAATAAGATTAGCTGAAGACATAGCTACACTAGATCAGCTTTCTAAAGGAAGAGTTGAAATAGGTGTGGCAAGAGGAATTTATGGAAGAGAAGCAATTAACCTAAATAAAGAAGCTGACTTAAAAGATCAGGCTAAAAATTTTAGATTATTTGCTGAGACTTTAGAAGTATTGAAGAAAGCATGGAGTGAAAAATTTTTCAGTCACCAAGGAGAATTTTATACTTATCCATCCCCAAATTATGTTTGGCAGCATGATATGAGTCCTCCTAGTGAAGAATTTATGAATATGGAAGACAATACTATGAAAAAAATTAGTGTTGTTCCTCAGCCATATCAACAGCCACACCCTCCAATTCATCAAGTAGTTGATGGAATTAGATCGATTGAGTGGGCTGCTGAAAATAACATCAACGTTATCATGTGGATACCAACAGTAAAAGCTTTGAAACCAAAATTTGAAGCTTATAAAAATAAAAGATCAGAGGTAACAAAGAAAAATATACCTCTTGGCGAAGGGGTGTCTCTTGTAAGAGATATGTTCGTTGCAGATACGATGGAAGAAGCAAAAGAGAAAGCTGGTGAACATATGGTAAATTATATGAGATGGGTTTGTCATTGGAGAGGTTTAGGAAATCATATGGATCCAGGTGAAGAATTACCAGAGACAAAAGGTAAATTGGATTTATTAAATTATGAATTTTTACACAAAAGAAATATGTTATTTGGAACACCAGAATATGTGATTGATAAAATTCATGAATTAAAATCTGAACTCAATTTACAAAATTTACAAGTTTGGTCTAATTTTCCAGGTGTGAAGCATAAAGATTGTATGAAAAGTATAAAACTCTTTACAGAAAAAGTTATGCCTCACTTCCAAGATGATTTTGACACTGAAGTAAAAAAAGTTTCGTGAATAAAAAACGAAAAAGAATTAGCGGCGGACAAGCTGCTGTTCAATCATTAAAAAAAGAGAGAGTAAAACATGTTTTTGGACTTATTGGTTCAGCAACAATGGAAATGTTTGATGCTCTTTATCATGAGAAAAGTATAAAATTTATTGGTGTCAGAGATGAAAGAACAGGGACACATATGGCTGATGGTTATGCAAGAGCATCCAATAGACCTGGGGTAATTATTGCAGGCCAAAACGGACCTGGCGCTACTAATTTAGTTACAGGCGTTGCGCAAGCAAAAGCAGCCTTTTCTCCAGTTGTTGCAATTGCAGGTTCGTATTCAACTAAAGATAAAATTGAAGATGCATTCCAAGGTTTAGATCAACAGTCTTTGTTTGCACCTATTACAAAGAAAACATGGACTATAAAAAATTCAAAAATAATTCCAAAAATTATGAGTGATGCTTTTAGTTTAGCAATGAAACCTAGAAAGGGACCTGTATGTGTAAATTTACCAAGAAATATATTAGCAGCTTCAAACAAGTATAATATCAATATTAAAAAACCATCTTTCGAAAATGAGAGCAAACAAAAAGGAAATAAAGAAAATATCAAAAAGGCTGCAAAATTAATTGGATCTTCAAAATGTTCAGTAATTATTGTTGGTGCAGGAATTAAATATAATTCTAAATACAAAGAGGTAATAAAATTAGCTGAGCTATGCAATTTACCTATTGTTACAGCAGCAGGTCATGGAGATGCAATTCCTTTTGGTCATAAATTAAATGCCGGACAAATGGGTCCTAGAGGAAATCCTGTAGCATCAAGATTAGTTAAAAATGCAGATGTCATCTTAGCAATTGGAACACGTTTAGGATTTAATTCAACTTTTTACTCCTATGAAAATATAAATAAAAAAGCAAAGATAATTCAAATTGAACTAGAAAAAACAATGCTTGGAAAATATTTTCCTGTAAGAGTAAAGATACATGCGGATGCTGCGACTGCAACTAAACAACTTTATGAAGAGGTAAAAAAAGAGAAAATTAAATTAAATGTTAAAGATTGGACTAACTCCTATTTACAAGAGAGAAAAGAATATTTGATTAATAGAAATAAAGAAAATTTGGGTCCAAATTTTCCTATACAACCAAAAGGACTATTTAAACAATTAAGAAAAGTGCTACCAAGAAACTCGGCAATTACTCTAGATGCTGGAACGTTATGTTTGCAGGCTACAGATGCTTTAGAATATTATGATCCTCCTTCATTATTTACTCCATTGGATTTTGGTTTAGTTGGTTTTTCTTTTGCATGTGGTCTTGGAGTCAAGGTTGCAAAACCTAAAAAAACAGTCGTTAGTCTTATGGGTGATGGGGGTTTTGGCATGACAATATCTGAATTGAGCACTGCTGTTGAATATGGAATTAATACAACAACTATTGTGATGAACAATAAAAGTTGGGGTGCTGAAAAAGCTTATCAAAAAGATTTTTTTGGAAAAAGATATTTAGGTGCGGATATTACCAGTCCATCCTTTGATAAAGTTGCGGAACTTTATGGTGCAAAAGGTTTTAAAGTTAAAAAAATTTCTGAGATTAGTGAAGCTGTAAGAGCAGCAATTAAATCAAATAAGCCATCTGTGATTGATGTTGATGTAGATCCAAAAGCATTATACAGTTTTAGAAGAGATAGTTTCAAACATAGAGTAAAAAAATGAAATTAGAATTAAGAAAATTTACAAAATTTGTAGACAAAACTTTTATTGAAGGTGGTAAAGAGGCGAAAGAACCAGTTTTAATGGTATCAGTAGCAGCAGTTTTTAAAAATCCATGGGATGGTCAGGGTTTTGTTGAAGATCTCAGACCAACTATTTTAGATCTTGCACCAAAGCTAGGTGATTTACTTGTTCCAGAATTGATAAAAGAAATAGGATCACCTGAAAAAATATTAGCATATGGTAAGGCAGGTGTAGTTGGACTGAACGGCGAAATAGAACATGCTTCAGCTTTTATTCATACTTTAAGGTTTGGAAATAAATTTAGAGATGCTGTGGGTGGAACTTCATATTTAAGTTTTACAAACACAAGAGGACCAGCTGGATCAAAGATTGCAATTCCTATGATGCATAAAACAGACTCTGGATTGAGACCATATTACCTAACTCATGAATTTACTATTCATGATGCACCCTTCGATGACGAGGTGGTTATTGCAATTGGTGGTGCATCAAGTGGTAGAGCACATGCAAGAACTGGTGACAGATATCAAGATATGAAAGAAATGGGCATTGAGCCAAAATAATTCTTGATGATAACAGGAACTACTGCCTCAGGAACCTATTACTTATTCAATAAAAAAGATCAAGAAGTCCCAATAGTATTTGTGCATGGTGTTGGTCTAACTCATGAAATTTGGCAGCCTCAGCTTGAATTTTTTAATTATCATTCAAATATTGCTTACGACATTTTAGGTCATGGAAGATCACCATTAGAAGAAGGTGAAATAAGTTTTGATGATTTTTCTAAACAACTTATCGAGCTTTTGGACCATCTTAAAATAAAAAAAATACATCTTGTAGGTTTCTCTATAGGGTCTTTAATTGCACGAAATTTTGCAATTAAACATAATGAACGTTTACAGACATTAACTCTTTTGTGTTCTGTTTATAAAAGAACTAAAGAACAACAAAAAATTGTTAATCAAAGGTTTGAACAGGCAAAACAAGATTTAAAGCTTTCAAAGCAAGCTTTAAAGAGGTGGTTTACTGATAAATATTTAGAAAATAATCCAGAAATATATGAAAAAATAAGTTCAATTTTATCTGCAAATAACATGAATAATTTTCTAAAGGTTTACGAGCTATTCGTTAATCACAAAAATGATGAAGATTTTAATAAAATTAAATCTAATACGCTAGTTATGACAGGTGAATACGACATTGGCTCAACTGTAAAAATGTCTCAAGAATTGAATGCTTTAATCTCTAAAAGTCAATTAAAGATCATTAAAGATGGAAAACATCTTTGTGGTATTGAGTGTGCTGATGATGTAAATTTAACGATCAAAAATTTTATTGGATCAGATGAGTAAACTTAAACAATATAAAATGTTTATTAATGGAGAGTGGGTTGACTCTGAAAGTAAAAGAACATTTGAAACTCTAAATCCAGAACATAATGAGCCATGGGCAGTTGTTCCAGAAGCAAGCGATAAAGATGTTGATAACGCAGTTAAAGCTGCTCAAAAAGCATTCGAAGGTGAATGGCCAAAACTACTTCCCAGAGAAAGAGCTAAATATTTAAGAGCTATTGGAAATCAATTGAGAGAGAATGCAGAAATGCTAGGAGAAATAGAAACAATTGATACTGGAAAACTTTACAGAGAAACAAAAAAGCAAGCAGTTTATATAGCAGAATACTACGACTATTATGCTGGCTTGGCAGATAAAGTTGAAGGTACGGTTTTGCCAATCGATAAGCCAAATGTTCAAGCAATAACAACAAGAATACCTATAGGAGTTATAGCTGCAATTATTCCTTGGAATTCACAAATGTTTTTAACCGCAACTAAAGTAGCACCAGCACTTGCAATGGGTAATACAGTGGTAATTAAATCTTCAGAACTTGCACCTGCTGTTTTGTTTGAATTTGCAAAATTAGTTGAAAAAACTGGTATCCCTAAAGGTGTGGTGAATGTAATTACAGGATTTGGAGATCCTTGTGGTAAAAGTTTAACTACTCATAACTTAGTTGAAAAAGTTGCTTTTACTGGTGGTCTTGAAACAGCAAGACATATAATTAAAAACTCTGCAGAAAATTTATCAGAAGTAAGTTTAGAACTAGGCGGAAAAAGTCCAGTTGCAGTCTTTGATGATGCAGAGCAAGAAAATGCAATAAATGGTATTACAGCTGGAATATTTGGTGCAAGCGGACAAAGTTGTATAGCAGGTTCAAGACTTTATTTGCAAAAAGGAATTTATGATGAATTTTTAGACAAGCTTTCAAAACGTGCATCTAAAATAAAAATAGGAGCACCAATGGATCCAGAAACAGAAATGGGTCCTTTAAGTAATTTTAAACAATTAGAAGTAATAGAAAAAAATATTAAAGAGACAATTGATCAAGGTGGAAAAATTAAGTGTGGAGGTGAAAGACATTCTTTTTCAAATAAAGGATATTACTTTCCTCCTACAATTATAGAATGTGATAATCACAATCTGCCAGTAGCAGAAAATGAATTATTTGGACCTGTGTTATCAGTAATGAAATTTGATACAGAAGAGGAAGTAATTTCAAAAATGAACGATAATCAATATGGATTATCCTCTGGGGTTTATACAAGTAATTTATCTAGAGGCATGAGAGTTTCAAAAGCAATTAGGGCAGGAATAACCTTTGTAAATACTTATAGATTAATTTCACCTTCAGCTCCATTTGGAGGTATCAAGGATAGTGGATATGGAAAAGAAGCAGGAATTGACTCAATTAAAGACTACACAAGAGTAAAAACAACTTGGTTCTACACATCAGACGAACCCTCTCTAGACCCTTTCTCAATAAGATAATCCGTATCAATTAACACATCTAAAATAGGATAATTTTGTCATTGAATATTGATTGTATTCATACTTAAATTGGCTTTTATAAATTGTTAACAATAAAGAGGAAGATAATGAGAAAACTATTTATCGCTGTATTCATGTTTGTATCAAGTTTTGGTTCAAATGTAATGGCAGACGGACATTCGATTAAAATGGGGATCATCTTAGGATTCACTGGTCCTATTGAATCTCTAACTCCAGCTATGGCTGCATCTGCAGAGCTTGCATTTAAAGAAGCCTCTGACTCAGGTTCGCTATTAGGTGGAAAAAAAATTGAGCCAGTAAGAGCAGATTCAACTTGTGTTGACTCAGCAGCGGCAACAGCTGCAGCTGAAGGGTTAATTTCAGGTGGTGTAGCTGCAATTATGGGAGCGGACTGTTCAGGTGTAACTGGTGCTATTGCAACTAACGTTGCTGTACCAAATGGTGTAGTAATGATTTCACCTTCAGCTACTTCTCCAGGATTAACAACTCTAGATGACAAAGGGTATTTCTTTAGAACTGCTCCATCAGATGCTAGAGGTGGTCAAATTTTAGCTGATATAACTAAAGACAGAAAAGTAAAAAGTGTTGCAATCACTTATACTAACAATGACTATGGTAAAGGTTTAGCTGATGTTTACAAAGCAGCAGTTGAAGCTCATGGTATTAAAGTTACAACTGTAACTGCTCACGAAGATGGAAAAGCAGATTACTCATCTGAAGTAGCAACTCTTGCTTCTGCTGGTGGTGATGCTGTAGCAGTTATTGGTTATCTTGACCAAGGAGGAAAAGGAATTATTCAAGCTTCTTTAGACTCTGGTGCGTTTGATAGATTTATTTTATCAGATGGTATGATTGGTCAATCTTTAGTTGATGCATTTGGAAAAGATTTGAGCAAATCATTTGGATCATTACCAGGTTCTACTGGTAAAGGCGCAGGTATATTTGCTGAAGTTGCAAAAGCTGGGGGTGTAGAAGCTTCTGGTCCTTACACAGGTGAATCTTATGATGCAGCTGCTTTAATCGTTCTTGCAATGCAAGCAGGTAACTCTGCTGACAGAGCATCAATTGCAAAAAATGTAATGGATGTTGCTAATGCTCCTGGAACTAAAATTTATCCAGGTGAACTTAAGAAAGGTTTAGACTTACTAGCAAAAGGTAAAAAGATTAATTACGAAGGTGCTACTGGAGTAACTTTTACTAGTGTTGGAGAAGCTGAAGGTTCTTTCTTAGAACAAGAAATTAAAGGCGGAAAATTCAAAACTAAAAAACAAAGATAATTTTTTATCTTAATTCAAAAAACCCCAGTAATTTAATTACTGGGGTTTTTTTTTAAATCAGCTCTTATGGTAGATAGAGCTATGATAATTAGAAAAATCAAACATATTAAATTCATAGTTTTCCAGCTAGTTAAGCTTAGAAACACCCCAGCAGACAAACTCGCTGCTGCTTGTATAGAGTAAACAATTAAATCATTATATCCTTGAGCTCTAAATTTCTCCTCTTCTCTGTAACACAAAACAAGTAAACTTGTTCCTGATATAAATAAAAAATTCCATCCTAGCCCCAGAAAAATAAGAGCAATCATATAATTAATAAAATTTTGTTCAAACAAACTAGTTATTATTGTGGTTAAAAATAATAAAACTCCCACATGCATAATTTTACTATGACCAAACCTTTTAATTAAATTTCCAGTAATTAGTGAAGGTAAAAACATGGCTGCGATATGAAGCTGAATAACAAATCCAGTCTTGGATAAACTTATTTTCTCCATCAAATGCATACTTATGGGAGTTGCTGTCATTAAAAAAGTCATTACTGCATATGCAAAAGCTGAAGCTATCAGTGCCTGTAGAAATCTAGGTTGTGAGATAAGCTCAAAAAAACTTCTTCCTGTTTTATATTGATTACTAGATATCGTTTTTGGTTCCTGATAAAAAATTAAAAATATTGTTGATGAGATAGATAAAATGGCAAGTGCAAAATAAGAACCTGCATATATATGATCTGAAATAAATCCTTTCGAAATATTTGCGATGTTTGGACCAATAAAGGCCGAACCTATTCCTGCTAACAAAATGATAGAAATTGCTTTTGGTGCATAATCCTTATCCACAACCTCAACTGCTGCAAAACGATATTGATGACTGAAAGCTATTCCTCCACCAATTAAAAAGCATCCTAAATTATATAAGACAAAACTTTCTATAATTATAGAGTATGCAGTTAAAAGAGATGCAAAACATGTACATAATGATGCGTAAATGAATCCCAATTTCCGTCCAATTATACTCATTAACTTTGCAGCAAAAAAAGCAAATAACGCAATTCCGACTACTGACAAAGCCATTGGAAGAGTTGCTAAAGATTTTATTGGACTAAATTTTGATCCAATTATACCACTTAAAAAAACGGTGACTGGAGCAGCTGTAAAAGCAAAAATCTGGCTTAAAATTAGTAACGAAAGATTTTTATTCATTAAAAGAATAAATACTTGTCAGCCATATACAAAGCCCAAGCAGCAGCAGCACCTAATATAATATATTTCATTACATTTACTTTATTTCTATTTTTTCAGGAAGTATACCTTTAGGTCTATACCTCATTATAAACAACAATCCTAATCCCATCAGTAAAAATCTAAAATAAGGAACACTTTCAATTAAATGAGATTTAAGTGCATTTGTTTCAGGAATTCCCGCAGTGAAAAAGTTTATTAAGAATAATGATATTGGTGCAGCTTCAATCCATAAAAACCAAACAACAAATCCTCCTAAAATTGCTCCAAAATTATTTCCACTTCCTCCAACAATTACCATCACCCAAATCAAAAAAGTATATCTCATAGGTCTATAACTTCCCGGTGTGAATAAACCATCTTGTGTAACAAGCATTGCGCCCGCAATTCCAACAATTGCTGAGCCTAAAATAAAAATTAGTAGATGTTGTTTAACAACATTTTTGCCCATTGCATTTGCAGCTTCCTCATTATCTCTAATTGCCCTCATCATTCTTCCCCATGGAGAATAAAGAGCCTTTTGAGTTAAAATTAAAAGAATGATTACTACTACTAAAAATAATCCTGAATAACACAGTTTTACAAATACTGAAGAGCCTTCAATAACAAGTTGATTTAAAGCAGCTTGTCTATCAGCTAAATTCTCAATTACACTTAATTTTCCTGAATTAAACTTTTCAACTAATTTAATAAACCAATCAGTTGTTTGAAGATCTACTTCATAAGGTGCAGGTCTTTTTAATCCAATAACATTTTTAACCCCTCTTGTGAGCCAGTCTTCATGTTTAATAATTGCAATAACAATTTCAGAAATAAGAAGTGTTGCGATAGCTAAATAATCTGCTCTAAGACCAAGTGCAACTTTTCCAACTATAAAAGCTAAACCACCAGCAAAAAGTGCTCCTACTATCCAAGAAAATATTATTGGTAATCCAAATCCTCCTAAGAAACCAGTTTTAGCTGGATCCACTGCTTCAATTGCTTCTATGCCTGGCTCTGCAGAAAATCTAATAAGTAAAATACCTGAAATTATTATTGCAGCTATGCTGTATGTTCTTATTTTTGATTTTTCAAATCTTTTTAAAACAAAGCGTATAACTAATACCATTACTACTATCAGCCACAACGACATTAGAATGTCGAAACCTCCTGCCCTCCAGGCTTCTTGGACAGGATCTACAGATATTAATACCGCAGCTAAACCACCTAAAGCTGTATAGCCCATAATTCCAAAATTAATTAAACCAGCATATCCCCATTGAATATTCGCACCCATTGTCATAACTGCAGAAATTAAACAAAGATTAAATATTGATAGCGCTATGTTCCAAGACTGAAATATACCAACCATCAGAATGAGTACCATCATGATACTGTAAGCTGCAATTACATTTAGGTTTTTTCTCACAATACTTTCCCCTTAAATATTCCCGAAGGTCGATAAATTAAAACTATTACAAGAATAGAGAACGAGACTGCAAACTTATAATCTGTAGATAATAACTGAACCAAACTACTTGGCTCCATACTTTCTGGTAAAATATACATAAAGAATTTTTTATATGCGTAAGTGAGTAATATTTCAGAAAAAGCAATTACATATCCGCCTAAAAAAGCTCCAAATGGATTTCCAATTCCTCCAACAATTGCAGCAGCAAAAATAGGAAGCATATTATTAAAATAAGTAAAAGGTTTAAAACTTTTATCTAAACCATACAAAGCTCCACCAATTGTAGCTAAAATTCCAGCAATAACCCAGGTAACTAAAACTATTTTTTTTGGATCAATACCTGATAATAAAGCAAGGTCTTCATTATCAGAATAAGCTTTCATACTTTTTCCAGTTTTTGTTCTATTTAAAAACCAAAACAATAAAGAGACTAAAACTATTGTTACAAAAATAGTAATCACTTGAGTTGATTTCAATGCAAGACCTTCATTTAAACCTGTCATCTCCTTAAATTCACGAGCTTTAATAATGAATTTTTCACCATCAAAAAATCTTCTGTCACCAGGTCCAATAATAATTCTTACCACAGCTTGTGTTACAAACATTACTCCAATACTCACCATAGCAAATTGAACTGGGGGACTTTTTTGATTTCTATAATACTGAAAGACAAACTTATCTATTAAAAGCATATAAAAAATCATGAAAATTACTCCAAATGGAATAGCCAATAATGCAGTAGGTAAAATACCTAAAGAAACACCTAAAGATTGAAAATACCATGTAAACAATATTGTCATCATGGTTCCAAAAGACATCATGTCACCAGTCGCAAAGTTTGCAAATCTTAAAATTCCATAGATTAATGTTACAAATATTGCACCTAATGCTAACTGAGAACCATAAGTTAATGCGGGAATAAATATATAATTTAATAATAGAATTATTGCATTTACAAAATCCATATTACCCTCCTAAAAAAGAGCTTCTTACTCTTGGATCGTCTAATAATTCTTTTCCAGTACCTGAATAACGATTTTCTCCAGTAACTAGCACGTAGCCTCTGTCTGAAATACTTAAGGCTTGTTTTGCATTTTGCTCTACCATTAATATTGCAACATTAGTTCTTTTTACTTTTACAATATGATCGAATAATTCGTCCATCACAATTGGTGATACGCCAGCAGTTGGTTCATCTAACATTAAAACTGTGGGTTTAATCATTAAAGCTCGACCTAGAGCTACTTGTTGTCTTTGACCTCCAGAAAGTTCACCAACCAACTGATTTCTTTTCTCTCTTAAAATTGGAAATAATTCATAAATTTCTTCAATTATATTTTTGATTTCATTCTCAACAAGAAATGCACCCATTTCTAAATTTTCTTCAACAGTCATCCCTGCAAAAACATTTTTAGTTTGCGGTACAAAAGAAATACCTTGCTTAACTCGATCTTGAGGAGATAATTTTGAAATATCCTTACCATCAATCTTTACTGATCCAGACTTTAAATTCAGCAAGCCCAACATTGCTTTCATGGCAGTTGATTTACCAGCACCATTAGGCCCCAAAATAGAAACTATTTCACCTTTATTCACATTTACTGAACACGAACTAATAATGTCAGGACCATTACCATAACCACCTGTCATTTCAATTCCTTCAAAATATGCCATTAGTTAGTATCCTTTAATTTTGACCCTCTTCCAAGATAGCTTTCGATAACTTTCTCATCTTTTTTTGCTTCTTCAACACTTCCCTCAAATAATACTGACCCCTCAGCCATTACAATCACTGGATCACACAATCTTCCAATAAAATCCATATCATGTTCAATCATGCAAAAAGTATAACCTTTTTCTTTATTTAATTTTTCTATTGCAGTTCCAAGATCTTTTAACAAAGTTCTGTTAACTCCAGCCCCTACTTCATCTAATAATACTAATTTTGCGTCAACCATCATGGTTCTTCCAAGTTCTAACAATTTCTTTTGTCCACCTGAAAGATTTCCAGCAAGCTCATTTGATAAATGTCCTAAATTTAAAAATTCAACAACTTCTTTCGCTTTCTCTTTAACCACAGCCTCTTCTTGTGCAACTAAACCTGGTTTAAATAATGCTGTCATTATTTTTTCTCCAGATTGATTTCCTGGAACCATCATTAAATTTTCTAAAACAGATAAATTTGAAAACTCATGTGCAATTTGAAATGTTCTTAACAACCCTTTAGAAAATAATTCATAAGATGGAACATCAGTGATGTTTTCATTATCAAAAACAACATTTCCACCAGAGGATTTTAAGTTTCCAGCAATTAAATTAAATAAAGTTGTTTTACCAGATCCATTTGGTCCAATGATACCAGTGATAGTTCCTCTTTTAACTTTTATTGAACAATCTGAAACTGCAGCTAATCCACCAAAATATTTACTTAAATTATTAATCTCTAAAATATTTTCAGACATTTGATTTATTTATTAAGTCTTCTGTGAATACTATTTAATGTTCTTTCTAGAGATCTATAAAATCCAGCTTTAGTTAATTCTTTCACACCTTGTTCATTTAAACCTTTTGGCGTTTGAGACTCTTTTACTAAATTCTTTAAATTTTCTTTTGAATTTGCTACAGCATCTTCAGATAAAGCTAAAAATAAAGAAGTAATATATTTTTGAGCATTATTTCTTTTTACCCCTCTTTTTACCAACCAATCAGTCATTACTCTCAACATCTCATAAAAAGGCGCCATCATACCAGAGGTTGACCAAAAATTTATAGACGATTTTTCATTCTTAATTTCTACAGTTGTACCCAAGTTATTGAAAAACGCTTTAACTTTTGAATTAGGGGGACAAATAGGTACAGGACCTTTCTTTAATGAAATTGGAGGTAGAGGTATTGCTCTTACAATTTTTGCTTTTACTTTTATTGCTTTCTTTAATTGATATAAAGTAATTGTTGAAATAAAACTAACAACTGTTTGGGTCGATTTAAATTTTAAATCTTTAATAATTTTTTCACCAACAGTAGGTGTAACAGATAAAAATACCCAATTGGATTGATCTATGATTTGTTGATTATCCTTGGCAATAACTATTTTTTTAAACTTTCTTTTTAACCCAAGAGCTATTTTTTTATTTCTTGGAGAAATAATAATTTTCTTATAGGAAATTTTTGATTTACATATTCCAGTAATCACTGAAGCTGCAATTTTTCCAGTACCAATAAAACCTAAATTCATAATTTTGGATACTTTATATTGATTATAATGAATTAATTAACAAAAAAAGAACCTCTAATTCTTAGTAATTCTCTGCTTAATTCCTTGTTTTCTTTGAAAGGTTTTCTTCCATGAAGCCAGAAATAATTATTTGCAATCACAGAGTATCCAACAGGTAATTTCGTAATTATTTTATTTTTACTTTCCTCTAATCCATCAGATAATCTTTGTAAAAAATTTCCTTGATCCATATTTTGAGGTTCTGGAAATTGATCTATATAAGATATTGTTGGTCTTCCCTCTTTATCAGTCGAAAAAACTGGGTGCTCTACTTTGTAATCAATATTTTTACTTTTTGGTGACCCCCAAACAAAATTTTGTCTCCCAACTGGATCATTATATAAATCATCACAATGCTCCCAGTCATCAAGGTGTAACATAGCTGTTTCACCACCTTCAACATTTTGCTCATCAATTTTTGTCATAATTAACCAATCGGTAACATCTTTCACATATGTCCCATCTGTATGAAGATCCATATTCCTATAAGCCTTCCTTAGGTAAGAGTCGCTAGTATCTTCATGTTTAACTTGAAAACGAGCATAATATTTTCCTGCCATGGCATCATGATTAGGTACACCAATTAGATGAGCTATTGCAGTTGATAACTTAACTAAAAATGTATCATTAATTTTTGCGGTTATATTTTTTGGTCCAATAATAAAGCAACCTGTAGATCTATCTTTAATAATTGAGTTCATTAATTCGCTTAATTTATTATTTGTTAAATCATCTAAACTTTTAGCTAAAGTAAATCTTGTAAATGGTTTTAGCTCTAATGCTGTTAAATCAAATTTATTAAAAGGGAAAATTAATTTATCTATTATTTCATTTTCTAAACTAATTTTTATAATCCTATTTGATTTGTCATGTTTTTGAATGTCTATGCCTATAATTTTTTGCATTCTAAATTTTATTTTACCTTTTTTTATAAATCAATTTAATCAGATATAATTGTTTATTATTGCCATACAAATAGCTGAGAAAATTGTTGGATAAACAAAGTTTTTCTTAGAAATAAAAAAAACAAACAAGGACATAAACACAACAATTGATCTACTGTAATAACTAGCATCTACCAAAACACCAGCAGGAAAAATTATAGTTCTAGCTATTAGTGCTGCCAAAGTTGCATAGGCTAAACAATTAAACCACTTAAAAAGCTTAGAAGTTTCTTTTATACCCTCAGATGTTAGAGCGCCCAAAAATCTAGACAAAAATGTTGCTAAAGACGTAACAAGAATTGCGTAAACAATATTAGCTGACACTGTGCTCTCCTACTAGATAAGCTAAGGTTCCCCCAATTATTCCTGCTATCAAAATTGACCACTCTGGTGAGAGTAAATAAATAATTGGGCCTAATATAGTTCCAAATAAAACTGATAGAGTTACTGGTATAGTTTTAGATGCACCAATCATCATACATAGAAAATAAACTGGATTAAGAATTGCTAAACCCAACATCATATCTTTATTCAAATGTTCTGAAAAAGAGAAACCTAAAAATGTTCCAATTACTGATACACTTACTGTTGCGCTTCCAATACCAATCCAATAATCAATTCTATGTTTTTTTGGAATATTTTTATAATTGCTTTTCATGATTAGCCATGCGGAAATAGCAATGAAATGACATGAAAAATAATACTTCCACTTAGGTTGACTTCTATGCATCATTAACGGAAATAAAGATACAGCCATAGGGTAAAGTCTCGCATTCACAATCCATACTGCCAAAAAAATATTTAACAAAGATGCTCCAATTAACATGGACTCTGCCATTACTAGTGAGCCTGGTAAAGCATAAGTTAAAACAGTTGAAAAAATACTTTCCTGAATATTAAAACCTAAATTGTTAAATAGAGCTCCAATCGCTATAAAGCAACAAGTTAGAGCTATAGCTGGACTATCATGAGTAAATATAGATCTATATCCTTTAAAGAAAAAATTTTTATTAATCATTATCCACCTAGGAACAGTCTACCAACATCAGGATTTTGAAGTAAATCATTTCCTTTACCTGCAATTGCAGTTTGCCCAGATACTAAAACGTATCCAATATCTGCAAACTCTAATCCTTTTTTGGCATTTTGCTCAACTAGAATGATTGTTTTTTTTTCATTTTGCTGAAGATCTCTTAATATTTCAAAAACCATTTCAATATATCTGGGTTCAAGTCCAATTGATGGTTCATCTACTAAAAGTATTGAAGGTTTCATAACTAACGCTCTTGATATTTCTAGTAATCTTCTCTCACCGCCAGATAAAACTTTTGCAGGTTGGTTTCTTCTATTTCTAAGCCTTTCATATTTTTCAAAAATTCTTTCAGCCTCTTCAAATGACTCATCTGTTTTTTCTTTTATGTATCCTCCCATTAATAAGTTTTCTTCTACTGTCATATCCGGAAATACTGAGTTATCTTGTAATATATAAGCTATACCAACTGACTTTAACTTTTCTGCCGGGGTAAGATTTGTAATTTCTTTTCCTTCAAGTTCAATTTGACCAGAAAAAATATTTGTAAAACCATATATTGAGTGAAGAATTGTAGATTTACCTGCACCATTGGGACCAATTAAACATAAAGACTGAGCTTTGTTTACGAATAAATCAAAGTTATGTAAAATTTCCATTTTTCCATAACCTGCATTTAAATTTTTAATGGTTAAATGAACTTCGTTTGGAGATAATTTTTTTAAATCATCTGGTGTTGGAGCTTTTCCTAATACTTCATATTGGTTAGACATTATTGAGCTCCTAAATACGCATCAATGACACGTTTATCATTTTTAATTTCATCTGGTGATCCATTAGCCAACATTTTACCGTGAGCTAAACAAAAAATATTTTCTGCTAATTGCATAATCACTCTCATGTTATGCTCAATCACTAAAAGTGTTATTCCAAAATCTTGATTTACTTTAATTAATCTATCAATAATACCATTTATTAGAGTTGGATTAATTCCAGCTGTAGGCTCATCTAGCAGTAACATCTCTGGTTCATTCATTAATGCCATTGCCAATTCTAATAATTTTTGTTGACCAAAAGATAGATCTCCTGCTCTTAGCTTTCTTTTTTGATATAATCCTACAAAATTTAGCAGATTTTCTGCTTTTTCAGTCAATTCTTTTGGAATTTTAGAAAATATTTTCATTAAATTTGCATCACTACCTTTGTGACTAATGAGCATATTTTCTATGCAATTAAGTTTTCCATAAATTCTAGTTTGTTGAAACGTTCTTAATAGCCCTAGCTTAGCAATAACTGGGACTGGTAACTCAGAAACTTCTTTACCATTAAATTTAATAGATCCATTATCAATAGGGTAAGTCCCTACAATTGAATTAAACAATGTAGTTTTGCCTGAACCGTTTGGCCCAATTAATCCAACTATCTTACCTTTTTCAACATTCATTGAGATGTCGACATTAGCTTTAACACCACCAAATGATTTACTTACATTGCTTACTTCTAAAATACTCATTTAAGTTCTACCTGTGCTTTACGATCTTTTTCATCAACTACTTCACCGAAACGTTCTGGATATTTTTCTCTTAACCATCCCATAATTCCTTCTGGGAAATAAATCACAATTACTACAATCAAAACTCCAAGAGCAACATACTGCCAACCTAAAAAGAATGTCCAAAAACCTTCTTTAAATATATGGAATATAGTTGCACCTATAATCGGACCCCAAAGTGTTCCTTTTCCTCCAAGTATTGCCATCAATACCATGAATACACCCATCTCTCTTCCATCAAAAGCCACGTCTGTAGAGTCTATGTAGCCAACTAATCCACCCATTATTCCACCGGCCAATCCACAAAAGAAAGCTGAGATCATCCAACCAATAATTTTATATTTCATTGTTTCAATACCCATTGCTTCAGCTTTATCCTCATTGTCTCTGATAGCATTAAGTATTAATTTAAATCTCGTAGAATAAATTGAACGCACTGCAATAAAAGTCAGAATTAAAGTAAAGAAACTTAAGAAATAAAAAAACTCTCCTCTTGCCTCTAAACTCCCAACGTCTGGAAATGGAGGTGTTGTAAATCCTTGACCTGCACCAATAATTTCTATTCCTCCAGAAATTTCACCAGCAGCCACTCCTAAACCTAATGTGCAGATTGCAAAGTAATGCCCTCTCAGACCTAAAATTGAATATCCAATTAAACCAGCAATAATGGTTGGAACTATAGCTGCAACAACTAACCCAACAGCCATTCCTTGAAAAAATTGAGCAGGAGTATGAACAAATGTTTTTTCACCACCACTCTCCGTCCATTCTGCTAACGGAAAGAACATCCCAACTTGAACCGACGCACAAAGATACATCCCAAGACCATAAAACAAAATATTTCCAAACGAATTATAACCCATCTCGCCACCTTGGATATTCCAAGTGGTCGCGAGCACTATCAACACACATAGTATTGATAACTGAACTTTAAAGGCTGGAAAAAGGAATGGCGCTGCTAAACCAAAGATCAAAATACCAGAGTATAAAATTAAATTATTTTTGTTCATATAAGCTGTTTATTTTATCTCTAAATTTTTGGTCAACTGTAAAATAATGTCCATTTTCCTCATGTAGGCTTGATCCATTTAAATGATACTCATCTATATGTTTTTTAAATTTTTCGATATCAACTTTAATTATTTTTCCAGAATCATCTGTAATTTCAACTTTTTTCACTTTAGGTACTCTCTTTTTCTTGAAAGTTTAAATCTTCTGTAAACTAAAATTAATACTAATAGTAAAAATACAGAGCCAATTCTAAATTCTGTTCCTAGAATATAGTCTGCAAATTCCTCAAATACACCAAGACCCATACCAGACATTGCAACTCCTGGTAAATTTCCTAAGCCTGCAACTATAACGATCATAAATGATCGAATTGTATATGGTAATCCCATATAAGGGTGAATTGTAAATGTTATTGAAATTAAAGCTCCAGCAACACCACAAAGCGCAGCATTTATCCCAAAAGTTGCTGCATAAACTTTTTCTGTATCAACACCTAAAATTTTAGCAGCTCTAGCATTTTGTGCAGTAGCTCTAATCGCACGTCCAAGCTTAGATTTTTTCATGTAAATTACTAGACATATTGCGAATAAAATACTTATAAAAGCTGAAAACAATTTTGAGTTTGGCAACACAACATTATTGTTAAACAACATCGTTGTTCCATAATCTGAGTTTGCAAGTACAACGTCTGCGCCAAATGCAAAATTCATTAGTTGCATGAACAGAATACTTATTCCAAAAGTTGCTAATATGGAGATAAATAAGTCTCTATCAACTACTTTGTTAATAACCAGTTTGTAAATTAGTACACCTAGAAAATACATTATTACTGGTGCAACAATTACACCCCATGCTGGATGAATACCGTAGAGATACATAAAGTAAGCAATATACCCTCCCAGGATAACAAGATCTCCTTGTGCAATATTAATTATGTTCATCACTCCCCATTGAAGAGCCATCCCATAAGCAATCAATGCAAATAAAATTCCAAGAAGAATTCCATCCAAGCAAGCTTGGACAGTTATCATCGGATATTGGAAAACCATGAAATCCATAAAAAGTATTTGGGTTATATAAAAAAAAGCCCCCTAATACTAGGGGGCTTTGATATTTTTTATTTTATCTTTCTGACCACTTAGGAACAGGATGTATTAACTTAGCTGATGCCCATTTAGTTGGCGCAACAACTTTATTCTCACATTTACCTGAGTCATCACACATTACTTGGAAAAGCACCATAGGTTTGTCAACATTTTGACCACCAGGTGCAAATTTAATATTTCCATAGAATGTTTGCATGTTAGTAGCTGCAAGAGCGTCTCTTACTTTCTTCTGATCAAAAGAATTTGCTCTTTCAAAAGCATCTTTAAATACTAACAACGCAGCAGAAGATTCTGCAGATTGATAAGGCGGATCATATCCAAACTCTTTCTCAAAGTCAGCCGCATAAGTCATTCCATCTTTAAAGAAATTATCTTTGTATGTTAATGTTTTGTGCCATTGAGAAGCGCATAGTGCATACTGTGAGTTTTTGCCATGCTGTTTTGATAGTTTAGCAGCATCACAGTGAGTCATAGCCAACATTGGAACATCTACCTTCATTTCAGCAATTTGTCTAATTGCAGTAAGTGCACCTTTTGTATGACCTGATACAACAAGAACATCTGGCTTCATTTGTTTGACTTTAACTAATGTAGCAGCCATATCGTTTAACTCTTTTGGTAACTTATCATCTATTACCTTTTTTGAGCCAGTTCTTTTAATTGCATCTAAAACTCCCAATCTAACATCTTGAGAAAACGCATCTTGTTCAAATGCCATTGCTACTGTCACTGGTTTTCCATTATTCTTTTCAACTGCTAAATCAATAGCAACATCAAGATATAAATTAGCTGGAGCTAATACAGCAAATAGATATTTGTAACCTTTTGTAAACAAAGATCTAGATGCACCATTTGCTTCAACCATTGGAACACCATATTTTTCAGTAACCGGTGCAATCGCTTTAGTTAAACCAGAACTGTAAGGGCCAAGCATAAACTCAACACCATCTTGTGAAATTAATCTTTCTGCAAGCTGTGCAGCTCTCTTAGGGTTTGACTCATCATCATAATAAATAATATCAAACTTATAAGTTTTTCCACCAACTTTGACACCACCCATGCTGTTAATTCTGTCAACGGCCATGTTGTAACCATTTTGAGTATGAACACCATTCGATGAGTATTTACCAGTTAGGGAAATAGCAGCACCTAAAATAATTTTGTCACCAACAACTTTTGCAAATGATACAACAGAAGTTGAAAATAAAATTACTAATGCAGAAACAAAACTTAAAATTATCTTATTTAATCGCATTTTATTTCCTCTTTAATTAATTAATTATTGACTGATTAAATAAAGAAATTTTATTTTATGCAAGTGGCAATAAGAGCCAAAATTGGTCAATATTGTTGTGTTATTAGGATTATTGCCGCAATAATAACTAAAACACTCGCAGAAATTGTATTTATTGTTTTTGGATTTGCAGTGATCCACTTAATTAATTTCTGTGCAAGCATTGCGTAACCAATTAAAGATAAAAAATCTAAAACGATGTAAGTTGTAATTAAAATTACAAATTGAGCTAATAAATTTGAATTAAAGTCAATGAATTGAGGAAAAATAAAAGGAAAAAACATCCAAGCCTTAGGACTTGTGCCAGCAACTAAAAAACCATCTCTAAAAAAAGATAAGTTACTTTTTTCTATTTCTCCTTCAGTTGAAATGCTTTTTGGTCGAGATTTATAAATATCATAGGCTAAATATAATAAATAAATTATCCCTATCCATTTAAATGCATTAAGTATTGTTGAATTCTCTGAAAAAAAAGATCCAATCACAAAAATAACTAAAGTAGCCTGAATCAAATTTGCAGTTATATCACCCAACGCAGACCATACACATTTACCAACACCATAATTCATTGAATAAGAAATAATTACAATTCTGGGAGTTCCAGGTGTGATAAATAAAAAAATAATTATCTGTAGATAAAGTATAAAATCTAGGGGGAGCATAAAAAAAGATAGTCCTTAAAAACCGGGAGCTAAAGATGGCTAAGAAGGACTATCTTATTCATAATATCATAAGGTAAAAAAAAATGCATTAAATTTTTTTTTCAAATATAAAGGATTTATGAAAAAAAAAGGTCACAGGCCAGTTACTAAAGTCAAAAATCCAGAACCCAAAATGGACGATCCTGATTGGATCATTTGGGCAGCTTGGGCAGACAGAATAACTTTCGAGGAAATTGAAAAAAAGACTGGAAAGAAAGAACCTGATGTAATTAAAATTATGAGGAGGTCTCTAAAACCATCGTCGTTTAGATTATGGAGAAAAAGAGTAAATCAAAAAAGTATAAAACATCGTAAAAAGTTTGAATACTCTAGAAAAGAAATTACTAGAAAAATTAAAAAAGGTGATTATCTATAATCTATGAAAAAAATTACCATGTATACTGGTCCTTTTTGCAATTATTGTGAAGCAGCCAAAAGATTATTAGCAAGAAATAATGCAACATATAATGAAATTGATATTTCAAAAGTTGATGGAGCCATGGATGAAATGATAAAAAAGGCTAATGGTAGAAGAACAATTCCCCAAATCTTCTTTGATGAAGAGCATATCGGTGGTTATGATGAAGTTAGAGCTTTAGAAAAAGAGAATAAACTTCAAGATCTTTTAAAAAATTAATCCTTTTCCCCTTAAGCTAACTGTTTCTTTGCTTTTTAAATTTAATCTTTTATTTTAATTATAGATTTATAATATTTTTTCTTAATCTTAAGCTTTAAATATAAAGGTCTTTTGCCATTAATAAATTATTTTAAATTTCAATTTGAACACTGAAATGATCTCTAATAAAAATTATTTAATTGTAATAGTTACTATTGGTTCTTCAGGATAAAATGAACACATTCCATCATTAGCTGTAGGTGAGCCATCACCCGCGCTGTTACTAACCTCTTGTACTCCTATAGCATTTCTTGTTCCAAAAGAAATGTCAATTGTTGGAGGTATTAAAGCAACTGTATATGGTGATGATAATGCATAAACTAATTGAATATCATCAGTAGTCAATGATGATCTCATGGTTCGCATTGCTATTGCTGAGGTTAGTTCTGATGCATCTTTAGCATAATTCCAATTCCAACTTGTATTTTTTTGTGAACAATTTGCATTAAAGCATTGTGTATAATTCGCAGTATTTTCATCTGATTGTCTTCCATTAGTCATATATAAATTCATTTCTGCATTTGTACCGCCTTCAGCTACTGCAACTTTGTGAGTATACTTATCAGTTGCCTCATCATTTTGATATTGTGAGTCGGCAGTTGCAATAGTAGCGCAGCTATCAGTATCACTTGATCCACCAGTATCGATTGCACTCTCAGATTTAATTGTAAATTTTCTATCAATTGTAACTCTCAAATGTGTGTAAGTTTCACCTAAAGGTAATAAAGCAGAGTCTCCATAACTTGCTGCAGCTGAACCTGCATTAACAGATGCTATATCAACTACTTTATCTCCACTACCAAGCACAACTGCGTTATGACACGCATCGTCGGTGTGGACATTATCAAAATCAACAACAGTGTAACCAGTGCATAATTCTATTTTTCTCATTGTAACCTTGTAAACATCTGCATTTCCTGTAGCTGTTGCAGCTTGTACTGTCTCAAAATTAAACATCAAAAAGGATAAACTTATCATTAAAAATTTAAAAATATTTTTCATTAATCTGTTCTCGATATCGTTGCTGATCCTTTAAACTCAATCATAATTTTATTATTTCTTTTAACTTTCGACAAAAGCTCGCCTGACATGTCTTTGTTTTCTTTCCATGCTATGTTTGCAATCCCATCTTTTGCACTTGGTCCTTCTTTTGGGGGGTGCATAAACATTATTCTAGCATACCATTCATCCTCAATACCTCTTTTCTTTTTATCATCGTAAGCAATTTCTAAATTTATATTTGGTGTGAACTGTATTTCTGAACCCATTTTAGCCCCTTCAACATCTTCTCTGTCTACACCTTTCCATTTGTAAGTATTGTAAAATATATCTGCCCAATGTAGGTAGGGAATTTGAGACTCAAGTCTTAAATCATATCCATCTAGTACTTTTTCATCAGGTCCATCTCCTAAACCTTTGTAGTAATTTCCATAAAATTCTAAAACTGCGTTTCTTGCCTCTACTCCTAAACTGGTTCTTATATTTCCGTGACTATCATAATCAAAGAAAATATTAGAGCCTGTTAACATTAGTTTATCATCGCTAAGATTTCTTTTCCCAAACCCTAAATTACCAACAACTCTATCATCATCATTTTGCTCAGTATTAAACAAAGAAAATTGAGTGAAAATATTTCCTGTTAAAGATTTTTCTAATTCTCTTACAGCAAGAATACTGAAATCTGGACTATTATTTTCTCTTAAATCTATACTTACTTCTGTAATCCCATTGCCTGGAATTAAATTAGAAAAATAATCATTTACTTTGGCAGAAATTTTATCTGAAACATCCGCATATACATTTATAATCAGAGAATATATAATTATGATCGAATACAAAAATTTTTTCATTAATTTATTATAATTTAATTTATTTTACTTACAATAAATACATTTAAATTTTTGGTTTGAATACTAAACAAACGCCATTATTACAAAATCTTTTTCCTGTAGGTTTAGGTCCATCATCAAATATATGACCGTGATGTCCTCCACAATTTTTACAATGGTATTCAGTTCTTGCATATCCTATATGGTGATCTGTTTTGGTTTCAAATACATCAGGCAAAGACTCATAAAAAGAAGGCCAGCCTGACCCACTCTCATATTTTGTTTTTGAATCAAATAATTTTTCATCACAATTTGCACAATGAAAACTTCCTTCTCTTTTTTCATTATTAAGTTCACTCGAACCTGCACGCTCGGTCCCCTCCTCAAATAAAATTAATTTTTGCTCAGCTGTTAAATTTGGATTTATTTTTTTTGTCATGATCCTAAATATTTAGCACAAGATTGATGCAAGATTGAATGTAATTCAACAAGTTTTTTAAAATCCTTGTTATAGCCTCCACCTAAAACTCCGCAAAATGGTATTCTTCTAGAAAAAAAGTTTTCTACTACTAGCTCGTCTCTCAATTTAATACCTTCATCAGAAATTTTTAATTTACCTAATCTGTCATTAAAATGAATATCGACACCAGCTATATAAAAAACAAAATCAAAATTTTCTTGATTTAACTTTCTTAAGTAATGTTTTAGTGTTTTAATGTAAGAATCATCCTCTAAATCGTCCTCAAGCTCTATATCTAAATCACTATTTGATTTTTTAGCAGGATAGTTAGTTTTGGAATGCATACTAAAAGTAAAAACGCTTCTATTATCTTTAAAAATTTCTGAATTCCCATTTCCTTGATGAACATCTAAGTCAACAATTAGTATTTTATTGGCAAGACCTCTGTTGAGTAAATAATGTGATGCAACTGCAACATCATTGAATACACAGTATCCAGCCCCACCATCGTAATTTGCATGATGACTGCCTCCAGCAGTATTACAGGATATTCCATAATTTATTGCAAGTTTAGATGCTAGTACTGTACCACCTGTAGCAACTAATGATCTTTGCACAACACTATCTACAAGTGGAAAACCTATTTTTTTTACTCCCTCTTTACTTAAAGTTTTATTTTTAATATCTAATATGTAATTTTTGGAATGTGCGTAGCTTAATGTTTCAAATGAACAGGCTGAAGGTTTATGAAATTTACTTACTATTTTGTTTTGAATTAAGTAGTTTGCTAACTCTCCAAATTTATCAATTGGAAACTTATGATCATCACCAATTTTAGCAAAATAATCCTCGTGATTAACAATAGGAAGCTCCATTTTTACTCTAGAACTCTGATAGGCTTTCCATTTACACAAGCCTCTAGTCCTTCAATCATTTGGTTATAAAAAATGCTATAATTTTCAGCTGTTACATAACCTATGTGAGGAGTAAGCAGTGCATTAGGTAAAAATCTAAGTTTGTTATTCTCTGGTAAAGGTTCTTTGTCATAAACATCTATTCCTGCTCCTGCAATTACATTAGTTGATAATGCAATAATTAAGTCATCCTCATTCACAATAGGTCCTCTTGAAGTATTAATTAAAAAAGCTGTTTTTTTCATTTTATCAAATTCTTTTATAGTAATACAATCTTTGTATCTTTCTCCTCCTTGAACATGAATTGAAAGTACATCAGAATTTGTAATTAAGTCATCTTTGTTACAAGGAAGCACATCTAATTCTTTACACTTGTCTAAGTTTAAGTTTTCACTCCAGGCCATTACTTGCATTCCAAAGGCTTTTCCAATTTTTGCAACTTCTGTACCTACTCTACCTAGACCAATCAAACCTAGTATTTTTCCTTTCAATTCTATTCCAATTGTAGTTTGCCAATACCCTTGATACATATTATCAAACTCTTCTTTAAAATTTCTAGCTAAACCAAGAATTAGTGCCCAAGTTAATTCAGGTGTTGGATTTAAATTTATATCTGTACCACAAACTATAATTTTTCTTTTTTTTGCTGCCTCCAAATCGATAGATTTGTTCCTTAATCCACTTGTGATTACAAATTTTAAATGATTTAAATTATCAATTAAATTTTTTGTAATTGAAGTTCTTTCTCTCATTATTAGTAAAGCCTCAAAATTAGCTAACTGATCAATTGCATCTGCTTCATCTAAAAAAGGTTCGCTGAAAATCTTAAATTCATATTTTCCAGATAGTTTTTCTAAATCTACAAATTGTTGAGCAACATTTTGATAATCATCTAATATAGCAACTTTAAGCATTTTTAACTTTCTTATTTGATAACAATATTCCTGTAATAATAAAACAAGCCCCTAAAATATGATAAAACATGAATTTTTCACCAAAAAAAATCATCGCCATTATTGCGCTCAAAATTGGCATTAGGTGTAAAAAAACACCAGAACGATTAGCACCAATCATAGATATTCCTTTTATCCATAAAATAAAAGATGCCAAACCTGGAAACAAAACCACATAAGATAAAATTAAAATAAAAGGTAATTCCAAATTAATTCTAAATCCAATTTGATATTCAATAAAATAAACTGGTATCAAAAATATTAAACCAAAAGTAATTACTACTTGAAGTAACGATATCTGAGTTAATTCATATTTTTTTCCTTTTAACAATGTAGAATATAAAGCCCATGAGAACATTGCTATAACCATGGTTATGTCCCCTTTGTTAAAATCTAAATTTTTCAATATATCTATATTTGCTTTTGTTATAATCATAATTACACCTGCAAAAGAGAATACTACCCCTATAATTTGAAAAAAATTTGTCTTTTCAATTTTTAAAATTGATGAAAACAACATGATCATCACAGGTATAGTGGAAATCATTAAAACTCCACTAATCACCTGAGTAAAATTTAATGAATAGTAAACAATTGAATTAAATACTGTAATACTTGTGACTCCCAAAACAATGAAAAGCTTGTAGTTTTTAATTATATAGTTTCTTTTCTCTAATATTTCAGGAATTGTAAAAGGTGCTAAAATCAACCAAGCAAAAAGCCATCGGTAAAAATTAAGTGAAAAAGGTGGAACTTCATAAAAACTTGCAAGTTTACCTACTACAAAATTTCCTGCCCAGAAAGTTACAGTTAAAAAAAGATATAAATAAGCTAAAAAATTATTATCTTTAGTCACTTAACTAAATCTAAGCGAACTATAAGGTTTTAAATCTAAATTTGTATTTTCGTTCGCTATCATCCCTGAAACAATCTTTCCAGAAATTGGACCTAAAGTCCATCCCAAATGATGATGCCCAAAACAATAATAAATATTTTTGTGATTTTTTGATGGTCCCATAACTGGCAAAAAATCTGGTAAAGTTGGTCTAAATCCTAACCACTCATCCTCATGCTCAGGTAAATCACCAAGCATATATTTTGCATTATTTATCAAATTTTTAACTCTTGATTTAGATAATGGATTATCTAATCCACCAAATTCTACAGTTCCAACAACTCTTAAACCTTGTTCCATCGGTGTAATTCCAAATCCGCGGTTGGAAAATATTACAGGTCTAGTTAATAAATGATCACAATTTTTAAAATGAACATGATATCCACGCTCTGTATCTAGAGGTATTTTTTCACCAAGATTATCAGTTAATTTTTTTGAAAAAGCACCACAAGCTATTACTACTTTATCAAAAATATAACTCTGAGTTTCAGTTTTAAAAACTGGTTTTTCTTCATCAAAACTAATGTCCTTAATATTTACTTTGTTAAATTTTCCACCTTTATTCAAAAATAAGTCAAATAATTTTAAAAGAATTCTTTTTGGATTTCTTGCATGTCTTGCATAAGGATAATAAACGCCTGCATGGTAAAATGGTTTAATATGTGGTTCAAGATCATGTATCTCAGCTTTATTTACTAATTGTTGTTTAACTCCTAATTCTTCCCTTACTCTAATTTCTAATTCTCTGCTTTTTAAATCTTTATCATTCCATATATAAAGAATACCTTTGTTTTCAACTAAGCCATCCAAATCAATTTCCTCGAACAATTCATCATAAGCTGGTAAAGCTAAATCTAAAATTTGGTGCATATTTTTAGCAGTATGCATCATCTTAGTTTTAGAAGTATTCATCATAAACTTAAAAAACCAAGGAATCATTTTAGGAACGTAGTTCCATTTTAAGGCAAGTGGACCTGTAGAAGTGAGTAACATAGCTGGGACATCCGCTAAAACATCGATTCTATTTAAAGAAAGAGATGCATATGGCGAAAAGTGACCTGCATTACCATAGGAGGCGGCTTGGCTTCCTGGGTTATCTCTATCAAAGATAGTAACATCGAAACCTCTTTTTTGAAGAAACAAAGCATTAGATACACCTTGAATTCCTGCTCCAATTATTCCCACTTTAATATTTTTATTCATAAAATTGTTATACAATTAAAAATTAAATTAAGAGAGTGACAAATTATGCAATCATTTGTTTATGATTAATTTTTGCACTCAATACGATACCAAATCCAATCATAGTGGCTAACATTGAAGAACCTCCATAGGACATGACGGGTAAAGGAGAACCAACTATAGGTAGCAGACCCAAAACCATAGATAAGTTTACTACAATATAAATAAATATTGCAAAAGCATAACCAAAACAAAAAAGTCTAGCAAAATTACTTCTCGAAATTGCTCCTATTCTTACTATTCTAAAAATTATTATTGAGTATAATATCAAAAGACCAACTGAGCCTATAAAACCAAACTCTTCTGAAAATAAAGTAAATATAAAATCTGTATGTTTTTCAGGTAAAAAATCTAAATAACTTTGGGTTCCTTTTAAAAAACCTTTTCCATTAAGGCCACCAGAGCCAATAGCTATTTTTGACTGTATAATTTGGTATCCAGCGCCCAATGGGTCTCTATCTGGATCTAAAAAAGTTAATATTCTCAATTTTTGGTAAGGCTTAAGGAATGAGATTATAAATGGAAGGGAAATTAAGAAAGTAATAAATGAGTAAATAAAATATTTTATTTTCATACCTCCTAACCACAAAATAATTAGTCCACTCAAAGCAATTAATATTGAAGTGCCAAGATCGGGTTGAGCAATAACAAAAATAATTGGTATTATTATTATCGATAACACAATAGTTATGCTAGTAAATGAATTAACATTTTCTATTTTTAATCTATGATAATATTTCGCTAAACACATTATGATTGCAACCTTCATTAGTTCTGATGGTTGCAGCACAAACAAATATAGATCCATCCATCTTTGTGATCCAGATGACTTAATTCCAAAAAAGGAAACATAAATTAAAAGAAGCATTACTATAATGTAGATTATATAAGAAAAGTTATGCCAAAATTTTATATTAAAGAAAGCTATTAAAATCATTAAAGGAAAAAAAACTGTAAGCTTTACTAAATGATTTTTGGTATGAAAAAGTATTTCACCTCCATCTGTAGAATACATAACTAAAACACTTAATGCAGAAAGAAGAATAACAGAAATCAATAATATATAGTCTAAGCTTTTTATTTTTTGAAGTAATGTAATCTCATTACTCAATCTATCATGCTGAAACATTTAAATTGTAATCCTCTCAAAATTTGATTGTTTATTTCTCAATTCATGTCTATCAACAATTAACTTAAATAATTTTTTTGCAATGGGTGCTGCCGCCTTACTTCCCGAACCACCATGCTCAACAATTATACTAAGTGCATATCTTGGGTTAACATATGGGCCATATGCAACATACAAAGCATGATCTCTATCTTTATATGGTATTTGTTCTAATTCTAAATCCAATTCCCTCTCTCTTTTGCTAATTCTCTTTACTTGAGCTGTTCCTGTTTTTCCTGCAAATTGATATTTGGGATCATCAATTCTTGATTTATAAGAAGTTCCAAATCTTTCATTAGTTGAAGCGAACATTGCTTCTTGAACAATCTTAATATTTTTTTGGTTTTTAAATAATTTTTTGTCCAATAATTCCTCAGAGTCAGTATCAAATAATAACCCACTTTCCATTGATTGTTTTGCATCTTCATAAGAAATAGGATTGCTGTCCACAATTATTTTTGGTTTTATTGCATATCCTCCATTTGCAATTTGTGCAGTCATCATACAAAGCTGTAAAGGAGTTGTTTGAGTATAGCCTTGACCAATACCTGTTATTAATGTCTCCCCTAATACCCAGCCTTTACCAAGATTATTTTTTTTCCATTTAGTATTAGGGAATAGTCCTTTTTTCTCATTATCAAAATATTCTCCAAGGACTTTTTTACCTAAACCAAAATTTTCAGCTGTAATATTCAATCGGTCAACACCTAATAATCTTGCAACTTGATAAAAATAAGTATCACAGGATTGCTTCATCGCATTTTTTAAACTAACCCAGCCGTGTCCCTTCTCCTTCCAACAATGAAATGTTTGTCCGTACAACTCCATCTTTCCTGTGCATTTAACTTTAAACTTTGTGTCAATCACGTTGTTTTCTAAAGCTGAGAGAGCAACTATTGGTTTTATAGTTGATCCAGGCGAGTATAAGCCTGAAAGAGTTTTATTAATTAACGGTTTTAAGGGATTGTTTCTAATTAATTGCCATTCGTCTTGACTTATACCAAATAAAAATAAATTTGGATCATAAGATGGGGATGAATACATAGCAATAATATCTCCTGTATAAATATCCATTACGCTTATTGATCCTGCTTTTTCATTTAACAATTTCCCACAAGCTTTTTGTATTTCTGTATCTACAGTTAAACGTATTTTTGATCCTTGCTCACCTTTTTGATGCTCGAGTTGATTAATTCTTTTGCCGTAAGCATTAACTTCATATCTTTGAATAGCATTTGTTCCAATTAAATGATTTTCAAGTCTTTTCTCTAAACCCAGTTTTCCAATTTTCATTCCTGGTACAAATCTTTCTTGGATGGTTTCATTTTCTAAAATTTCTTGTTCATTTGGTTGACTCACATATCCAAGAACATGAGTGTATACATCGTCAAATGGATAGTTTCTGGAGATTGTCATTACAGGTTTAACACCTACAAGATCGTATAAATAATTATTAATTTTTACAAATTGACTCCAACTTAAATTTTCGGAAACAATAATACTGTCCCACGGTTTTAGCTCTGCTTTTAATTTTTGTATCCTTGCAATTCTTTTATCACTTAGATTTAAAAGATTTTTCAATCTAACTAGTAAATAATTAAAATTTTCAACTTGCTCTGGAATTATATGTAATTGATAAACTTTTAAATTACCTGCAATTACATTTCCAAAATAATCAACAATGTTTCCTCTGGTAGGCGGGAGTTTCCATTCTCTAATTCTATTCTTGTCTGAAAGTGTTAAATATTTTTTATTTTCGTTTATTTGAAGAGAAAATAAACGAGCAACGATACCAACAAAAACTACTACTTTTGCTGCTCCGATTATGAACATTCTTCTATTAATTACATCTGTTTTTCTTATTCCTGAATTAGATTTAATCATTTGTTTGATATGAAATTCTCTGGTTTAAAAAATTAAAAAATAAAAAAAATATTGGATAAAATAAAAAGGTAAAACCTGAATTAATTAAATAATTAGTGTAATCAACTTTAATTAAAAAGACTAAATCCAAAATAATTACTTGAATTGAATTAATTAATAAAATTGTGAATAATAGTGATATCCAGTCCTTCATAAAGTTTGGGGTTAAAGTAATGTTTCTTATGTAAGCTGTTACTGAGCAAAGAATAAGGTAACAAAAACTACTAATTCCTATTGGTATACCAATTACAACATCGTTAATTATACCTGCAAAGAAAATTGCTAAATAACCCAATTGGTCAGGATTTCTTAAAGTCCAAAAGAAAATTAATAGATGAACAAAATTAAAAGCAAAATAATCAAGCTTTAAGTAATTGAAATCAAATTCATTAAATACAGAAAAAAATAACATTATAAATGGTAGATAGGATAAGAATATTTTTAAAAAAGGACTTTTATTAAGCGATGACATTATTCTTCTCCAGCTATATTATAAGAAACTATTTTTACATAGTTGAGTTGTGTAAAATCAGAAAAAAAATTAATTTTTCCTTCTGAAATATTGTTAATTTTTCCAATTGGTATACCAGGTTTGAATAAACCACCAAGACCTGAGGTGTAAGCAAAAATTTCTTTATTTTTAAAATCTTCTCTAAATTCTTCTTGAGTATGTTCAATTTTTCCAAAATCGCTTCCTGTTCCAGAAATTACAGCCTGTATATCATCTGGCTCTAATACTGATGGTATTTTACTATTAAGATCAGATAATAGTAATGCCCTTGAATTAGTAAAATTTACCTCAATTATTTGGCCAACTAGATAAACATCATCAATAACAGCCATTCCAATTTTTACTTTATCTTTTGTGCCTTTATTTAATACTACTGATTTTAAATATGGACTGTCTTTATCAATTAAAACTCTGGCAAATATTTCTTGTGAATTTATACTTTCATCAAGTAACTCTCTAAGCTTTTCATTTTCTGCAGTTAAAAACTCATTTTGCAATTTAAGTTGTTCAGAATTTTCTATTTTAATTAATTCTTTCTGATGGCTTTCATATAAATCCATATGTGATTTTAATTTTGATGTTACTTCTTTTAATTTATTTTCTGGGATTGATGCAATATGAGATGATCTATAAATTACTTCATTAATTGATAATTTAACAAATTGTATTGCTTTAAAATTTAAATTACTTAGAACAATTACAAAAATTGATAAAACAATTAAAGTTAGTAAAGAAAATTTTTGCTTATCTTTTTTTTTTAAAAAAGCTGACCTAATGGCAATTACAAAATCATCTCTGCCAGTAGCCATTTTTCCTAATATTCAGATAACATAGTAGAAAAAGTTTCTTCTTGATCCAAAGCTTTACCTGTACCGACAGCAACACAAGATAATGGATCATCTGCTATATGAACTGGTAAACCTGTTTCTTTAGAAAACCTTTTATCGATATTTTTTAACAAAGCACCACCACCTGTCAAAGTTAAACCCATATCAACTAAATCAGCAGATAACTCTGGTGGAGTATTTTCTAATGCATCTTTAATTGCACCAACCATTTGCTTCATAATATCATTTAGTGCTTCGGCGGTATCTTCCTCTGTAATATTAACTTCCTTTGGAGTGCCTGATCTTAAATCTCTTCCTTTGACTGGGTAAGTATTTGTTCCAGTTGGGACAGCTGTACCCATTTCTTTTTTTATTTTTTCAGCAGTAGTATCACCAATTAATAAATTATATTCTTTTCTCATATAATCTACGATTGCTGTATCCATTGAGTCACCTGCAACTCTTAAAGATTTAGAGTAAACCAATCCACCTAAAGACATTACAGCGATTTCACTTGTGCCTCCGCCAATATCTACAATCATTGAACCAGTTGCTTCAGAAATTGGTAAATTTGCTCCAATGGCTGCTGCTATTGGTTCCTCAATTAATTGAACTCTTCTTGCGCCTGCTGCTAGAGCACTATCTTGAATTGCTTTTCTTTCAACTGGTGTTGAACCAGTTGGTACACAAATTAAAATTCTAGGGTTAGCAAATGTACTTCCTTTGTGAACTTTTTTAATAAAATGTTTAATCATTTCTTCAGTGACTATAAAATCTGCGATAACACCATCTCTTAAAGGTCTAATTGCGCTTATATTACCAGGAGTTCTTCCAAGCATTGTTTTTGCCTCATCTCCGACAGCTAATACATTTTTTTTTCCACCTTGATCAACTATTGCAACAACTGATGGCTCATTTAGAACCACTCCTTGACCTTTTAAAACAACAAGTGTATTTGCTGTTCCAAGATCGATGGCCATATCTTGGCTCCATATTTTTTTAACACTATCAAATAACCCCATTATATCCCTCTTACTTTCTGACTTTCTTGCTCCATGGGAGCAGTTTTATCTCTTTTAATTATCATTTTATTTAAAGCATTTATGTAAGCATTTGCTGATGCAACTAAAGTATCTGTATCGGCTGCTTGACCTACTGTTGTTTTGCCCTTTTCCTCTATTTTTACACTTACTGTTGCTTGTGCATCTGTTCCTTCTGTAACAGCATGAACTTGATAAAGCTGTAAGTTAACATCGTGAGGATATAAAGTTTTAATACATTTGAATATTGCATCCACTGGACCATCTCCGGTTTCGGAAGCTTGTTTTACATTTCCATAAACATCTAAAGTCATTTCAGCTTTTTGTGGTTCTCCTGTTCCAGCAAAAACTTTTAAAGATTTAAGAGTTATTGCATTCACTTTATTATCTATAATTAAACTATCATCTACTAAGGCAATAATATCTTCATCGTAAACATGTTTTTTCTTATCTGCTAAGACTTTGAATTTTGCAAATGCATTTCCTACTACATCATCAGTTAAATCTGGATAGCCTAAACTATTTAACTTATCTTTAAATGCATGTCGACCAGAATGCTTTCCCATCACTAATGATGTTTGTTTGACCCCTACACTCTCAGGCGTCATTATCTCATATGTTTGTCTATTTTTTAACATTCCATCCTGATGAATTCCTGCCTCATGAGCAAAAGCATTTTTTCCAACAATAGCTTTATTATATTGAACGGGAAATCCTGTTGCGTTTGAAACAATTTTTGAAGCTTTACTTAAAAGTGTCGTATTAATTCCAGTTTCGTATGGCATTAGATCAGGTCTTGTTTTAATTGCCATCACGACCTCCTCAAGTGCAGCATTTCCCGCTCTTTCTCCTAACCCATTTATTGTACATTCAATTTGTCTTGCTCCAGCTTGAACTCCAGCTAACGAGTTAGCTACCGCTAAACCTAAATCATTATGACAGTGAGTTGATAAAATTGCTTTATCAATATTTGGAACTTTATTTAATAAAGTTTCTATAATTGTAGTAAACTCAGATGGTATTGTGTAACCAACTGTATCAGGAATATTAATTGTTGTAGCTCCATTTTTAATTGCAAGCTCAACAGTTTTGCACATATAATCCATATCAGTTCTTGTTCCATCTTCACAGGACCACTCAACGTCATCAGTAAACTTTCTTGCATAAGCAACATGTTTTCCAATTGATTCATAAACATCTTCTGGAGACATATTTAATTTATGCTTCATGTGTAAAGGGCTTGTAGAAATAAATGTATGTATTCTAAATCTTGGTGCATGTTTTAGAGCTTCATAAGCTCTATCAATATCTTTTACTGAGTGTCTTGAAAGTCCTGCAGGAACAGAATTTTTTAAAATTTTACTTACTTCTGAAACAGCTTCAAAATCCCCTGGTGAAGCTATAGGAAAACCTGCCTCAATTATGTCTATACCTAATTCATCAAACACTCTAGAGATTTGAATTTTTTCTTCTAAACTCATAGACGCTCCTGGCGATTGCTCACCATCACGCATAGTAGTATCAAATATAAAGACCCTATCTTTATTGCTCATAACTAAAATTTTTAGAAAATCTATAATACAATCTATGAGAGAGATTGCAAAATAATTAGTTAAATAATCAATTTTAATAGACCATTTTAGGCTTACAAAGAATTAATTATAAATAGACTCAATTTTAGGCATTAGCCGTAAAAGCTCTTTTGTATATTCATGGTCGGGTTTTAAAAATAAATCCTCAGTATTTGAAACCTCACACAATTTACCATCTTTTAAAACTCCAATTTTATCACACATTTGTCTAACAACTGGTAAGTCATGACTAATAAACAATATTGTTAAGTTTAATTGTTCTTGAAGATCTTTAAGTAAATTTAATATTTGGGCTTGTATACTTACATCCAAAGCAGAGGTAGGTTCATCACAAACTAAAAGTCTTGGTTGTGTGGCAAGTGCTCTTGCGATTGATATTCTTTGCCTCTGTCCTCCTGAAAATTCATGTGGATATCGATCTGCAGATTTTTGACTTAATTCTACAGACTCCAGCAAATCATAAATATAATTATTTAAATCTAAAGTACGTATAGATGGATTGTGAAGTGAAATTGGTTCTGCGATTATATCTTTTACTTTTAATCTTCCATTTAGTGAAGAATAAGGGTCTTGAAATATCATTTGAATTTGTTTTCTAAATTTCATTAATTCAGATCTCTGTTTTATTTTTGTTATACAAACGTTGTCAAAGAAGATATCTCCAGATGTTGGTTTAAATAGATTTACAATCATTTTAGCAATTGTAGATTTTCCACTCCCACTTTCTCCTACTAAGCCAAAAGACTCGCCTTCTTTTATTTCAAATGAAACATCATTAACAGCCATTACAGAATTTTTTGAATTTTCTGTAAAAAAATTATCATCAAAACTTTTATTCAAATTTTTTATCTGAATTAAATCTTGTTTTATAATTTCTTTCTTTGACCATCTATTTAATATCTTGATATTATTTTCTTTTTTATTATTGTTTTCTTTTTCCACAATCACAAATCTTGAAATTTTTTTGTTAGTTGGGGGAACTGAGCTCACTAAACTTTTGGTATAATTTTCTTGTGGATTGGTTAATATTTTTTTGGTTTCACCAATTTCAACTAAATTGCCATTTTTCATAACCGCTACACGATCAGCAGTCTCAGCTATAACTCCCATATCATGAGTAATTAAGATAACTGCAAGATTTCTTTCTTTTGTTAATTTTTTAATAAGTTCTAAAATCTGAGATTGAATTGATACATCTAATGCTGTTGTTGGCTCATCTGCAATTAACAATTCTGGCTCACAACATAGAGCTAGAGAAATTACTACTCGCTGTCTCATTCCACCTGAGAATTGGTGAGGATAATTATCAAATCTTGTTTCTGCATCTTTTATGCCAACCTCTTTCAATAGATTTATAGATTTATTTTTTGCTTCCTCTTTACTTAATTTAAGATGAGTTTGAATTGTTTCAATTAACTGCTCACCCACAGTAAGAATTGGGTTAAGTGAAGTTTGAGGATCTTGAAATATCAATCCAATTTTATTTCCTCTATATTTAACGATACTCTCAGAATTTTTGTGAATGTTAAGATCACCCAAAATAACTGAGCCACTCGATACCTTGCCTGGTTCATCTATTAAATTTATAATTGCGTTTCCTACTGTACTTTTTCCTGATCCAGACTCCCCAACTAATCCTAAAATTTCTCCTTTGTTAACCTCAATATTTACATTCTTAGCAGCGTAAACTGTTTCTTTTCTCATTTGATAATCAACACTAAGATTATTTATTTTTAAAAATGTCATTTTTTTAATTTTGGATTTAAAGTATCTCTCATCCAATCCCCTAATAAATTAATTGAAAATGCTAAAATAACTAAGAAAATTGCTGGGAAAAAAGTGATCCACCATTCTCCTGAAAATAAAAAGTCATTACCAAGTCTTATCAATGTCCCTAAAGAAGGTGTTGTTGGAGGGACACCAACTCCTAAAAAACTTAAAGTAGACTCGGCTAAAATAGCAAGAGCCAACCCAATAGTTCCAATTACTAATACTGGTCTTAAAATATTTGGCAAAATATGTTTAAACATTATAATTATATTTGAAACCCCGATTATTGTTGATGCTGAAACGTAATCTTTATTTTTTTCAACTAAAGTTGCAGCTCTAGAAACTCTTGCAAATTGTGGCCACTCAGAAATTCCAATAGCAAATATTAAAACATAAATTGCCATTTCATCATGCATTTCTCTCGAGATTAATCCTCTTGCTATTCCATCAACCAACAATGCCATTAAAATACTTGGTACTGTTAATTGAACATCAGTTAACCTCATTACTATCATTTCATATTTTCCCCCAAAAAATCCAGCCGTTAATCCCAATCCAACTCCAAGGATTAAGCTAAAAATTATTGCAGAAAAACCAACAATTAAAGAAATCCTACATCCATACAAAATTGTAGATAACATATCTCTTCCCTGTCCATCAGTGCCTAAAATAAATTTAGCAAGACCATCTTCTGTCCATGATGGTGGTGTGAATGCATCCATAAGTGACAGGGAGGATGGGTCAAAAGGATTGTAAGGTGTTATGAGCTCAACAAAGAAAGAGCAGAAAAAAATTATAAATAAAATAGTAGATGATACAATTGCAGTAGGAGATTTAATAAAGCTATGATAAATATCACTATCTTTTATTCTTTCCAAAGTACTTAAAGATTTGCTATCCACTTGCAGTATCTCCTTTAACTCTTATTCTTGGATCAATTAAATAATAAAGAATATCAACTATAAAATTTATCATTACGAAAACAAATGCTATAAAAACTAAATAAGCTGACATGATTGGTATATCTACAAATTGAACTGCTTGAATAAATAAGAAGCCCATCCCAGGCCATTGAAAAACAGTTTCAGTAATAATTGAAAACGCAATTAAAGTTCCAATATTTATTCCTGCTATAGTTATTACAGGTATCAATCCATTTTTTAATGCATGTTTATATTTAATACTATTTTCACTAATGCCTCGAGCACGTGCAAATTTAATATAATCTGTTTGTAGTATTTCCATCATCTCTGCTCTTACAAGTCTGATGATATAAGTCATTTGGAAAAGGCTTAATGTTACAGAAGGAAGTATAATTGCTTTCAGTCCTGAAGCTGTTAAAAAACCTGTAGTCCAAAAACCTAAATCAACAACTTCTCCTCTTCCAAAAGAAGGTAATATTCCTAAGATTACTGCAAACAAATATATAAATAATATACCAATTACAAATGTGGGAAGTGAAACCCCTAGCAAAGAGATGGCTAAGACAAAATCACTTAAAAGACCTTTTCGATTTATACCTGTATAAACTCCTAAAAATGTACCAGTAATTAGTGCAATTAGCGCTGAAATAACCACAAGTTCAATAGTTGCGGGTAATCTTTCCACTATTAATTCTGAAACAGGTCTTCTTAATTGATATGAAATTCCAAACTCACCTTGAGAAGCATTAACTATAAATCTTGAAAATTGAACATGAATTGGATCCATCAAACCTAATGTTTCTCTCAACTCTGCTCTTTCCTCATCAGAAGTTTCTTCCCCAACCATGTTATTAATTGGATCTCCAACAAAATTAAATAATGAGAAAGACACAAAGGCGACTACCAACATCACCAAAGCAGATTGAAACAGCCTTTTAAAAAAATATTTTATCAATTTTTGAAGATTTAAACTTACAAGCCCTTTAAATTTTTTAAAGGGCTTGTAATAATTTTAATTAGTTAAAACTAGCAGTTCTGAATAGCGGTTCGTTATTCGGTCTGATAGGAACACTAACATTGCTTTTAGATGCCCAAGAAATTACTTGGTGATGTAAAGGAAGATAAGAAATATCATCTTTTACAATTTTCCAAGCTTTTGCAATTGCAGCATTTCTTTTATCTAAATCAACTTCACCTTCCATAACTCTAATTGCAGCATCAACTTCAGCGTTACTAAAGTTGACTTTGTTCCAGCTAGCACCAGATTCATATAAGTAATGGAAAACATAGTGACTATCTAAAGTTGGAACACCCCATCCTAGCATATAGAAATCACCTTGATCATCTTTAAGCTCTTTGAAGTGTTTACTTTTAGTTTGAGCGAATAAGTTAACGTTAACTCCAATTTTACCTAACATTCCAACAACAGCAGTACAAATTGCTTCATCGTTAACATATCTGTCGTTAGGACATCTAAGTTCAACATCAAAACCATTAGGATAACCTGCATTAGCTAAAAGTTTTTTTGCAGCATTAACATCATAAGGTAATCTTTTATCAAGATCGGCCGTGTACCCATTTACACCAGGGAAAGTTATAATTCCTGCTGGTTCACTTAAACCTCTCATAACTTTTTTCTTGATCGCTTCAATATCAATTGCTTGATAAAGTGCTTGTCTTACCTCTTTTTTCTTAAATGGATTATCACCTGTATTACCAGTTCTTAATTTGTCAGCTGCTTGATCCATACCTAAGAAAATTGTTCTCATTTGAGCCGTACTTTCAACTTTGTGACCTGAAGAAGATCCAATTCTTTTTAAATCTTGAACTGGAGCATCAGTAACTATATCAATTTCACCTGATAATAAAGCTGCTACTCTTGTAGCTGCATTTTTAATAGGCATTAATTCAATTTGAGTTACGCTCTTATCTTTCATTTCACCCCACCAGTGTTTATTTCTTTTAAACACAGTTTTTGTATTTGGTTCTCTCAACGTTATTTTGAAAGGACCAGTTCCTAATGCATTAGTAGCAGAGAATGTCTCTTGACCTGCGTCCCAGTTTTGTGGTGACATTGCAAAGTTTTTTTCTGACCAAGCTTTAGACATTATAAAAATGTTTGATAGTTGGTTTAAAAGGATAGGGTTTGGTTTACTTGTTATAATTTCTACTTTATAATCTCCTACTGCCCTCACATCAGAGACCGTACTAATGTATTCTTTAAAGTCAGATGTTCTTTGTTTTGCCCTCAATACACTAAACACAACGTCTTCGGATGTCATTTTAGTGCCATCAGAAAACTTTACATCTTCTCTTAAAGTGAAAATCCAAGTATTTGGTCCTTGAGTTCTCCATTCAGTAGCTAAAGCTGGTCCTATTTTCATATCTAAGCCTCTTTGAACAAGTGCTTCATATACTTGTCTAGAAACTTGTGTTGTTGGACCTTCATTTTGTGCATGTGGATCTAGTGTTAAACTGTCTCCTTGCATAGACCATTTAATAGTTTTTGCCCATGCTGAAGAAAATCCAAATACTAGAACTAATGACAATAGTATTCTTACTATATTTTTAGTCTTCATTATTCCCCTCATTTTTTAAATTTATTTAAAAAAGTATAAGTGAAATAATCAAATTATTGTAGTAATAATTTACTAATAAAGATTAACTTTTATCGCTATCAACTAATTTTTTCTTACCTATCCAAGGCATCATAGCTCTTAGTTCTGCACCAACTTTTTCAACAGGGTGCTCAGCTAATTTCGCTCTCGTAGCAAGGAAGTTTTTTTGACCATTTTTGCATTCATCCATCCACTCTTTAGTGAATTTTCCAGATTGAATTTCAGCCAAAACTTCTTTCATTCTTTTTTTAGTTTCTTCTTTGTTAACTACTCTTGGTCCAGATTGATATTCACCATATTCAGCAGTATTCGAAATAGAATAATTCATATTCGCAATTCCACCTTCATAAATTAAATCAACAATCAATTTAACTTCATGAACTGTTTCAAAATATGCCATCTCTGGTTCATATCCAGCTTCAACTAAAGTTTCATAACCATTTTTAATTAGCTCAACCAAACCTCCACAAAGTACTGTTTGTTCACCAAATAAATCTGTTTCAACTTCGTCTTTGAATGTGGTTTCAATAATTCCTGATCTTCCTCCACCAACTGCTGAAGCATAAGATAAAGCTAAGTCTCTTGCCTTTCCTGAACCATTTTGATGAACAGCAAATAAACAAGGCACTCCACCTCCTTTTTCATATTCACTTCTAACTAAGTGACCAGGTCCTTTTGGAGCAACCATAAAAACATCTAGATCTTTTCTTGCTTTAATTAAATCGTAATGAACATTTAAACCATGAGCAAAAGCGATGCTCGTTCCTTCTCTTACTCTCTGTTCAATGTGGTTTTTATAAATTTCCGCTTGTAGTTCATCTGGTGTAAGAATCATTACTACATCAGCCCACTCTGCGGCATCAGATAAATTCATTACCTTTAATCCTTTTGACTCTGCTTTAGCTGCACTCGACGAACCTTCTCTCAAAGCAACGACAATATCTTTTACTCCACTATCTTTTAGGTTTAATGCATGAGCGTGCCCTTGACTTCCATAACCAAAAATGGCAACTTTTTTGCTTTTAATCAAATTTACATCTGCATCTTTTTCATAAAACATTTTCATATCGTTTCTCCTATAAAATTAATTAAATATTTTAGCACCTCTGGTCATAGCTACTGCCCCAGTTCTCGAAGTACTAATAAGACCTAAGGGTTTTAATTTTTTATTCATTTTATCAATTTCTCTTCTTAGAGCAGTTATTTGAATTACTGCTGAAGATTTTGTTTCATCCAATATTACGGGATTAAATTTTTTACAAGCGTTTAAACATTTATCTATTTTATTTCTTTTACCAACAACTTTAAATAAAGCCATTTCTTTAAATATTACACCTTTATCTTCTCTTTTAAATTCAGCAACCTTATGAACAGGCACTAATTTTGTTAATTGAAGTCTTATTTGTTCAATAACTTGAGGTGTTCCAGTTGTAACAATTGTTATTCTTGAAATATTTTTTATAGCATCAACTTCTGCTACAGCTAATGACTCAATATTATATCCCCTTCCTGAAAACAGACCGACTACTCTTGCAAGAACACCAGCTTCATTATCTACCCAAACAACGAAAATATAAGTCTCAGATTTTTGTTTTTTTGTAGGAGTACTGTAAGCTGACTTTGATTTGGGCATTAATATTATACTAAGGCTTTGCCTTTTCCTTTAATTTTATTATCCTCTTGATCATTTGGACCTAAGATCATTTGGTTATGAGGTTTTCCAGATGGAATCATTGGAAAGCAATTTTCATTAGGATCCACATGACAATCAAATATAACTGGTCCAGCATAATCGATCATTTCTTGAATTTTATCATCAAGATCATCTGGATTGTCTGCTTTAATTCCTTTACATCCATAAGCTTCTGCCATCTTCATAAAATCAGGTAACGCTTCAGAATAACTTTCAGAATAATTTTTTTCATGCAATAATTCCTGCCATTGTCTAACCATTCCCATATATTGATTATTTAAAATAAATATTTTTATAGGAAGATTATATTGAACTGCAGTAGACATTTCTTGCATAGTCATTAAAACTGATGCTTCTCCAGCAATATCAATTACTAATTTTTCAGGATGAGCAATTTGAACACCAACTGCTGCTGGCAATCCATACCCCATAGTTCCTAAGCCTCCAGATGTCATCCATCTATTTGGTTTATTAAATTTATAATGCTGAGCAGCCCACATTTGATGTTGTCCAACCTCGGTAGTAACATAAGTATCTTTATTCTTAGTTAATTCATAAAGTCTTTGAACGGCATGTTGAGGTTTTATACTTTCATCACTATTTACAAAATTAAGAGAATCCTTTTCTCTCCATTTTTCAATTTGTTCCCACCACTTGGCTATATTTGATTTATTTGATTTGCTGTGACCATTTTTTCTTTTAGCAATTGTTTTATTAATTTTACTTATTACACTCGTAACGTCTCCAACTATTGCAAGATCCACTTTGATAATTTTATTAATTGATGATGGATCTATATCAATATGAACCTTTTTTGAATTTGGTGAAAACTCATCAATTTTTCCTGTAATTCGATCATCAAATCTTGCACCAATATTAATTAATAGATCACAATCATGCATAGCATTATTTGCTTCATACGTACCATGCATACCAAGCATTCCTAAAAATTGATTATCATCTCCAGGGTACGCACCTAATCCTTGAAGTGTTGAAGTTATAGGAAAACCAGTTAACTCAACAAATTCCCTTAATGCCTGACTTGCTTTTGGCCCTGAGTTAATTACTCCTCCACCACTATAAATAATTGGTTTTTTAGCTTTACTTAATAATTTTACTAATTCATCAATTTGATCTTGAGAAAATTTATTATGGGATTTTCCATTTAATTTTTTTTCTTTATTTGGTTTTTTATATTTTGCTTTTGCAAACTGAATATCTTTTGGAATATCAATTAAAACTGGACCAGGTCTTCCTGTTGTTGCAACTTTAAAAGCTTCATGCATAACTTTTGAAAGATCATTTATATCTTTAACTAACCAATTATGTTTCGTACAAGGTCTTGTAATTCCCGTAGTGTCACATTCTTGAAATGCATCTGTTCCAATTAAATGTGTTGGAACTTGACCAGAAATACAAACTAATGGTACAGAGTCCATATAAGCATCTGTTAATGCTGTAACAACATTGGTTGCTCCAGGACCTGATGTAACTAAAACTACACCTGGTTTTCCTGATGATCTAGCATAACCCTCTGCCGCGTGACCAGCGCCTTGTTCGTGTCTGACCAAAATATGCTTTATAGAAGGATGATTTTTTAATTCATCATAAATTGGTAACACTGCACCACCTGGATAACCAAAGATATGTTCTACTTTTTGGTCTTCAAGACATTTAAATACAATTTCTGCTCCAGTTAATAATTTTGGCATTAGTCAATCTAGCTGAAGTTGTGCTCATTGGTCAAGTTTAAGAATGAAAATTTTAAATTTTTTTCAAAAAATTATTTATGTCTTGTGGCTTTAGTTTAATCCAGCTCACCATATTGCCTCTAGCCCAAGTACTTTGTCTTTTGGCGTATTGTCTAGTTTTTATGGCTATTTTTTCTTTAGTATCCATCAAATCTTTTTGTTTTTTTAAATATTCTCTAATTTCATTTACTCCAATGGCCTTGTTAGCGCTTTTATCTTTTCTAACCCTTAGCTTAAAAAAATCTTTTACTTCTTTTATTGCTCCATTTTCTATCATCTCGCTTGTTCTTACATTGATGCTCTCAATTAGTTCTTGTCTAGGATAATCAATATAAACTTTAAAAAAATCATCTTCCATGAAGTTTGATTTTGTGTTTTTAAACCATTCATGTATAGATTTTTTTGTAAATTTTTTTACTTCATAAGCTCTGATAGATCTTTGAGTATCTGTAGGGTTTATTTTTCCTTTTGAGGATGGATCTAATTTTAGAAGTTTTTCATAAAACTTCTTTTGTCCAATTTTTTTTTGTAAATCTCTAATTTGAGTTCTTAATTTTAATGAAATATAAGGTATTTTAACTAAACCATCAGTTAAAGCTTTAAAGTACAAACCTGTGCCTCCAACAAGAATTGGAGTTTTTTTTCTTTTTTGAACTTCCTTAATTTTTTTAATTACTAATTTAAGCCAATCACCTGTAGAGAAGTTTTTTGTTACATTGTGAAAACCATATAAGTGATGTTTTATTTTATGATATTTTTTAGGATCTGGTCTAGCTGATAAAATTTTTAGCTGTTTATATACTTGCATGCTATCTGCATTAATAATCTCTCCATCTACTTTTTTTGCAACTTTAATTGCAAAACTTGATTTTCCTGAAGCTGTAGGACCTGAGATTAATATTATCTTGGACTTTAAATCCATTACTAATCTAGCTTAACACCAATGTATCGTCTTTGATTTTGGTTATTGTAGATTGCGAGTAAAACTGTCTTTTGATTTGAATTAAGAACTTCTTTAGTAATATCTCTTAAGTCATCTGCTGATCTGATTTTTTTCTTCTGAGCTTCAATAATAATGCTGTTAAGCTCTATTGAATTTGCTACAGGGCTGTTGTTTGCAATTTTAGTAATAACAAGTCCTGTAGTTTGGTTTGGTAAATTTCTATTTTTTATATCATCTTTAGTCAATGGTCTTACAGCAATTCTTAAACTTTCAATTATTTCCTCATTATTATTTTGTTTTTCAGTTTCTTGATTTTTACTTATTTTAAAATCATCTGAAGTTTCTAATCTTCCTAAAATAACATTTTTAATAATCTCTTTTTTGTCTCTCCAAATTTTAACCTCAACTTTTTTTCCAACTTCTGTTCGTGCAACAATCGCTGGAAGTTCTTTCATTTGATTTATTTTTTCTCCATTAAACTCTAAAATAATATCGCCAGCTTGAATTCCCGCTTTTTCTGAAGGACTATTTTCAGCAACACTTGCAACAAGTGCTCCTCTTGCTTTATTTAATTTTTCAACTTCAGCAATTTCTTTTGTTACATCTTGAATTCTAACTCCTAACCATCCTCTTTTTGTTTCACCAAATTCGATTAATTGTTTAATTACTATTTGTGCACTGTTGGATGGTATAGAAAATCCAATTCCGATAGAACCATTACGACCAAGAATTGCTGTATTAATTCCAATTACATTTCCTTCCATATCAAACAAAGGTCCTCCTGAATTACCAGAATTTATAGAAGCATCTGTTTGAATAAAATCTTCATATCTTGATAAACCGATTGATCTATTTCTAGCTGAAATAATTCCAGCAGTAACAGTTCCGCCTAAACCAAATGGATTTCCAATTGCTAAAACCCAATCTCCAATTCTGGCTTTATCTGAATCTCCAAATGCCACTGGTATAAATTTTTCATCTGTTTCTAATTGTAAAACTGCAATATCCATTAATGGGTCAGCACCTAAAACGTTAGCTTTAAATTCTTGATCCCCATTTACTCTAACAATAATATCGTCGGCATCTTGTATTACGTGATTATTTGTAACAACAATTCCTTTCTCATCAATTATAAATCCAGAACCTAATGCAGCTGATTGTCTTTCTTGGGGTGTCCCAAATTCTTTGAACATATCCTCAAAAGGAGACCCTGGAGGGAATTGAAAAGGAAAAGGATTAGAATTTGTTGTGATAGTGGTTGTTGTAGATATGTTTACAACAGATGGCATTAATTTTTCTGCAAGATCTGCAAAGGAAGCAGGAACTGGTTTAGAGTTTACATTTAACGAAAAGCTAAATGATATTACAAGGGTTAAGAATATAAGTTTAAATTTATTCATATTAACTCTTAACAAAATAAATAATTATAAAACCTATCAATGCAAAAATAAGTCCACCTGATCTAAGCTGACTATCCTTAACAAGTTCTAATTTTTTCAACATACTTTTCATTTTTGCTGGAAATAAGGCGTACAAAATTCCCTCAATAAATAAGAAAAGACCTAAAGCTATGACTAGCTCACGCATTTAAGTATTATTGTTGAATTTCAGGTTTTATATTTCCAAAAAATTTAAAAAATTCACTATCAGGTGATAAAATTAACGAAGTTTCACCTCCAATAAGAGCTTTTTCATATGCCTGCATAGCTCTATAGAAAGCAAAAAATTCCGGATCTTGACCAAAGGCGTCAGCAAATATTTTATTTCTTTCTCCGTCACCTTCCCCTTTCATAATCTCAGATTGTTTTTGAGCATCTGCTAAAATTACAGTAACTTCTTTATCAGCAGTTGATGTAATAGTGACAGCCATCTCTGCACCTTTTGCTCTAAATTCTTTTGCTTCTCTTTCCCTTTCAGTCTGCATTCTTCTATATATTGCATCACTGTTTGCTTGTGGAAGATCAGCTCTCTTAATTCTCACATCAACAATATTTATACCAAAGTTTTGTGCTTCGTTGTTTACACCTTCTTTAATTAAAGCCATTTGCTTTGATCTGTCTTTAGATAACAATGTTTGTAATTCTTCTTGACCTAATACATTTCTAATTCTTGAATTTATAATTGTTGATAATCTTGATCTCGCTACTCTTTCATTTCCAACTGAAATATAAAACTTTAGTGGATCAATGATTTGAAACCTTGCAAATGCATCTACTATTAAACGTTTTTGATCCGATGCAATAACCTCTTCTGGTGGAGCATCTAAGTTTAAAATTCTTTTATCTAAATAAACAACATTTTGGATGAAAGGAATTTTAAAGTTTAATCCTGGCTTCATTATAATTCTTTTTGGATCACCGAATTGAAGAATAATTGCTTGATTAACCTCTTTAACTATAATTACTGATAAAAAAACTACAACACCAATTGCAACTAATACTCCTACTAATATTTTTCCAGCTTTCATCTTAATTTGTCGCTTTCTTTTTTAGTTCAGGTAAAGGTAAATATGGAACTACTCCTGAACCTGCATTTTTTTCTATAATTACTTTATCAATATCAGCTAAAACTTTTTCCATAGTTTCTAGATACATTCTCTCTTGAGTAACTGCTTTCGCATTTTTATATTCATTGTAAATAGCTATAAATCTGCTTGCTTCACCTTCGGCTTTTGCAACAACCTCTTTTTTATACGCTTCTGCTGCTTGTAAAATTTTTTGCGCTTCCCCTCGTGCTCTTGGAATTACATCATTTGCATAAGCCTCTGCTTCGTTTTTAGATCTTTCCATATCTGCTCTCGCAGCCTGTACATCTCTAAACGCATCAATTACTTGATCAGGTGGATCGGCTTTTTGAGTTTGGACTTGTGTAATTTGAATTCCACTTTCATAATCATCTAAAATAGTTTGAATAATTTCTTGAGTTTCGAGCTCAATTTTTGATCTTCCTTCAGTCAAGATTGGTTGAATATCACTTTTGGCGATTACTTCTCTCATCGCGGTTTCAGCAGCTGCTTTAACTGTGCCCTCTGGATCTTGAATTTTGAATAAAAAATTACCGGCGTCTTTAATTACCCAAAATACTGAAAAGTCTATATTAACAATGTTTTCATCTCCAGTTAACATCAAGCTTTCTTGTGGTACATCAGCAACCCCACCACCTGTGGAGAAACCACTGTCTCTCTCAGATCTAAAACCAATATCCATTCGGTTAACCTTAGTAACTTTTGGAGTTTGAACAGTTTCAACAGGAAAAGGTATATGATAATTCAAACCAGGTTGTGTAGTTTTTACAAACTTACCAAATCTTAATACAACTCCTTGTTCATCTGGGAGAACTCTATAAAGTCCACTTGCTAACCAAACAAAAACTAAAACTAATAAAATTAAACTTATTGATTTTCCTCCTGAAGTTTTTCCACCAGGTAAAAATCTTTTAATTTTATCCTGCAAATCTCTAATTAATTCGTCGACATTTGGTGGTGTCGGACCTCTACCCGATCCATTACCACCACCTCCACCAGGAGGTGCTCCCCAAGGACTTTGACCTTTAAAATCGTCTGACATATGCAAAAGTATATAGTGTCTTTATTACAAAAAACAAGTAATGATACTTTTATGACTGATAAAAAACCCGAACTTAGTGCCGCAATGAAAAGTAAGCTAGAGCCCAAAAAATTCACTAAAAATCCAATCATTGGAACTAAATTTACTATAGCCATCTCCAGTGCAAAAGGAGGTGTTGGAAAATCTACTTTTGCAACGAATCTTGCTTTGGCGTTAAAGAAAGTTGGGTGCAAAGTTGGTCTTTTAGATGCAGATATTTATGGTCCATCAATTCCTAAAATGTTTGATATTAATGAAAAACCAAAAAGTGATGGTCAAAAATTAGATCCAATTACAAAATATGATATACAGTGTATGTCGATTGGTTTTTTAGCTGATCAACAAACGCCAATGATATGGCGTGGTCCTATGGTTACAAGTGCAATTAAAACTTTTACTCAGAAAGTTAATTGGAAAAATTTAGATTTTATTATCATTGATATGCCACCAGGAACTGGTGATACTCAACTTACATTTTCTCAAGAAATAAAAATGGACGGTGCAATAATTGTAAGTACACCTCAAGAAGTAGCTCTTTTAGATGTTAAAAGAGGAATTAAAATGTTTGATAAACTTGGAGTTAAGATTTTGGGTTTAGTTGATAACATGAGTTTTTTCATTGGAGACGATGGAAAAAGATATAAAATTTTTGGAGAAGGTGGGGTTAAGAAAACTGCAGAAGAATTTCAAAAAGAATTTTTAGGTGTAATTCCAATTAATCCTGAAGTTGGTAAAACTGGTGATGAGGGAAAGCCAATTGTGGAAGCTAGCCCTGAGCATGAAATTTCTAAAATATATTTAAATTTTGCTGAAAAAATTAAATCAACTTATCTTTAAGATCAAAAGCAGTCATTAATTCATTCCACTCTCTTTTAGAAAGGCCAGAACTTTCAACATCTACATTTTCACCTTTGATAAGTTTTTGAATAATTAATTTTCCTTTTGCTGAAACTTCGGTGCCACCAACTCTATAATCCATAAAAGCATCATAGGTTGTAGGAACCCATTTTTTTACAGTATCTAGCATTATGTCTGCATAAACTCTTATTTCATATTGAGCATGATTATCAGCTCTTAATCTTAAAAAATTCATCAAATTTAATAAATCTGTTTTCCAATACCATTGAGTATAAGTATTTAGTGTTAAGTTCATTCTTGCAAGTTCTCTTGCTAAACCTTTTTTATTTTCATCAATAGTTGATCCATCAAATCTTTCATTTAGCATAGTCTCATAATTATCATAAGTTTTCTCTGCATCGCTTTTTAAAAGTTCCAAAACTTCCTCTGCCTGTTTTCCTTGCAAGACATCTCCTCTGCCCTGTCGGTTACTAGTTGATTGAGCAGCTAAATTTTCTTTTGATGGCAAATAAAATTCTTTATCTAAAATTGAATATCTTGCAGAGTATTCATTAACATTTGCAGTTCTATGTCTAATCCACTGTCTTGCGATAAATATTGGAAGCTTAACATGGTATTTGATCTCACACATTTCAAATGGAGTGCTGTGCCAATGCCTCATCAAATATTTTATTAAACCTTTGTCGGTTGAAACTTGTTTTGTTCCTTTTCCATATGACACTCTAGCTGATTGAACTATAGATGTGTCATCACCCATATAATCAACAACTCTTACAAAACCATGATCTAAAGCTGGAATTGCTTCATATAAGATTTTTTCAAGTTCAGGAGCAGTAACTCTTTTAGTTTGATTGCTTTGAGATTGTTGATTTTTTATTTCTTCATGTTGTTCTTTAGTTAATTTCATGATTGTTATTGAATCTATTGAAATTACTTTTATATTAATAATGTTGGTTTTCCAACTACGACGATAAACGAATTTCGTAATAACCATTGCGGACGTGGGGGCAGTACCCACCACCTCCACCATTACAACTTATGGGGGTGAACTAGATTCGACGGGTGACTAAAGGCTATTCTTTCGTTCGGGATTGTTCCACCGCAACGGGCTATTTTATAATTGCTAACGAAAGTTACGCACTTGCTGCCTAATTAACTTAGTTAATTAAGCAAACGGGGTCTGGGGCACCTGGCAACAGAACGCCCCTGCTCATTTGTTAATTTAGTTTGCAGTATCAACGTTATTTAAAAAATGCAACCGATCTATACGTCCTGTGTACGGAATTAAATTTAATCAAGTTTTATAAACTCCATTAAACAATTATTTTGACTGTAATTATCTTTTTTTTCAAAAACGCTAAGATTGCATTTCTCAAAACTATTTCTAGAGCTATCTTTATAATCAACAATGGTAAAAACATAAATTCCTAACGGATTTGATTCTGAGGCTGTTCTAATCCAACCCAAACTGGTTGAACTACTTCCTAAATATACTGGAACATCATTGGGTGCTGCACAGCTAACTGTACTTCCACAGAAAGGATTTTTCATACCACCATAAAATGGATCTAGTTTAGATTTATTAGAATTGTTAGTTAAATAGTTCTGAATTACATTTGAATTACTTGAGCATGGAATATAACCTAAAGCTTTATCTTCTCCTAAATCACATTTTAATAATTCACTTTTCATTGATTTTACAACAACTTTAAAATTATTTTTTGCAACAGAAACTTTTGCGCTATGAGTATACCCGCTATAAGCAACCACTCCTACTGCAGCTAAGATACCTATGATTGCTACAACGACTAAGAGTTCTATTAGGGTGAAGCCTTTGTTTTTCATAATCCAAGATTACCAAATCATGAACCATGTGTCCAAAATATAGATCTATTATGTATGATATTTCATACGTCATCTCTACGTTATTATCTTATAATTGGTTTAATTTTACGATTGCTAATTGCTGAAATATGAGGATTATTGAAACAAAGTTCGGGGCACCTGGCAACAGAACGCCCCCCTATTGTATATGAATAAGTTATTAATATTTTTCTGCTTTTTTTTTGTGTTGTCTTTTAAAACGTTATCTGCTGAATATCAATGGGTAGAAGTTTTAAAGACAGATAATGGGAATATTTTTTTTATTGATAAAAATTCAATAAATAAAAAAAAAGATAAAATTTTTTTTATCAAATTACATGAGTATTCAGTTGTTAATGATTTTGGGGAAAAATCTAGTATCATTCACCATCAAGCAGATTGCTCAAATTTTAAAATAAAATATGTAAAAGACTTTTATTACAAATTATCTATGGGCAAAGGAGAACTATCTTATTTTGGTGATCAAGAATCAAAATGGATTGAAGCAAAGAAAGACACTATTTTATCATCTTTCATAAATTTTGTTTGCAACTACTAAATATATACTTTTACGATTTTCAACGAAGTTCAAAGGGAAATTTAGGACAAAAAGAATAAATCTCTCAACGAAGTTTTAAACGAAGTAGGTTTAATAAATGAGCAAATATAATATTTTACTATCAAATGCCGGGCAACAGAACACCCCTTGCCAAAGGTATCCCTTGTCTCCAGTCAACTTCAAAATGGAAATTACATTGAAGAATACATTGAAGTGTTTGAAAAAGTCCTTATTTTCTTTTATTAATTAAATTATAGGGGGAAATAGAACGTCCCGATAATTGATGTTTAACTAAAAAGGTTTTATATAATTTGGGTGACTAATAAAAATTTAACTATTGATCAAAGAAAAGTGCATAATGCTAACTTTGGTCATATTTATCGATCCTCTGCTATTTTTTATATTCCAAAGAAGATTAAAACTACAGTTTCAGTTTCTAATTACTGGTATTTTAAAAATAAAAAGAAAATAATTTTACTTTTTTCTCTAAGAGACAAAAACGGTAATTTAATTTCAAGAGAGGAAAAATTATTTTTGAATAGTAATGTAATAAATTCAGTTTACAATCTTAATAAAGATCACTCAATTGAAATCGAAGCTTTTGGAAATGAAAATTTAAAGATACCTTACGCGGCAGTTATGGTTTGTTATGAAACTAATAGCTCAATTAGTATGTTGCATTCGTATTCAAGAAATCATTCACTGATTGAACTTGAGAGTAAACATGGTCATACTATTGCAAAAGAAAGTTGTTGGACTATTAAACCAAAGTTCAAAAATAAAGCCGTTTTTCACAATGGTCACTTAGAGGTAAAACCTCAAATAGGTGAGTTAATTTTAACTAATCTTTTTGGCAAAGACAAAATTGTTAAGTTTAAAATCCCAACTATAAAACCTTATGAAACAATAGTTTTTGAAATTGATAAGTTGTTTAAAAATTATAAATCTTTTCTTCAAAATAAATATGGGTTTGGCACTGTTAATTTTAAAAATAATAGTAGTTTTACAAGGTTAATAATAATTTGGGAAGATAAGAATAAAAAAGAGTTTCAAGTAACACACTCAAACTTTGATTATTCTAAATTTAAAACAAATAATATTAAGTCTATACAAGGTGGTGAGATGGTAATTCCAAAAAGTTTAAATAATTTAAATTGGTTAGGTTTTATTGTTTATCCTAAATTTCAAAAAGGATCTTATTTATTACATTATCAAAATAAGAAAACTTATTTCAAAACAGGTTTTATAAGAGAAATCCAAGATGATACTAAAAATTTATTTTTTTATAAAAAAAATAGCTTTGAAATACCTTCTAGAATAGTAACCGCAATTCAAGGGGCTGTTAAAGGTCAAATTATACCCTTCGAATGCTCAACAGGTATTGAACATGAAAAGTCACCTTCAGTTCGTTTTCGTTGGTCTATGGTTTCAGGAAAATTTGATAGTTTTATTTACCTATCAAGATTAAATCTAAAAAGAAAAAACTCTAAAAGAAAAGGAAATAAATTTATATTTAAACTGTATTCAAGAAAAACAAAGAAAATTTTAGAGAAAATAATAAAGTATAAAACTTCAGAGGAAGGAAAATATGTTTATGAATTAAAAGATTTATTCAAAAACTCTAAAGATTTTTTAGGATCTGATTTTGGATATATAACTTTTTTCGATGAAAGTCGTAACCATGAAATGTTTACTTCAATTAAAAAAAATACTTCTATAACTTTTGAACATAGTTTTTAATAAAAATTTAAAAAAAATTAAATAAATAGCTAGGGCTTTATACAATTTACTTTTTGAGGAACCATTTCCGTCAAGATGAATATATTATATAAATCACACTCTGATTTACCCTTTTAAGAGTTTAAATTTTTATTGATGTAAGACCTTATTTAGATATTACTAATTACTCAATTTTGATAAATAATCATTATCTAAAAGATCATTAAGCAAACAAGATTTCTGCAAAAGATTTTACACTAAAGAATATTCCTAAAATCACAATTGAATAAAATTTTCATTATATTAAATGAAATTGTTAATATTCGTCCAAAATAGTTTTATAAAATTAAAATTATTTTTTCAATTCAGCTTGGGCAGCGGCTAATCTAGCGATAGGGACTCTAAAAGGTGAACAAGAGATATAATTTAATCCTATTTTTGAACAAAATAAAATACTGTATGGATCACCACCATGCTCTCCACATATTCCTAATTTTAAATTTTTATTTTCTTTTCTTCCTTTTTCTACTGCTATTTCAATTAAATCTGCAACTCCTCCATCTATTGATACAAAAGGATCAATTGAAAAAATTTTGTTCTCTAAATAATCATTCAAAAATTTACCACTATCATCTCTACTTATACCAAAAGTAGTTTGGGTTAAATCATTTGTACCAAAACTAAAAAATTCAGCGTGTTTAGCAATTTCTTTAGCTTTTATTGCTGCCCTTGGTAATTCAATCATAGTTCCAACTAAAAAATTGATTTTTAAATTATATTCTTTTTGAACTTTGCTTGCTGTTCTTATAACTAAATCTTTCATAATTTGTATTTCGGCTTCTGTAGATACTAAAGGTATCATTATTTCAGGAAATGCTGATTTAATTTTATTTTTTTTGAGTTCAGCTAATGCCTCAAAAATAGCTCTACATTGCATTTCATAAATTTCAGGAAAAGATATTCCTAGACGACAACCTCTATGACCCAACATTGGGTTTTGTTCATGAAGTTCCTCAATTCTTGATATAACATCCTTTGCTGATAGATTAACTGTGTTAGCAACCTCATTTATTTCTTTTTCTGTACTTGGTAAAAATTCATGTAATGGTGGATCCAACAATCTTACTGTGACTGGCAATCCATTCATAATTTTAAAAATATCTATAAAATCTTTTCTTTGATGTGGTAACAGTTTTTCTAATGCTATTGCTCTATCTTCTTTTGTTTTTGATAATATCATTTCTCTTACAGACAAAATTCGTTCTTCATCAAAAAACATATGTTCAGTTCTACATAGTCCAATACCTTCTGCACCAAAGTCTTTTGCTATTTTAGTATCTTTTGGTGTCTCAGAATTTGTTCTTACTTTTAATTTTCTAAAATCGTCAGCCCAAGACATTAGCTTAGAAAAATCACTAGATATTTCTGGTTTTACAGTTGAAACACTTCCAGCAATAATTCTTCCTGTTGAGCCATCTATAGTAATTACGTCTCCTTCTTTAATTTCCATAAAAGAAGTTTTAAAAGATTTATTTTCATAGTTTATATCAATTTCACTTGATCCTGATACACATGGTCTGCCCATACCTCTAGCCACAACAGCTGCATGGCTTGTCATTCCTCCTCTAGCTGTCAAAATTCCTTTGGCAGCATACATACCTTGTATATCTTCTGGAGAGGTTTCTACTCTTACCAAAATTGTATCTTGCATCATTGCAGTTAGTCTTTCAGCCTCTTCCGATGTAAATACAACTTTACCACTGGCCGCACCTGGTGATGCTGGCAATCCATTTGCTATCACTTTAATTGAACTTTTTTCATCCAACGTAGGATGCAAAAGTGTATCTAGTGAGTTTGGATCAATTCTTAACACAGCTTCTTTTTTTGAAATTAATTTTTCATTAACCATATCAACTGCTATTTTAACTGCTGATTTTGCTGTTCTTTTTCCTGATCTTGTTTGAAGCATCCATAGTTTACTATTTTCAACTGTAAACTCTACGTCTTGCATATCTTTGTAATGCATCTCTAATTTTTTCAAAATTTTTTGAAGTTCTTTAAAAACTTTTGGCATAGATTCTTCCATTGATAATTCTTTTACTTTAGCGTCTCTCCTAGCTTTTTTTGTTATGTATTGAGGAGTTCTTGTACCCGCTACAACATCTTCGCCTTGAGCATTAATTAAATACTCACCATATATTTCATTTGATCCATCTGATGGATTTCTTGTAAACACAACTCCTGTTGCACAATCATCACCCATATTTCCAAAAACCATTGATTGAACATTTACTGCAGTTCCCCACTCAGCTGGAATTTGATTTAGTTTTCTGTAAACTTTTGCTCTATTACTTTCCCACGATAAAAAAACTGCACTTATTGCTCCCAACAATTGCTCATGAACATCTTGGGGAAAATCTTTTTTTGCCTTTTCTCTTACTGTTCTTTTAAAATCTTCAATTAATCCATCCCAATCACTTTCGTCTAAATCTGTATCTAACAAAACACCTTTAGTAAGTTTATAATTTTCAATTAATTCCTCAAAATGATAACCTTCGACACCCATTACAACATTACCATACATTTGAATGAATCTTCTATAACTATCTTTGGCAAATCTTCCATTTGAAGTTTTAATTGATAAAGCTTTGACTGTTTTATCGTTCAGACCCAGATTTAGAATAGTATCCATCATACCTGGCATTGATACTCTTGCACCAGATCGCACAGACAACAAAAGTGGATTTTTTAAATCTCCAAATTTCTTAGAGACATCTTTTTCGATTAATTTTAATTCTTTTTTAATTTGAGAAATTAAATTTTTATTTAATTTTTTTTTATCCTTATAAAAAATTTCACAAACTTTTGTAGATATTGTAAAACCAGGAGGCACTGGAAGACCCATTCTTCCCATTTCAGAGAGATTAGCACCTTTTCCTCCTAAAAAGTTTTTAGGATTTTTAATTTTTTTACTATCCTTAGAATTAAAGTTTAATATAAGTTTTTTCATTAATGGGAGTCGATTAGAGAAAAATTAACATAATTATTGAATGTTTTACACATCATTTGGATTAGTTCCAGCCTATTCTTTTTTACGACTGGATCATCCTCGTTCACAATTACATTATCAAAAAAATCAAAAACCTCTCTTTTAACACTAGCTAAATTGTCCAATGTTTGAACATAATTTTCATCATTACTAATGCCTGAAAAATATTTCCTTAATTCACTGATTTTTTTAAATAGGTTTTTTTCTAACTCAGTTTTAAATATACCAGGTTCAGTTGTATTTGATAATTCTATTTTATTATTTTTTAATTCACCATCTAAAATGTTCGAGGCTCTTTTATAGCTTGCAATAATATCTAAACCATCTGGTTTGTTAATAATTTTATTTAAATGTTTAGCTTTATTAAAAATAATAACAGATTGATCTAAGCTAAAAGAACTGGTTGAAGCTTGAACTATATCATTTCTAATATTTTCTCCCTTCATGTAATATTTTAATCTATCCATTAAAAAATCTGATAACTCATTTTGTAAAGATTTATTATTAATTTCAAAACCTTGATCCAAATACAGGCTTAAAGAATAATTAATTAAATCTTTTATTTTAAAATCTTTTTTATTTTCAACTATTATTCTTATTACTCCTAATGCTAATCTTCTTAGAGCATATGGATCTTTAGAACTTGTTGGCTTTTGATTTAAACCAAAAAAACCAACTAAAGTGTCTATCTTATCAGCCAAAGAAAGGGCTACGCTAAATGGTTTTTTTGGAACTCTTGAGCCAGATCCTGAGGGTAAATATTGCTCACTTATGGCCAAAGCTAAATCTTTATCAAAACCTTGCGCAATAGCAAAATAACCTCCCATCACACCTTGTAGTTCTGGGAATTCACCCACTAGCTCTGATAATAAATCAACTTTACAAATTGATGCTGACAATTCAACTTTTTCTTTACTGATTAAAAGTTCATCAGATATCATTCCACCCAATTTTCTCATTCTTTGGGCTTTATCGAAATAACTTCCTAATCCTTTAAAATAATTCATTGATTTTAATTCAGTAACTTTTTTGACCATATTTTGAGATTTATCTTTTTTCCAAAAAAATTCTGCATCACTTAATCTTGCTTCAACTACTCTTTCATTTCCTAATTTAATTAATCCCTTTTTGTCTTTTTTGTTTGCAACCACTAAAAACTCATTGGTAATATTTTCTTTATTATCAAATATAGGAAAATATTTTTGGTGGTATTGCATGGTAATAATTAATATTTCTTTTGGAATATTTAAAAATTTTTTATCAAATTCACAAAGAAGGATATTTGGTTGATCTGTTAAATCTACAACTTCATTAAGTAATCTAGGATTATGTTGGATCTTAATATTTTTATTTTTTGTTATATTATTAAATTTTTTTTCTATTAATTTTTTTCTTTCATTGTGATCAACGATAATGTCAATTTTTTTAAAAAAACTTTTATAATTTTTAAATTCTAAGAAAGATTTTTTATTTTCCTCAAATTCTTTATCAATAAAAGTTGAGTTAGAAGATGTTAGGTGATGAAAATTAAAATTTAACTTTTTTTTATCAAATACAGCTAGAATTGATTTTAAAGGTCTACCCC
>CACHPE010000002.1 GCA_902581605.1 uncultured Pelagibacteraceae bacterium | reverse complement strand
ACGAACTAGGTAGACAAGCTATTACAGCTGATAGTAACTGGAAAGATGGGAATTATTCATCAAACGATACTAATCCTGGAAAAGGATTGGCAGTAGCTAGAATGGCAGCTCATATTACTTATTTATCTAAAAAAGGTTTGCAGGAAAAATTTGGAAGAAAGTTACAAGAAAGAGAAGATCTTAAATTTGGATTTGACGCTGATTTTCAAATAGAAAGTTATTTAAGATATCAGGGCTCAGTTTTCGTAGATAGATTTGATGCAAATAGTTATCTTTATATTACTAGAGCTATGGATTATTTTGATTTAGCTAAGCAGTTCAATGGTAATCTTTCAGAAGCATTTATAAATACAAACGCGAAATTTTTTATAATTTCTTTTACTTCAGATTGGCTTTATCCAACGCAAGAAAACAAAGATATTGTGATTGCTTTAAACTCAATAGGAGCTGATGTTGGATTTGTAGAAATTGAATCAGATAAAGGTCACGACTCTTTTTTACTAGACGTTCCTGATTTCTTGAGTGCACTTAAAAACTTTTTAGATAAATCTTACGAAGAAAATTAATTATGAAAAATGAATTTCAGGTAATAGCAAATTTAATTGAAAAAGATAAGAAAGTCTTAGATGTAGGTTGTGCTGATGGAACTTTAATGAAATTTTTAAAGGAAAATAAAAACATAAATATAAGAGGATTAGAGATTTCAAAAGAAAAAGTGCAAGAATGTATTGCTAAAGGTTTAACTGTAATTGAAGGAAATGCTGAAAAAGATTTAAAGCAATTTCCAGACAAATCATTTGATTATGTTGTTTTAAGTCAAACACTTCAAGCTTTTCTTAATCCTGAATTAGTTTTAGATGAACTTTTAAGAGTTGGAAAAAAGGCAATAGTTACGATCCCTAATTTTGGATACTGGAAAGTAAGATTTCATTTATTATTTAAAGGTACAATGCCAATTACAAAAACATTACCAGATGAATGGTATAACACTCCAAATTTACACATGTGCACAATTAAAGATTTTTTTCATTTTGTAAAATCAAAAGATATAAAGATTTTTAAGTCACTCGCTTTAAACAATCTTAATAAATCAACAATAAATCAGAGTAATTTAGGCGTTAAAAATTTGTTTGCAGATCTTGGTATATTTTTGATAGAAAAATAAAATGCGTATTGAAATTATACCTTGTCTTCAAGACAACTATAGCTATTTAATAATAGACGAAAGTAATAATTCTGCGTGTATTGTAGATCCCAGTGAGGCTGAGCCAATAATAAATTTCCTAAAGAATAAAAATATAAAATTAAAATACATTCTTAATACTCATCATCACTATGATCATATTGGAGGAAATCAAGAATTAAAAAAAAAATATGGATCAGTTGTTGTGGGTTTTAAAGGAGACTCGAAAAGAATACCGGAGATAGAAATATTGTTAGAAGATAATCAAATATGGAAAGCAGAAAACTTTGAAGCTAAAATTATGCATATACCTGGACATACTTCAGGCCATATTTGTTTTAATTTTTTTAAAGAAAAAATAGTTTTTACCGGAGATACACTTTTCTCACTTGGTTGTGGAAGAATATTCGAAGGTTCTTATGAGGAAATGTTTGAATCTTTAAACAAAATTAAATTATTACCAGAAGATACAAAAATTTATTGTGGTCATGAATATACTCTTAACAATGCAAAATTTTGCAAAAAATATGATTCCGAAAATAAAGATTTACAAAAAAAAATAGAAAAAATAGAAAAACTAAGAGAGAATGGAATTCCTACGATACCCTCAACTTTAAAAGAGGAATTGGAGTGTAATATATTTTTAAGAGCAAAAGATGTTAAAACCTTTTCAAAATTAAGAGATTTTAAGGATAATTTCTAATTAATTCGGCTTGACTAAAGGCTGGCTACAACTATATTGCGGTAGCTTTAAATTAAATCATAATATGTCATACGCAGTAATAAAAACAGGTGGAAAACAGTACAAAGTAAAATCTGGAGAAATTCTAAAGATTGAAAAACTACCAGACTCTAAACCTGAGACTAAAATAGAGTTTAATGAAATCTTGGCATATGGTGATGATAAATCAATTGAAATTGGAACTCCAAATGTTGAGGGCGCAAAAGTAGAGGCTGATTTAATTAAAAATAACAAAAATAGAACTATTTTAATTTTTAAAAAAAGAAGAAGACAAAATTCAAGAAGAAAAAATGGGCATAGACAACAATATTCTATGATAAGAATTAACAAAATTTTTTCAAAAGATGGTAAAGTGTTATCAGAGGCTGGAAAAATTTCTAAAACTTCAAAAAATGAAGAAGTTAAGGAAGCAGTAAGCAAATAGTTATTAGGTAAATTATGGCAACAAAAAAAGCAGGTGGATCATCACGAAACGGACGAGATAGTGCAGGTAGAAGACTTGGTGTAAAAAAGTATGGTGGTGAAACAGTAATTCCTGGAAACATAATTGTTAGACAAAGAGGAACTAAGATATTTCCTGGTGAAAATGTTGGTATGGGTAAAGATCATTCAATATTTTCAGTTGTTAAAGGGAAAGTTGTTTTCAAAAAATCTAAATCAGATAGAACTTTCGTTTCTGTAAAGCCCAATTAATAGTACAACCAATTAAAATAGATGTTGTATTATGAAATTTCTCGATCAAGTTAAAATTTATATTAAAGCTGGAAACGGTGGAGACGGATCTCCTAGTTTTAGAAGAGAGAAATATGTTGAGTTTGGCGGACCAGATGGTGGGGACGGTGGAAAAGGTGGATCAATTATTTTGAAGTCAGAGGAAAATTTAAATACTCTTATTGATTATCGATATCAACAACACCACAAAGCCGAACGTGGAGAAAATGGTTCTGGTCAAAACCGAACGGGAAAAGGTGGTGAAGATTTAATTTTAAAAGTCCCTCTAGGTACACAGGTATTTGAAGAAGATAACAAAACTCTTCTTTTTGATTTTAATAAAAAAGGTGAAGAATATGTTGCAGCTGCTGGTGGAAAAGGAGGTTTGGGAAACACAAGATTTAAAAGTTCTACAAATAGAGCTCCAAGAAAATTTACTAAAGGCACTATCGGAGAAGAATTTACAATATGGCTTCAATTAAAAACAATTGCTGATATCGGTATTATTGGATTGCCAAATGCAGGAAAATCAAGTTTGTTAGCAGCATTAACAAACGCAAGTCCAAAAATTGCAAATTACAAATTTACAACTATTAATCCAAACCTTGGCGTGGCTTCTTACGATGATAAAGAAATTACCATTGCAGATATTCCAGGATTAGTTGAAGGTGCTCACGAAGGTATAGGGTTAGGGATACAATTTTTAAAACATATAGAGAGATGTAAGTCTTTACTACACTTAATTGATGTCACCAACTTAGATCTGAATGAGTCTTATAATCAAGTGAAAAATGAATTAAAAAGCTACAGTGCAAAGTTATTAGAAAAAAAAGAACTAATTGTGCTTAATAAAGTCGATTTGATTGATGAAGAAACAGTAAATGAAGTTATAGATCATTTTTCAAAGGGTAAAAATTGTGAGATTATGACAATGACAACTCTGGAAAAAGAGTCTGTATCAAAAATTAAAGCAAAGCTTTTGTCTTATGTATCTTAAAAACTCTAAAATAATTGTTATCAAAATTGGATCATCTCTCCTGGTTGATCAAAATAAAAAAATTAGGAAACAATGGTTATCTAGTTTTGCAAAAGATATTAAAAAATTAAGAAATAACAATCAAAAAGTAGTTATTGTTAGCTCTGGTGCTATTGCTTTGGGTTGCAAGAAAATGAATTATAACAAAAAAAATATCAAATTAGATAAGAGTCAAGCTATTGCTTCTATTGGTCAAATAGAGTTGATGAATTTATTTTCACAAACTTTCTCAAAGTATAAATTAAATATTTCTCAGATTTTGCTTACATTAGAAGATACTGAGGAAAGAAGAAGATCTCTCAATGCAAAACGAACTTTTGATAATCTTTTTGAACTTGGTTTTATTCCTGTAGTAAATGAAAATGACACTATTGCAACGAGTGAAATAAAATATGGAGATAATGATAGATTGGCATCTAGGGTTGCGCAAATTACAAATGCAGATACCTTAATTTTATTATCTGACGTTGATGGTTTGTATACAAAAAACCCTAAAATTTTTAAGGATGCTAAACTTATAAAAAAAATTGATAACCTAAAAAAAGATCTAAAAAAAATTTATATTAAAGGCGTAAATGAATATGGAAGTGGTGGTATGCATACAAAAATTGAAGCAGCAAAAATATGTCAGCTTGCTGGTACTAGTATGGTTATTGCAAATGGACTATATTCAAATCCTATCTCAAAAATAATTGAAAAAAATAACTGTACCTGGTTTAGTCCAAAAATTTCAAAGTTAGATGCTAGAAAAAAATGGATAATAAGTTCTGTAGCACCTAAAGGAGCTTTAATAATTGATGATGGTGCTAAAAAAGCATTAAAATCTGGAAAAAGTTTGTTAGCAGCAGGAATTAAAAAAGTTTCGGGAAGATTTAACAAAGGTGATCATATTAAAGTATTGGATAAAAAAAATAACGAATGTGCTAGAGGGTTAAGTTCCTTTACTTCTGATGAGGTGACTAAAATTATGGGTCATCACTCTAATGAAATTGAAAAATTATTAGGCTATGTTGCAAAATCAGAAGTTATTCATAAAGATGATATGGTGGAAATTTAAATGATTAAATATATGAATTTAATTGGAATAAAAGCTCGAAAAGCTAGTGAGTATAAAGTTACAACTGAAGTAAAAAATAAAGTCTTAAATGATTACGCGAAATTAATTAAGAATGAAAAAAAATTTATTATTAATCAAAATTCAAAAGATATTAATTACGCAAAAAAAAAAGGTTTAAAAGAAAACCTAATCAAAAGACTTCATTTAAATGAAAATAAATTAGATGTAATTATAAATTCTATTTTAAAAATAGCTAAATTAAGGGATCCTATAGATAGCACTTTAGAAAAATGGAAAAGACCGAATGGTTTGAATATTAAAAGAGTTTCGATACCAATTGGAGTTATTGGAGTTATTTATGAAAGTAGACCAAATGTAACTTCAGATGTTGCTAGTCTTTGTTTTAAATCTGGAAATGTAGTGATTTTGAAAGGAGGCTCTGAAGCCATAAATTCAAATAAAGCTTTAGCTAAGCTGTTTAGAAAAGCACTTAAAAAAAATAAAGTTAATGAAAATTTTATTCAATTTATCGACTCAAAACAAAGAAGGCTTGTGGATATTATGCTTTCTAAAATGAAAAAATATATCGATGTCATCATACCTCGTGGTGGAAAAAATTTAGTCAAAAAAGTTTTAGAATTATCCAAAGTACCTATAATTGGTCACCTAGAGGGGATTTGTCATACTTATATAGATAAAGATGCAGAATTAAAAATGGCTAAAGAAATTGTCTATAATGCTAAATTAAGGAATACAAGTATTTGTGGTGCGACTGAAACTATTCTTGTTCATAAAAATATAGTCAAAAAATTTAGTAATCCTATTTTGCAGGAACTTGAAAATAGTGGTTGTAAAATAATTGGCGATAAGATTTTGAAAAGTTATTACAATGGTCAGGTATATCCTGCAAAAGAAAAAGATTGGTCAACTGAATATTTGGCATCAATTGTATCGGTTAAAGTTGTTAAAAATTCTGAAGAGGCAATTAAGCATATTAACAAATACGGAACCATGCACACTGACTCCATCATTACAAAAAATAAAAAGACAGCAAAATATTTCTTAAAAAATGTTAAGAGCTCAATTGCAATGCATAATACCTCAACTCAATTTGCTGATGGCGGTGAATTTGGATTTGGTGGAGAAGTTGGAATTTCTACTAATACGCTACCACCAAGAGGTCCTGTAGGTTTAAATCAATTGATTTCATATAAATATGAAATCACTAGTAATGGTAAAATAAGAAATTAAATTGAATAAGACAAAAGTAAAAATTGGTGTATTAGGTGGATCGTTTGATCCTGCTCATAAAGGACATTTGGCAATTTCTAAGGAAGCAAAAAAAAGATTCAAACTCAAAAAAGTTATTTGGGCAATTACAAAAAAAAATCCATTTAAAATAGAGAGCAAGACATCTGTTGCTAACAGAATTAAATATTGTAAAAAAATTATTAGTACAAATTCATTTATTAAGGTTAAATTTTATGAAAAAATTATTAAATCAAATAAAACTATTGATTTAATCAATCATTTAAAAAAAGATAAAAGCATTGAAGTTTATTTTTTAATGGGTGCCGACAACCTTGTTGATTTTCATAAATGGCATAAATCTAAATTAATTTCACAAAAATGTAACATCCTAGTTTTTGATAGACATGGGTATAAAAAAAATTCTTTAAAATCAAAGACATTTAAGCAACTTAGTAAGACCAATCTAGAGTTTATTGAGTTTAATAAAGTCAACATTTCATCTTCTCAATTAAGAAAAATTTGATAATCTAAATTCAATTAATGGACAAAATTTCAGACTTAAAAGAAATTGTAATCAACACACTAGATCTAAATAAAGCTCAAGACATTGTAACTATTGATCTTAAAGATAAAAGTTCTATGGCTGATTACATGATCATAGCAAGTGGAACATCATCTAGACATATTCAATCTTTATCAGAACAAGTTTTAGAAAAACTTAAAAATAACGGTATAAAAGACTCAAGAATTGAGGGTAAAGAAAGTGGAGAATGGAAACTTGTTGATGGGATTGATTTGATTGTTCATATTTTTCATCCAGAAAAAAGAAAATTTTATGAATTAGAAAAAATTTGGTCAGAACTAATTCCAAAAGAAAAAGTGATGATATGAAAAAAATTAAATTTTTATTATTAATTTTTTTTTCCGTTTTTTATTTAAATAAAACAGTTATTTCAGCTGAAATTGATATTTATAAAAAAATTGATCTCTTCGGTGAGGTTCTAGAAAAAATTAATAAAGAATATGTTGATGAGTTCAATCAATCTGAGAGTATGGACTCTGCTATCAATGGACTTTTACAGTCCTTAGATCCTTATTCATCCTACATGTCTCCTAAAATTTTTGATGAAATGCAAACAGAAACCAGTGGTGAATTTGGTGGACTAGGAATTGAAGTTAGTATGGAGGCTGGTGTGGTAAAAGTAATTTCACCAATAGATGATACACCTGCATCAAGGGCTGGATTAAAAGCTGGTGATTACATAGTTAAAATAAATGATGTCCAGGTTCAAGGAAAATCATTAAGTGAAGCTGTTGATTTAATGAGAGGACCTGTAGGTTCTGGAATAGAGCTAACAGTAAGACGAAGAGGTGAAAGAAAAGCGCTAACATTTAATATCATAAGAGAAGTTATTCAGGTTCAATCTGTAAAATCTGAAATTTTAGATGAAAATATTGGATACATCAGGCTTACTTCATTTAACGATAACAGTAGTGATCAAATAGAAAAACAAATTAAAAAACTTAAAAAAGATAAAAATTTAAATTCATTTATTTTAGATTTAAGAAATAATCCTGGAGGTCTCTTATCTCAAGCAATAAAGATATCAGATTTTTTTCTGGAAAATGGAGAGATAGTTTCAACAAAAAGCAGAAAAAAATCTGAAAATAGAAAATGGTTTGCAAAAAAAGGAGATATTACTGATGGAAAGACACTATTGGTTTTAATTAACTATGGTTCAGCATCTGCATCTGAAATTGTTGCTGGAGCTTTAAAGGATCACAAAAGAGCAATCATCGTTGGTGAAAATAGCTTTGGTAAAGGTTCTGTTCAATCAATTATTCCTTTAAAAAATCGTGGTGCTATCAGATTAACAGTCGCAAAATATTATCTTCCTTCTGGAAAATCTATTTCTGAAGTAGGTGTTAGACCAGATATTGAAGTAAATGAAGAAGGTGATGATTTTAGAATAAAAACTGATACTGATAATCAATTAAACTACGCTATTAAGTTACTTAACGGATAATATGAATAAAAATTTCAAAGATTTACCACTGAGAAGTGGGGTCGGAATTGTGTTATTGAATAAAGAAAATAAAGTATTCGTAGCAAAAAGAATAGATAATCCTAAAAATTTTTGGCAAATGCCTCAGGGTGGTGTTGATGAGGGTGAGGATAATTTAAAAGCTGCATTTAGAGAACTAGAGGAAGAAACAAGTATCAAAAGCGTAGAACTTATAAAAGAATTAGATGGTACATTAACCTATGATTTACCTGATAGATTACTAGGTATTATTTGGAAAGGTAAGTACAAAGGTCAGAAGCAAAAATGGTTTTTAATGCGATTTATTGGAAATGATAATGAAATAAATATTAATACACCTAATCCAGAATTTTTAGATTGGAAGTGGATTGATTTAGATTTAATCACTGATGTTGTTGTTGATTTTAAACATCATGTTTACAAAAAACTTAAAGAAAAAGTAAAAAAATTAATTTAGAGTTTTTAAAACTTCAACTTTTTGATCTGCTAAATATTTGGATTGATCGTTAATATCGGTTTTATTAGCCTCTTCTTCTGCCTGTTTAAGTAAATCTTGTTGCTTTGATTTATCCATATCAGCAAGATTAAAAATTGTACTTGTTAAAATAGATAGATTGTTATTTTTAAACTCAACAATCCCATCTTCAACATAGTAATTTTCATCACCTGATTTTGATAAAATCTTAATTATTCCAGGTTTTAAAAAGGAAATAATAGAAATATGATCCTTCAATATTCCCATCTCTCCTTCAAAAGCAGGGACTACAACTTCTGAAACATCGTCTTTTACTAAAAAAGATTTTTCAGGATTTACTATTTCAACTTTAAACTCTTCGCTCATTAAGCAGCAGCTTCTTGTTCCATTTTCTTAGCTTTTTCTATAGCTTCTTCAATTGTTCCAACCATATAAAAAGCAGCTTCAGGTAAGTGGTCATACTCACCTTTACAGATTGCATCAAAACCTTTGATAGTTGAGTCAAGATCAACAAGTTTTCCTGGAGAACCAGTGAACACTTCTGCAACAAAGAATGGTTGAGATAAAAATCTCTGGATTTTTCTTGCTCTTGCTACAACTAATTTATCTTCTTCTGATAACTCATCCATACCAAGAATAGCTATAATATCTTGTAGTGATTTATATGATTGTAGAATTCGTTGAACATCTCTTGCTACTCTATAATGTTCATCTCCAACAATTCTTGGATCTAAAATTCTTGATGTAGAATCAAGTGGATCTACAGCAGGATAAATACCAATTTCTGCAATTTGTCTTGAAAGTACAGTCGTTGCATCCAAGTGAGCAAACGATGTTGCTGGAGCGGGGTCTGTTAAATCATCAGCAGGTACATAAATTGCTTGTACAGATGTGATTGACCCTTTGTTTGTAGTCGTAATTCTTTCTTGTAGGTTACCCATGTCAGTAGCTAATGTCGGTTGATATCCAACAGCAGATGGAATTCTTCCTAACAAAGCTGAAACCTCTGATCCTGCCTGAGTAAATCTAAAAATGTTATCTACAAAGAAAAGTACGTCTTGACCTTCCTGATCTCTAAAGTATTCAGCTACAGTCAACCCTGTAAGTGCAACTCTTGCTCTTGCTCCAGGAGGTTCATTCATCTGTCCATAAACTAGAGCCGCTTTTGAACCGGCTCCCTCTTTTTTAATTACTCCAGACTCAATCATTTCATGATAAAGGTCATTTCCTTCTCTAGTTCTCTCTCCAACTCCCGCGAAAACTGAAAAACCACCATGAGCTTTTGCAACGTTATTAATTAATTCCATAATTAAAACTGTTTTTCCTACTCCTGCTCCACCAAATAATCCGATCTTTCCACCTTTTGCATACGGTGCAAGCAAATCAATAACTTTAATACCTGTTACAAGGATTTCAGTTTCTGTTGATTGGTCATTAAATTCAGGTGCAGCTCTATGAATTGGCCAACTTTCTTTGGTTTTAACTTCACCTCTTTCGTCAATTGGTTCCCCAATTACATTTATAATTCTTCCAAGAGTTTCTGGCCCAACCGGAACTTGAATAGGAGCATTTGTGTTGGTAACTTCATCACCTCTTTTTAGTCCTTCAGTAGCATCCATAGCAATTGTTCTAACAGTGGTTTCACCTAAGTGTTGTGCTACCTCTAAAACTAGTCTGTTATCACCATTTTTACATTCCAATGCTGTTAAAATTTCTGGTAGTTCACCATCAAATTTTACGTCTACTACTGCTCCAATAACTTGTGTGATTATTCCTTTGCTCATAATTATAAACTTTCTGCTCCTGATATGATTTCTATTAGTTCTTTTGTAATTGCTGCCTGACGACTTCTATTATATTCGATAGTAAGTTTGTCAACCATTTCACCTGCGTTTCGGGTTGCATTATCCATTGCACTCATTCTAGACCCTTGTTCGCTAGCTGAATTCTCTAACATTGCTTTAAATATTTGCGTAGAAATATTCTTTGGCAATAAATTGCTTAAAATTTCATCTTCATCTGGTTCAAATTCGTAACTTTCTTCTGAACTATTTTCTTCTCCCTCATTATTTAAAGGGATAATTTGCTGTGCTTGAGGAATTTGAGTAATTACATTTTTAAATTGGTTATAAAAAATTGTACAAACATCAAATTCACCTGCCTCAAATTTTTCAATTGCCATTTTCCCAACTTTGTCAGCATCAAAATAATTTGCATTTTTAGACTCTTTGAAAGAAATATTTTCAATTATTTTATCACCATAAACTCTTTTTAATTGGTCGTTTCCTTTTGAGCCTACTGTAATAATTTTAAGTTCTTTACCTTCATCTAAAATTTTTACAAAATAACTTTTAGCTTTTTTAATAATATTAGAATTAAATCCGCCACATAAACCTCTATCAGAAGTCATCACCACACAAAGGTGGGTTTTTTCTTGACCAGTCCCTGACAATAACTTTGGTGCATTTTCTTTATCAGATATACCATTTGATAAATTTAAAATAACATTATTCATTTTTTCAGAATAAGGTCTTCCCTTCTCAGCGCTTTCTTGAGCTCTTCTTAATTTAGCTGCTGCAACCATTTTCATAGCTTTAGTAATTTTCTGTGTAGACTTTACACTAGCTATTCTTTTTTTTAGGTCGTCTAAACTTGCCATAAATTATTAAGATTTAAAATTTCCTTTAAATTGAGTGATTACCTCAACAAGTAATTTTTCTTTATCTTCCTCAAGTTTTCCTGAACTTAAAATTGACTCGATAATTTCAGGCTTATCTGATTTACATTTTTCAATAATCTTGCTCTCAAATTCAGCAACGTCTTTTAAATCAATATCATCCAGATAACCTTTTACTCCACAGAATACTGAAATAACTTGTTCGGCAACAGTCATGGGTGAATATTGTTTTTGTTTTAAAAGTTCAGTTAACTTAGAACCTCTATTTAAAAGTTGCTGGGTAGATGCATCTAAATCAGATCCAAATTGAGCAAAAGCTGCCATTTCTCTATATTGTGCTAGCTCTAATTTCATTGAGCCAGAAACTTTTTTCATCGCTTTTGTTTGAGCTGATGAACCAACCCTCGATACTGACAAACCTACGTTAATTGCAGGTCTTATACCTTGGTTAAATAACTCTGTTTCAAGGAAAATTTGTCCGTCTGTAATTGAAATAACGTTAGTTGGAATGAACGCAGATACGTCTCCACCTTGTGTTTCAATAATTGGTAGTGCAGTCAGTGATCCACCACCATGTTCATCACTTAATTTAGCTGCTCTTTCAAGTAATCTACTATGAAGATAAAATACATCTCCAGGATAAGCCTCACGTCCTGGCGGTCTTCTTAATAGCAATGACATTTGTCTATAAGCAACTGCTTGTTTAGACAAATCATCATAAATTATTAACGCATGCATTCCATTATCTCTAAAATACTCACCCATAGCACAACCTGTATATGGTGCTAAGAATTGTAAAGGAGCAGAGTCAGATGCAGTAGCAGCGACGATTGTTGTGTACTCCATAGCTCCAGCTTCTTCTAATGTTTTTTGAATTTGTCTTACTGTTGATCTTTTTTGTCCAACTGCAACGTATATACAATACAGTTTTTGTTTTTCATCACCAGACTCATTGATTTTTTTTTGATTAATAATTGCATCTACTGCAACTGCTGTTTTACCAGTTTGTCTATCACCAATAATTAATTCCCTTTGTCCTCTTCCAATCGGAACTAGACTATCAATTGATTTAAGACCAGTTTGCATTGGTTCACTTACTGATTGTCGTGGAATAATACCAGGAGCTTTTACTTCAACCCTGCTTTTTTTAATTCCTTTATCTAATGGTCCTTTTCCATCGATAGGATTTCCTAAACCATCCACTACTCTTCCTAATAATTCTTTTCCAACTGGAGTATCAACAATATTACCAGTTCTTTTTACTACATCTCCTTCTTTAACATTTCTGTCATCACCAAAAATTACGACACCAACGTTTTCACTTTCTAAGTTTAGAGCCATGCCTTTTGAACCATCTGCAAACTCTACCATCTCCCCAGCTTGAACATTATCCAAACCATAAATCCTAGCAATACCGTCTCCAACTGATAAAACTTGACCAACTTCTGTGACTTCTGCTTTATCGCCAAAATTTTTAATTTGTTCTTTTAATATTTTTGTAACTTCTGAAGGATTTATTTCCATTTATGCCTCTATCATTCTATTTTCGATTTGTTGCAATTTATTTTTAATTGAGGTATCGACCATAGTACTTCCTACTTGTACTACCAAACCTCCTATTAAACTTTCGTCATATTTATAGTTTAATTTTATTTTTGAGCTAAAATTTTTTGTTAACTCTACTGTAATTTTTGCAATTTCTTCATTAGATAATTCTTTTGCTGATTTTAATTCTGCTTTAAGTTCACCTCTTTTTCTTGAACAAATTTCAATAAAGCTTTTAAGTATACGCTCAATAAAAAAGAAACGTCTTTTTTGAATTAAGAAACTTAAAAAATTTTTAAATAAAGACTCAAATTTATTATTTTCAGAGATTGTATTGATTACTTTTAGTAAATCTTCTTGGCTTGTAGTTGGATCTTTAATCAAATTAGAAAAATCTTCACTTTGATCTATTAAATTAAGTATAGATGAAGACTGATCTTCGATCTGACTTAAAAGATTGTTTTCCTCTGAAAGTTCAAAAAGCGCAAGAGAGTACCTTTCAGCTGAAGTTATTGAAAATCCGGTGTCTTTACTCAACTTGGTTCCTCTATAATGTTGAATATTATTTAAAAATCACGCCCTAAATAGCATATGACCCTTATGTCTTCAAGTAGCGGATTCGTAAAAAAGGCCTCTTTTTTGCGGTTAATTGAAGTTAATTGGGTCAACATCAACTGAAAGTTTTATTCCTGAAGAAAATTTATATTTTGGAATAATTTTTGCAAGAGAACTTTGAAGTTTCATAGATTTTAAACCTCTAATTAAAAATCTAATTCTAAATTTTCTCTTTAATCTAAACAATGGAGCATTCACTGGCCCTAATATTTTTCCTTCTATTTTGTTTTCAATAAAATTTTTAAAATTAATAGCTTCTTTTTCTAATTTAATTTCATTTTCTCCCGTTAAGATTAAAGAAATAAATCTTTGAAATGGTGGTAGTTTATTTTTTTTCCTTATCTCCAGTTCTCTTTCTAAAAAAATATCTGGATTTTTACTTGTAATTTCTGAAATCATCTTAGTATTATTTTCGTAAGTTTGAAAATATACAGTTGCTGGCTTTCCTGTTCTTCCTGCACGTCCTGAAAGTTGATGATAAAGCTGTAAATTTTTTTCTGCACTTCTTAAATCATGTCCTTGAGATGAAAGATCAATATCTACGACTACAATACAATTTAAGCTTGGAAAATGAAAACCTTTTGAAATTAATTGAGTTCCAACTAAAATATGTGTTTCATTATTAATAATTTTATGTATTTTTTCTTTTGAATCTTTTTTATTCATTGTGTCACTTGAAAAGATCTCTATTTTTTTACCTGGAAATTTTCTTTTTACTTCTTCTGAAATTCTCTCAACACCAGGGCCACTAAAAATAAATTTACAATTGCCTTCTTTTGTACAGTTCCTTTTAAGATCAGATTTATATCCACAATAATGGCACAATAGGTTATTTTTATTTTTATGATAAACTAAATTGATACTACAATTTGGACATGTAAAATTTGTAAAACACTTATTACATAAAGCATTTGGAGAAAAACCTCTTCTGTTTAAAAAAAACAAAACTTGATCTTTTTTTTCCAAATGTAAATTAACTTTTTCAATAATTTTATTTGATAACCATGATTGTTTTTCAAGTTTTGTATTATTTAAATTAATAATTTCATAATTGGGTAATGCTGCGTTTTGATATCTTTCATTTAATCTAGAAACCTCGTATTTACCTTTTTTAATATTTTCAAAAGTTTCTATGGACGGAACAGCAGTAATCAAATTGATTGGAATATTTTCGAAAGATGCTCTGGAAATTGCCATATCACGAGCATTGTAGGTTATACCTTCGTCTTGTTTAAATGATTGATCATGTTCCTCATCAACAATTATCATTCCTAATTTTTTAAATGGTAAAAATAATGAAGACCTTGCACCAATAATTATTTTTATTTTACCATTAGAAATACCACTCCAAATTAATTCTTTCTTTTTTTTTGAAATTCCAGAATGCCAAACTGCAGGTTTAAAACCAAAATATTCTAAAAATTTTTGTTCAAACTGACTGGTGAGACCTATTTCTGGTAATAAAATTAATCCTTGAAAACCCTTTACTATCAGTGGTTTTAACGCTTCAAAATAAACTAAAGTTTTTCCTGATCCAGTTGTACCTTGTAAAACATGAACTCTAAATTTTTTATTTGAAGTATTCATTTTTTTTAGAGATTTATTTTGATCACTAGATAGCTTAATTAAGGTTTGTTTAATTTTGCTATCAAATATTTGGTAAAGTTGAGTTTCTTTATTCTCTACCGCATTACTAGTTAAGAGTACTAACTTTAAAGCCATACCCTTTGGGATAAGATTATATTCTGAAAACCAATTTAAAAAATTTATTGTATTTTTTTTTAACGGAGTAACGTCTAATTTCTTGATTATATTTTTAATCTTAAAATTTTTATTATTATTTTTTTCAAATTCGTCCCAAACAACACCGGTAATTTTTGATTTTCCAAAAGGTACCATTACATAATCACCAACTTTAAGTTTTAAACTACTTTCATAAGTAAATGGATGATTAAAAACATTTGGTACAAGAATCGGATATTTCATATTTTTATAATATGAAAAAAAATTAAGAGTGTATTGCTCTTTTATCTACTGATAAAGCAGCTTCTTTAACTGCTTCAGAAAACGTCGGATGAGCATGACAAGTTCGGGCGATATCTTCTGCACTTGCGCCAAATTCCATTGCAACACCGATCTCTGCAATTAATTCTCCTGCATGAGGTCCAATTATATGTGCACCTAGTACTTTATCTGTTTGCTCATCAGCTAAAATTTTAACAAAACCTTCCGCATCATCTATGGCCTTAGCTCTTGAATTAGCCATAAACGAAAATTTCCCTACTTTATATTTTTTATTTAATTCTTTTAATTGTTCCTCAGTTTTACCGATTGATGCTACTTCTGGTGTTGTATAAACTACTCCTGGGATTGTATCGTAATTTACATGTCCAGATTGACCAACTATGTTTTCTGCAACTGCTATACCTTCGTCCTCTGCTTTATGTGCAAGCATTGGACCAACAATTACATCGCCTATTGCATAAATATTATCAACGTTAGTCTTAAAAATTTTATCAGTTTTAATTCTATTCCTTTCATCAAGATCTACTCCTACAGACTCTAAATTTAAACCATCTGTATTAGGTTTTCTACCAACAGAAATCAAAACAACATCACACTCAAAATTATTTTTATTACCGTCTTTATCAACTGTTGAAACCACTGCACCAGCTGCATTTTTTTTAATTGTTTCAACTTTATTTTGCATATTAAATTTCATTCCCTGTTTTTTTAAAATTTTCATAAATTCTGAAGAGATTTCTTTATCCATTCCTGGTGTAATATGATCTAAAAATTCAACTACTTGTACCTCTGCTCCAAGTCTTGACCATACAGATCCCATCTCCAATCCTATATAGCCTCCTCCTACTACGACCATTTTCTTAGGTACCTTTTCTAACTTTAAAGCACCTGTTGATGAGACAATTGTTTTCTCATCTATTTCTATTCCTGGTAATGAAACTGGAACTGATCCTGTTGCAATAACTGTTTTTTCTGTTTGGATGATGGTTTCTTTATTTTTATCATCCTTTATTAAAATTTCATTTTTAGATTTAAAACTTCCGTGTCCTTTAAAATAATTAACTTTGTTTTTTTTCAATAGAAATTCAACACCTTTTGTAAGAACGGTTACAGCTTTATCTTTGCTTTTCATCATTTTATCTAAATTTAATTTTACTTCGCCAACTTCAATACCTTTGTTTGATAAACTTTTTACTTTATGAAATTCTTCTGACAGATTAAGTAAGCTTTTTGATGGGATGCAACCAACATTTAAACAAGTACCTCCCAATGACCCTCTAGATTCTATACATGCAGTTTTTAATCCTAATTGAGCAAGTCTGATTGCACATACATAACCACCCGGTCCACCTCCAATAACTACAGCTTGAAATTTTTCTGACATTTAAATATCTAAAAACAACCTTCTAGGGTCCTCTAAGTTTTCTTTAATCATTTTAAGGAAAGATACAGATTCTTTTCCATCAATAATTCTGTGATCATATGATAATGCTAAATACATAATTGGTCTTATTTTGATTTCACCGTCTACAACAACAGGTCTTTCCACTATATTATGCATGCCCAACACTCCAGATTGAGGTAAATTTAGTATTGGAGTTGAAAGCATAGATCCATACACGCCTCCATTACTTATTGTAAATGTTCCTCCCTGAAGATCTTCAATCGTTAACTTTCCATCTCGCGCTTTTTCTGAAATTTCTTTAATATTTTTTTCAATATCAGCAAAGGATAATTCATCTGCATTTCTCAAAACTGGAACAACCAAACCCTTATCTGTTCCGACAGCAAAGCTAATATTATAATAGTTTTTATAGATAATCTCATCTCCGTCTATTTCAGCATTCACGGCAGGGAAATTTTTTAAAGCAACCACACATGCTTTTACAAAGAAAGACATAAATCCTAATTTTATTCCATAACGAGTTTGGAAATCCTCTTGATTTTCTTTCCTCATTTCCATCACACTGCTCATATCAACCTCATTAAATGTTGTTAAAAGAGCGGCATTCTCTTGAGCTTGCTTTAATCTTTTTGCAATAGTTTGTCTCAACCTAGTCATCTTAATTCGTTCTTCTTCACCATATTGAATTTTTCTTTCAGATGGTTTTGGATTTGCACCCATCAAACTTATTAAATCTCCTTTTAAAACTCTCCCATCTTTTCCTGAACCTTGAATTGAATTAATATCGATATTATTTTCAGTTACTATTTTTCTCACTGCTGGAGACAAGGTTGGATTAACATTTCTTTTTGGAACAACTTTTGGTTTAATTTCCTCAGTTAAAACCAATGGTTTATCTTTGAGTTTTTCTATATCTTTTTCTTCAAATATTTTTGGTTCTTTTTTATTTGCATCTAATTTTATTACATTGCTCTCTGCAGGAACTATTTCCTCTTGCTTGACTTCTTTTTGGTTTTTTGGTGCAGATTTAACCGCTCCACCTTCTGCTGATACAGAACCTAATAATGCTCCTACTTCAACGACTGATCCATCTTGCGAATTTATCTCTGTTAACACACCAGAAATTGGAGATGGCACTTCTAAGTTTACTTTGTCTGTCTCAAGTTCTACAATTGGCTCATCTACTTCGACAGTATCACCTGCGGTTTTTAACCATTTTGCAACAGTCGCTTCTGTTATACTTTCACCAAGAACTGGGACTACTATTTTTTCACTCATTAAAATTAATCAAATACCTTTTTAATTATTTCTTGTTGTTGAGAATTATGCCTTTTGGCATATCCTGTTGCAGGAGTTGCGTCTGGGCTTCTTCCTATATAAGAAATTTTATTATTATTAGCCTTTAAAGTGTCTAATGTCCATTGGATATAATCTCTAACTGAAAACCAAGCACCCATATTTTTTGGTTCTTCTTGACACCAAAAGAATTCAGCATTTTTAGAGTACGGTTTTAACTCCTTAACTAAAGCTTTTGCTGGAAATGGATACAATTGTTCAATTCTATACATCACTACATCATCTCTTTTAAGCTTTTCTCTCGCGTCTAACAAATCAAAATATACTTTTCCAGAACAAAGAATTACTTTTCTTATTTTAGAACTTTCTTTTAGTTTAATAAATCCTTTAGACTTAGGATCTATAGCATGATCCCACAATACTCTATGGAAAGTATTTTTTTTGTTAAAATCTTCTAAACTTGAAACACAATACTTATTTCTTAATAATGATTTTGGTGTCATTATGATTAGTGGCTTTCTGAAACTCCTATGCATTTGTCTTCTTAAAGCATGAAAATAATTTGCTGGGGTTGTGCAGTTCATTACTTGCATATTATCGTTTGAGCATAGTTGTAAAAATCTTTCTAATCTTGCTGAAGAATGTTCTGGTCCTTGTCCTTCATATCCGTGAGGTAACAACATTACTATACCGGATGCTCTATTCCATTTTCTCTCACCAGATGCAATAAATTGATCAATTACTACTTGTGCACCATTAGCAAAATCACCGAATTGCGCTTCCCAAAGAGTAAGTGTGTTTGGCTCTACTAGACTATAACCATATTCAAAACCTAAAACCGCAAGTTCAGATAAAAAACTATCTACTACTTCAAATTGCTTTTGATTTTTAGAAATATTATTAAGAGGAATGTACCTAGAATTATCTATTTGATTTCTTAAAACAGAATGTCGTTGACTGAATGTTCCTCTTCCAGAGTCTTGTCCTACAAGTCTAATTGGATATCCCTCTTCTAGCAAAGATCCAAAAGCTAAAGATTCAGCTGAAGACCAATCGATTCCAATACCTTTTTCGATACTTTCTTTTCTGGCATTAAATATTTTAGAGATAGTCTTATGAATATTTTTTTCCTCAGGAATACCATTTATTTTATCTGAAATTATTTTTAATTTATTTTCGTCAAAACCTGTTATACCCCTTTTATCTTTACCTCTTTCAGGTTTATATCTTGACCATGAGCCCTCAAACCATTCTATTTTAGGTTTATAATCTTTTGCACTTTTGTATTGTTCATCAAGTAAATCTTTAAATGATTTAACATTTTGATTTAATAATTCTTCAGTAATAGATTTTTCTTTTACTAATTTATTTCCATAAATTTTGTAAACACTGGGATGGGATCTAATTTTTTTATACATTAAAGGTTGAGTAAATGAAGGCTCATCTCCCTCATTATGTCCAAATCTTCTATAACAAATTAAATCTACTACAACGTCTCTATTAAATTTTAATCGAAATTCTGTTGCTATTCTAGTTGCATAAACAACTGCCTCTGGATCATCGCCATTAACATGAAGGATCGGTGCCTCCACCATTTTTGCAACATCAGATGGATAAGGTGAAGACCTCGCAAATCTTGGACTAGTAGTAAATCCTATTTGGTTATTAACAATAATATGAATTGTTCCACCAGTGTTGTGTCCTGGTAGTCCAGACATTGCAAAACATTCTGCTACAACTCCTTGACCAGCAAAGGCTGCATCCCCATGAATGAGAATAGGTATAACTTTATTTCTTTCACGGTCTTTATGAAAAAATTGTTTGGCTCTTGTTTGACCTAAAACAACTGGGTTAACAGCTTCTAAATGAGAAGGATTATCTGTTAAACTGACATGTACTAAATTTCCATCAAATTCTCTATCGGAAGAAGCTCCAAGATGATATTTTACATCTCCAGCACTATCTTCAGAGTCAGTACTAAACTCACCTGCAAACTCATTAAAAATTTTTTTGTAAGATTTTTGTAAAACGTTTGCTAAAACGTTAAGTCTACCTCTATGAGACATACCTATTTTAACTTCTTTTATATTATTTTGACCACCGATTTTTATTATTTGTTCAAGAGCAGGTATTAAACTTTCACCACCATCTAAACCAAATCTTTTTGTTCCCACATACTTTGCAGCTAAAAATTTTTCAAATCCTTCTGCCTGTACCAATTTATTTAAAATTGCCTCTTTACCATTTTTTGTAAATTGAAGTGCATTTTTATCTTGCTCTATCCTGTCCCTAAACCACTTTCTTTCATCTGGGTTTGAAATATGCATGAACTCATAACCTATTTTTCCACAGTAGGTTTTCTTCATAAACTTAAGTATTTCTCTTATATTTGCATATTTACGATTGATTACACCGTTTAGAAAAATTTTCTTATCGTAATTTTCTTTTTTAAAACCGTAAAAATCTGGATGAAGCTCATCTAGATATTCTGACTCTCTCATTTCTAAAGGATCAAGATCTGCTAATAAATGTCCTCTTAGTCTATATGCTCTAATTAATGCTACAGCACTAATAGAATCTTTATTTGAGTCAGCAAGTAATTGAAAATTAAATTTTTCTGAATTGTCTAATTTAATATTATTAAAATCATTTTGATCTTGTTCATCTATTTTTTTTTGCAATTCATCAATATCAATCTTTTTTTTAGTAGGTCCCCATGATGGTCCATTAATTTCTTTTGCAATAACATTTAATTCTTCACCAATTCCCTCGAAATAATTTACCCAACTTTCTGGAAGATCAGCATCTTTATTTACAAACTTTAAATACATTTCTTCTATAAATGCACTATTAGATTTGTTTAAAAATGAAGTTTTTTCGAAATCAAGATTTTTTGATGAAGACATCTTTTTTATTTAATATATCCCTCTAATATTTTTTTTCAATTAGACAGTTTATCAAATAAAGTTTTTCCAATAATTGATGGTGATTTGGCAACTGTAATACCACATTCTTCCATTTTTTTTATTTTATCTTCAGCTCCACCCTTACCACCTGATATAATAGCACCAGCATGCCCCATTCTCCTTCCTGGAGGAGCAGTAATTCCGGCTATAAATCCAATAATTGGTTTTTTGATCTTATGATTTTTTATAAATTCAGCCGCTTCTTCTTCGGCAGTTCCTCCAATTTCACCTATCATTAAAATAGATTCTGTTTCAGAGTCATTTAAAAATAAATCTAAACAATCTATAAAATTTGTTCCATTAATAGGATCACCACCAATACCAATACAAGTTGATTGACCAAGTCCATTTTCAGTTGTTTGGGCTACTGCTTCATATGTCAATGTTCCTGACCTTGATACAATTCCAACACTTCCTCTTTTGTGAATACTTCCTGGCATAATCCCAATTTTACATTCATCTGGTGTGATTATTCCCGGACAATTAGGTCCAATTAATCTGCTACTGGATCCACTTAATTTTTGTCTGACCTTAAGCATATCCTGAATTGGAATTCCCTCTGTTATACAAACAATAAGTTCAACTGATGCATCAACAGCTTCAATGATTGCTGCTGCTGCAAATTTAGCAGGTACATAAATCATAGTTGCGTCTGCTCCTACTTCATTTTTTGCCTCTAAAACGCTATTAAAAACTGGTCTGTCTAAATGTTTTTGTCCACCTTTCTTTGGCGTAACTCCACCAACAAGATTGGTTCCATATTTTATAGCCTGCTCTGAATGAAATGTTCCGTGTGAGCCTGTAAATCCCTGACAAATTACTTTAGTATTTTTATTTACCAAAACCGACATTTTAATTTATCGCCTCAACAATTTTCTTAGCAGCATCATCTAAATTTTCTGCAGAAATTAATTTTAATCCAGAATTATCAAGAATTTCTTTTCCTTCCTTAAAATTTGTACCTGCTAATCTTACAACTAAAGGTACACTAATATTAATTTCTTTAGCTGCATCAACTACTCCTTGGGCAAGGACATCACATCTCATTATTCCTCCAAAAATATTAATTAAAATACCTTTAACATTTTTATCTGAGAGAATTATCTTTAATGCAGCAGATACTTTTTCTTTGGATGCGCCACCGCCTACATCTAAAAAATTTGCTGGCTCTTTACCATACAATTTAATTATATCCATTGTTGCCATCGCTAATCCTGCTCCATTTACCATACAGCCAATACTTCCATCTAGCTTGATATATGCAAGATCATGCTTGCTAGCTTCTATCTCGGTAGGATCTTCCTCATTTAAATCTCTTAATTCAACAATTTCTGGATGCCTGAATAAAGCGTTAGAGTCGAAATTAACTTTTGCATCTAAACAAACAATTTTTTCCTCTTTTGTCAAAATTAATGGATTTACTTCAACCATGTTTGCATCAGTATTCACAAACATTTTATATATTGATTTAATTAATGTTATTGCTTGTTTTTTTGCGTCTTCATTTAAATTAAAAATATTAATTATTTTTTCACAATCTGACTCGGAAATTTCATCACTCATATCAACTTTGGTAGTTATAATTTTTTCAGGTGAACTGCTTGCAACTTCTTCAATGTCCATCCCTCCTTGGTCACTTGATATAAATGCAATTTTAGAACTTGCCCTATCAACCAAACACGATAAGTAAAATTCTTTATCTATATTTGATGATTCTTCTACGTATAATCTTTTTACCTCTCTACCATCAGGGCCAGTTTGATGAGTAACTAGTGTTTTTCCTAATAATTCTTTAGCTGCTACCGTTAGTTCCTCGATAGAGTTTAAAATTTTTACACCACCAGCTTTTCCTCTACCTCCAGCATGGATTTGTGCTTTAAGCACATATTTCTCAGTTTTGAGTGCTTTTGCTTTTTGAATAAGTTCACCAACATTAAGCGCAAATACTCCTTCTGGAACTACAGCTCCATATTTTTTTAATATTTGTTTAGCTTGATGCTCGTGAATATTCATTATTATTTAGATAAATCAGGATCTATTTTAGATGCAGCTTCCCATAAAGCTTTTACAGCATCTATTGAATGCATAAATTCTTTTTTTTCTTTTTCATCTAAATCAATTTCTTCAATTTTTTCTACACCATCTTTTCCAATGACAACGGGAACACCTGCATAAACATTTTTCACTCCGTATTCTCCATTTAATTGTACAGCGCAGGGTAATAATTTTTTCTGATCATTCAAATATGCTTCTGCCATTTGAACACCTGAAGCTGCTGGTGCATAAAAGGCTGATCCTTTTTCTAAATATTTAACTATTTCCGCACCACCATCTCTTGTTCTTTGATTAATTTCCTCAACTCTTTCTAAAGAAATCTTTCCATCCTTTACAAGATCCAACAATGGTTTACCTGAAATTTTTGTAAATCTCGGCATAGGAACCATGGTGTCACCATGACCACCCATAACCATTGCCTCAATTTCTCTTACTGGCACATTAAGCTCTAATGATAAAAATAATTTAAATCTCGAACTATCTAAAATACCTGCCATACCAACAACTTTATTTGATGGCAAACCTGAAAATTTTTGAAATGCCATAACCATAACGTCTAAAGGATTGGTGATACAGATCACAAAGGCGTTAGGAGCATTTTTCTTTACCCCCTCAGCAACTTGTTTAATAATTTTTAAATTAATTCCAAGAAGATCGTCTCGGCTCATTCCAGGTTTTCTTGGAACACCTGCTGTAATTATAATTACATCCGAATCTTTTATATCCTCATAGTTATCAGTTCCTGAAAACCTAACATTGAAACCATCTACAGATGAAGATTGTGCAATATCTAATGCTTTTCCTTTTGCAATACCACTAGCTACATCAAATAAAACCACTTCATTTACTAATTCTTTTGTTCCTATTAAATGTGCAAGAGTTCCACCTATTTGGCCTGCACCAATTAAAGATATTTTTGTCATTTATTTCCTTTATTTCATTGTTGGCATAACAAATTCCGCATTTGATCGGACACCTGAAGGCCATCTAGATGTTACTGTTTTAAGTTTGGTATAAAATTTTATTCCTTCCATACCATGCATTCCACTATCTCCAAACAATGATCTTTTCCAACCACCAAAACTATGAAATGCCATTGGAACTGGGATCGGCACGTTAATACCAACCATACCTACTTGAATTTTACTTGCAAAAGTTCTGCCTGCATCACCGTCTCTTGTATAAATACTAACTCCATTTCCGTACTCATGGTCGTTAATTAATTTTGCAGCTTCTTCAAAAGTTTTTACTCGAACAACTGATAAGACTGGACCAAATATTTCCTCTTTGTAAATTCTCATATCTTTATTTACATGATCAAACAAGCATCCACCTATATAGAAACCATTTTCATAACCTTGAAGTTTTAAACCTCTTCCATCAACCACTAGTTTTGCGCCTTCCTTAACACCTAAATCAACGTAGCTTGTGACTTTTTCTAAATGTTCTTTTGTAACTAAAGGTCCCATTTCTGATGCCTTATCCATTCCAGGACCAACTTTTAAAGCTTCAGCTTTTTTTGATAATCTTGATACAAGTTCATCACCGATATCTCCGACCGCGACAGCAACTGATTGAGCCATACATCTTTCCCCAGCTGAACCATAAGCGGCACCCATTAAACCATTTACTGCACCATCTAAGTCACAATCTGGCATAACAACTAAATGGTTTTTTGCTCCACCCAAAGCTTGAACTCTTTTTTCATTTTTAGCTGAATTTTCATAAATATATTTTGCAATAGGAGTAGATCCTACGAAACTAACAGCTTTGATATCTTTGTTTTCCAAAATTGCATCAACAGCTTCTTTATCTCCATTTATTACGTTAAATACTCCTTCTGGAAGACCCGCCTCAGAAAGTAGTTCTGCTAATCTTATTGCGCAAGAAGGGTCTTTTTCAGATGGTTTAAGAATAAAAGTGTTTCCACAAGCTATTGCTATTGGAAACATCCACATTGGTACCATAGCAGGAAAATTAAAAGGTGTAATACCTGCAACAACTCCCAATGGTTGTCTGATTGACCAACTGTCAACATTGGTTCCAACATTTTCTGAAAACTCACCTTTTAATAAATGTGGTATTCCACAAGCAAATTCTACCACCTCAAGTCCTCTAGTTAAAGAGCCTCTTGCATCTTCATAAACTTTTCCATGTTCTGAAACTATTAACTTCGTTAATTCATCAGAATTTTTTTCAATTAATTCTTTAAATTTAAATATTATTCTAGCTCTTTGTAGAGCAGGTTTTAAAGACCAAGTTTCAAATGCTTTTTTTGCTACCTCAACAGCACTGTCTAGATCAGATTTTGAAGCAAGTCTTACCTCTGACTCTTGTTCGCCAGTTGCTGGATTAAAAACTTTTCCCTTTTTATCTGAAGATCCCGGAATTATTTTACCGCTTACAAAGTGTTCTATTAATTTCATGAATACGGTGTTTTAGATCAAAAATATCGAATAGTCTATTTAAACATTAGCTGTAGCTAACATTTTTTTTATTTCAGCTATAGCTTTTGCTGGATTCAAGCCCTTAGGACATGCATTTGTACAATTTAATATTGTATGGCATCTATACAATTTTAATTCATCTGAAACTTTTTTTAATCTAGCTTTTCTCTCTTCATCTCTACTATCAATAATCCATCTATAAGCCTGTAGCAGAACTGCTGGACCTAAATATTTATCTCCATTCCACCAATAACTTGGGCAAGATGTAGAACAGCAGGCACACATAATACATTCGTAAGCACCATCAAGTTTTGCTCTATCTTCTTTAGACTGGTAAATTTCTGTCGTCTGTTTTGTTGAGTTATTTTTTAACCAAGGTTCAATAGATTGATATTGTTTATATAAGCCATCTAAATCACCAATCAAATCTCTTTTAACTTTTAGATGAGGTAGAGGATAAATATCAATGTCACCATCTATCTCTGCATGGGGAGTTGTACAAGCAAGTCCGTTTTTTCCTCCCATATTCATAGCACAAGAACCACAAACACCATGAGCACAAGATCTTCTATAGGCCAATGTAGGATCAATTTCGTTTTTAATTTTATTTAGAATATCCAGCACCTTAGATGGACAATTATCTATATCAACTTCGTATGTATCAATTCTAGGATTTTCTTCTGTCGATGGATCCCATCTATAAATATTTACTTTTCTTAAATTTTTAGATCCAGTTTTATCTTTAAAATATTTGCCTTTTTTAACCTCTGAATTTTTAGGTAAGCTTAGCTGAACCATTAATATACTCGCTCTTGTGGTGGAAAATATTGAACTTCATTTGTTAAAGTTGATTTGTGTACTGCTCTGTAACTAATCTTTGTATTTTTTCCATCACACCAAGCAAGAGTATGTTGCATAAACTTTTCGTCATCTCTTTTTGGATAGTCATCTCTCGCGTGAGCACCTCTGCTCTCTTTTCTATGATATGCAGACTCAACAGTAGTTACTGCTTGTCTTATTAAATTATCAAATTCTAATGTTTCAACTAAATCAGTATTAAATACTAAAGACCTATCTTTAACTGAAATTGAGTCCATACCATCATAAGTTTTTTTAATCTCATCAACACCTTCTTTAAGATTTTTTTCTGTTCTAAAAACTGCACATTTCGACTGCATGGTTTTTTGCATTGAAAGTCTAAGTTCTGCAGTACTATTATTTCCTTGTGCATTTCTAAGTTTATCAAATCTATCTAAACATTTTTGTGTTTCTGACTCAGGAATTTCCTCATGAGGTGTTCCTGGCTTAACTAATTCAGCTGCCCTTTTTGCTGCTGCTCTTCCAAATACTACTAAATCAATTAAAGAATTAGAACCAAGTCTATTTGCTCCGTGAACAGAGACACATGCTGCTTCTCCTATAGCCATTAAACCTGGAACAGTTTTTTCTGAGCCATTTACAGTTAATACTTCTGCTTTATAGTTTGTTGGAATACCTCCCATATTATAATGAACTGTTGGTACAACAGGAATTGGTTCTTTAGTTACATCTACATTTGCAAATAATCTTGCTGCATCAGTAATTCCAGGAAGTCTGCTTTCAATAATATCTTTATCTAAGTGACTTAGATTCAAATGAACATGATCTTGATCTTTTCCAACACCTCTTCCCTCATTAATCTCAATAGACATAGATCTGCTAACAACATCTCTTGATGCTAAATCTTTTGCATTTGGAGCATACCTTTCCATAAATCTTTCACCTTTAGAATTTGTAAGATAGCCTCCTTCTCCTCGCGCACCTTCTGTTATTAAGGTACCATGGCCATAAATTCCTGTTGGGTGAAATTGAACAAACTCCATATCCTGAAGCGGTAATCCAGCTCTTAAAACCATTGCATTGCCATCGCCAGTGCAAGTATGTGCTGAGGTTGCTGAATAATAAACTTTTCCATAACCACCAGTAGCAATAATTACTGTATGCGCTCTAAATCTATGAATTGTGCCATCATTTAGATTCCAAGCAATTAGACCTTTGCATTCTCCATTCTTCATCAACAAATCTAATGCAAAATATTCTATAAAAAATTCTGTATTATGCTTTAACGCTTGTCCATATAATGTGTGTAAAATAGCATGTCCTGTTCTATCAGCTGCTGCACAAGTTCTTTGGACTATTCCATTTCCATAATTTTTTGTCATTCCACCAAATGGTCTTTGATAAATTTTTCCCTCTTCAGTTCTACTAAATGGAACTCCATATTTCTCCAATTCTAAAACCGCTTTAGGTGCTTCTTTACAAAGGTATTCAATACTATCTTGATCACCTAACCAATCTGCACCTTTGACAGTATCATACATGTGCCATCTCCAATCATCTTCTCCCATATTTCCTAATGCTGCTGATATTCCACCTTGTGCAGCTGATGTATGACTTCTGGTAGGAAATACTTTTGAGATACAAGCTGTTTTTAAGCCAGCTTCACTAAGCCCTACTGCCGCTCTTAAACCTGATCCACCTGCACCAAGTACAACAACATCATACTTATGGTCTATAATATTATATGTTTTCATGTATTTAAGTTAAAAATTACAATTATTGTAATTACTGGAATTGTTATAGCAAAAAAATTTAGAACTTTGTTTGCGGCATTTTTGGTTTTTTTATCGTTAATATAGTCTTCAAAAACCTCACTTATAGTCAAAGCTGAAAAAAAATAAGCAATAACTAAAAATAATCCAATTAGGAATTTAGATGGTTGTGTTGTTAAAAAATTCACTATTTCAAGATAACTTTTATCATAGATATTTACTAAATTTATAATAAACCAAAGCATTAAAGGTAATAAGATTGCGGAACTAATTTTTAAGAATAACCATTTTTTTGTTACTGGAAGCATTATATTAATCCTCTGCCTATTAAATAAATTAAGATAGTTAAAACAATCGAACCAAAAATAACTAACAAACCAGTAATTTTTGTTGTTTGTAATTCAAATCCATAACCTAAATCCATAATCAAGTGTCTTACTTCACTTAACATTTGAAAACTAAATGACCAGGTTATTCCAATTAAAATAAATTTACCTAAAAAAGTTTCTAAAAAATATTTAATAATTTGATAATTGCTTTCTCCTAGAAGCATTAATGCAAACCAAATACAAATTAATGTGATTGCAAAAAAATTAATTATTCCTGTAATTCTGTGTGAAATAGATACTAATGAAGAAATATGCCATTTATAAATCTGTATGTGTGGTGATAAAGGTCTGTTTTCCATATTTTATTTTGAATTAATAATTGTTTCAGCAATTTCAACAGAATTAAGTGCAGCACCTCTCAATAGGTTGTCTGATACAATCCACAAATTTAATGAATTTTTTTTAGTTTTGTCTTCTCTAATTCTAGATATATATGTCTCATCACTCCCAGCTGCCTCAAATGGTGTGCTATAACCTCCATTTTCTCTTTTATCAATAACCTCACATCCATCTGCTTTACTTAGAACATCTCTCACTTTTTCTAAAGTATATGGTTTTTCAAATTCTATATTTACAGATTCCGAATGAGATACTAAAACGGGAATTCTTACACATGTAGCTGTCAGTTCAATTGACTCATCTAAGATTTTTTTTGTTTCATTTGTCATTTTTAATTCTTCTTTTGTGTATCCATCGTCAGCAAAAACGTCGATATGTGGAATAACATTAAAAGCGATTTGTTTAGTAAAATTTTTTGACTCTATTTTTTTTCCATCTAAATATTGTTTAGTTTGATCAATTAATTCGTCCATTGGACTTTTACCACCACCTGAAACAGATTGGTAAGTTGAAACTACAACTCTTTTAATTTTAAATAAATTATGCAGTGGTTTAAGTGCTATAACAAGTTGTGCTGTAGAACAATTCGGATTGGCAATAATATTTTTTTTCATATTTTTAATTTCGGCTGCATTCACTTGTGGAACGATCAATGGAACATCAGGATCCATTCTAAAAAAACTTGAATTATCTATTACAATTGTGTGCTTAGCAGCCTTTTCTGCAAATTTTTCAGCAATTTTTCCTCCTGCTGCAAAAAAAGTTATATCTGCTTTTGAAAAATCATATGTCTCTAAATTTTCAATAACATACTCTTTATCTCTAAAAGAGATTTTTTTTCCTGCACTTTTTTCTGAGGCAACTAAATATAGATTATCAAACTTGAAGTTTTTTTTATCAAATACCTCCAGAGTTTTCCTTCCAACATTTCCTGTTGCACCTACTATAGCTATGTTCATTTTAAAGTTGTTATACTAAATAAAAGGTAAATCGCAAACTTTACCACTACAAATATCACCATTTATGGTTGCTTTTAAGTTCTGGTCTATATTCCAATGCGATTTTTTCATCATAGCAATACCAATTACTTTTTTAAAATGTGGTGAATAGCAAGCTGATCTCAATTCTCCAATTATATTATTGTCTTGATCACTTAAGTCTAATGATCCTGTGATACTTATTTTATCTATATCAAGCATTACTCCCATTAATTTTTTTTTAATTCCTTCAGATTTAATTTTTTTTAATTTCTCTTTGCCTAAAAAATTAACTTCGCTGTCTATGTTAATGTATTTATCAAATCCACATTCATATGGATTGTCTCCATTATCGATATCATTTCCATACGATAATAATCCACTTTCAATACGTTCTATTAAATTTGGACAACCTGGTTTGATATTAAATTCTTTTCCAATTTCAAAAAGATGATCATATAATTTTAATCCAGAAACATTATGCTCAACATAAATTTCGTAACCACCTTGTTTAGACCAACCAGATCTTGCAATTAAATGTTTATCACCACCAAATTCGAAATAATCAAAACCAAAGAATTTTAAATTAACTATCTTATCTCCAAAAACTTTTTCCATTAATTCAAATGACTTTGGACCTTGTATAGCCATTATATCAACATCAGGTTCAAAAATCTTTACGTCAAATTTATTTCCAATAGCTAATCCTTTTGCAAATAATATTACATCTGAGTCAGCAAGAGAAACCCACCATTTATTTTCATTCAATCTAAGTACAACTGGATCATTAATCAGACCCGCGTTATCATCAATTATTGGACAATAATAACATCTTCCATCTTTTGATTTAGATAAATCTCTACAAGTCATTAACTGAACTAATTTCGCTGAGTCTTTACCAGAAATTTCCACCTGTCTTTCAGCAGCTACATCCCAAATTTGAACATACTGTTTTAAGTGATGGTATGAGTCCTCAATTGAACCAAACGCTGCGGGAAGCAACATATGATTATATATTGTATAAGCCGTAACCCCTTGTTTTTCTATTCTAGAGGTATAAGGGGTGCCTCTAAGCCTTCTTGATTTTGCAATTGAAAAACTTTTCATTTTTTTAAAAATTCTAAGATCTTGTCTCTCATTTCGAATGCTTTTTCAATCATAATCATATGACCACAACCCTCAATAATATGTGTTGTTGAATTTTTAATGAAACTAGAAAACTTTTTACCTGACTCTAGATTTACCATTTTGTCTAATGATCCAAATATCAACAAAGAGGGACAGTCTATTGATCTAGCAGCATCAGAACCATTGGTATAATTATTACATGCAATTAAATCGACTGCTAATATTTCTCTAATATCTCTTGGTGACTGTATTATTCTTTCCACTGGATTACCTCCTATAAATTTTTTTGAACCTTCATAACCCCACTTCATCATCAATTTAACAGCATCAGTATCTCCATTTTTTGCTAAATCGATTAGATCTGGATGAACTGGCATTCTATTTGAACCACCAATAAAAACTAATTTTTTTAATCTTTTTTTATATTTAGATGCATATTCAAGTATCTCTAAACATCCTTGAGAGTGCCCAACGATAATTAGTTGTTTTAAATTTAATTTTACAAACACTTGTTCTAGCCAATCAGCTATTTTTTCAATACTATCTAAACAGGGGCCATATGAATTACCGTGCCCAGGTAGATCTATAGATAATACGTTAAAATTATTATTTGAAAAAAACTGTTCAGTTAGAGACCAAACAATATGCGAAAGACCACTTCCATGAAGAAATACTATTGTTTCTTTATTTTTATCAATACCCTGTCCTGCATCAGAAGCATAAATATTTTTATTTTCCAATTGAAAATTCAAAAATTACCTAAACTTGTTTTCTTAATTCAAACTTTTGTATTTTTCCTGTCGAAGTTTTTGGCAACTCACAGAAGACAACTTTCTTGGGAACTTTAAATCCCGCTAAAGTTTCTTTACAAAAATCAATTAATTCTTTCTCGCTAACTGGTTTGTCTTTAACTGCTTCGATAAATGCACATGGCACCTCACCCCATTTTTCGTCTGGTTTTGCTACAACTGCTGCAATCGAAACAGATGGGTGTTTGGATAAGGTATTTTCAATTTCAATTGAAGAAATATTTTCTCCTCCAGAAATAATTATATCTTTTGATCTATCTTGTATTTTAATATATCCATCAGAATGCATTACAGCTAAATCACCACTGTGAAACCAACCATCTTTCATGGCTTTTTCGGTAGCCTCTTTATCTTTGAAATATCCCTTCATTACGACATTTCCTCTAATCATGATTTCACCGATTGTCTTTCCATCTCTAGGAACCTCTTTCATTGTGTCAGGGTCTAAAACAACTACACCTTCCGTATTAGGGTACTTCACACCTTGTCTTGCTTTAATCTCGTTTTGTTTTTCTTCATCAAAATTATTCCATTTATCATTCCAGGCACACTGAGTTACATGACCATAAGTTTCTGTTAAACCATATACATGCATTACTTCAAATCCAAGAGCTCTCATTTTTTTAAAAATTATACTTGGTGGAGGAGCACCAGCAGTTAAAACATAAACTTTTTGTTTTAATTTTTTCTTATCACTTTCTGGCGCTCCAGTAATCATATTCAATACTATTGGAGCACCACCAAAATGAGTGATTTCATATTTATCAATAAGTTCAAAAATTTTTTTAATATCTATATTTCTTAAACATATTGTTCTTCCGTTTAGCATCGGCACAGTCCATGGATAACACCAGCCATTGCAATGGAACATTGGAACAACTGTTAAAAAATTTAATCTATTTGGCATATTCCAAGCAACTGAGCTTCCTGTAGACATTAAATATGCTCCCCTATGATGATAGACAACACCTTTAGGATTTCCTGTAGTACCTGATGTATAACTTAGTGATATAGCTTGCCACTCATCTTCGGGCATTTGCCATTGGTAATTTTCATCACCTGTTTTTAAAAAACTTTCATATTCTAAATCACCAATTTTTTCCAATTTTGATTGGTCAGCATATTTATCGTTTATGTCAATAATAGTTATTTTTTTATTAAGATTTTTTAATGCTTTTTTTACTTCTCCATGAAGTTGTCTATCCACAACTAACACTTTTGCTTCGCTATGATCTAAAATATAAGAAATTGTTTTGGCATCTAATCTTATATTTATAGTATTAAGAACTGCACCAGTCATAGGTACAGAGTAGTGTGCTTCAAAAATCTCCGGTGTATTGAAAGCTAAGAATGAAACCGTGTCACCTTTTTTAATACCTATTTTTGTCAACGCACTAGCAAATTTTACAACTCTTTTATAAACTTCAGCCCAGGTATAATTTCTTTCTTCATAAATTATAGCCTCATAATTTGGGTAAATTTCTTTTGCTCTTTTTAAAAAAGTTAAGGGAGTGAGTGGTACGTGATTTGCTTTATTTTTATCTAAATTTGTATCGTAATGGCTCATTAATTAAACTTAAAATTCATTATATTTGAGCTTCCTGAGATTGCTGATTTGTAATGATACTCAGCCCGAGGCAATACCTTATCAAAATAAAATTTAGCTGTATTTATTTTATCACTATAAAATTCTTTATTTGTATTAAAATCATTAAAACTAACCTCTAAAATTTTAATCCAAGCATAAGCAATTGAAACATAACCTAAGCTTTTTAAATAATCATTTGCTGCAGCACTAACATCATCCTTTTCAATTTTATTTTTATCATTTATCCAATCCGTGAATTTGGATAAAATACCTAAATAATGGTTTAATTCTTTAGAAAATGTTTTTACTTTTTCATTTTTGCTCTCACATTCAGATTTAATCATTTCTAAAAACTTATTTATAACGTCACCTTTTTTGTTAGATAATTTTCTAAATACTAAATCTGCAGCCTGTACGGAATTTGTTCCTTCATAAATTGGAGTAATACGATTATCTCGATATAATTGCTCAATACCTTGGTCTTTAGTATATCCGTATCCTCCATGTATCTGCATTGCATCGCTAGTAATTTCCATAGCTAAATCTGTAAAAAGTGATTTAACCACAGGTGTCATTAATGAAACGTAATCTAAAGCAGCTTGTTTAATTTTTTCGTCTGGATGATAAAGACTTACTTCTGTTTGTTGAGAAAGCCAAAAACATAATGCTCTTTCACCCTCAATTATTGATTTCATATTAAGTAAAGTTCTTCTGATGTCTGCATGATCAATTATAAAATCTGCACCATTATTTGATTTTGAATTATTTGTTTTTCCTTGCTTTCTTTCTTTTGCGTAAGAAAGTGAATTTTGATAAGCAATTTCAGAAATACCTAAACCTTGAATGCCTACAACTATTCGCTCTAAATTCATCATTGTGAACATTGCACTAAGACCTTTATCTTTGTTACCAATCATGTAACCAGTTGCATCATCAAAATTTAAAACACAAGTAGCTGAACCTTTAATACCCATCTTGCTCTCAATTGATCCAGTTGAAATTCCATTTCTTGGACCAATACTACCATCCTGGTTCACAATATATTTTGGAACTAAAAATAAACTAATTCCCTTAGTACCAGATGGAGAGTCTGGTGATCTTGCCAAAACTAAGTGAATAATATTTTCGGTTAAATCATGGTCTCCTGAAGTTATAAATATTTTTTGACCGCTGATTTTATAAGTATTATCTGATTGTTTAATTGCTTTAGTTTTTAACAAGCCAAGGTCAGTACCACAGACTGGTTCTGTTAAACACATTGTACCACTCCACTTACCTTCTACAATTTTTGGTAAATACTTATTTTTAATTTCATCAGAAGCATGATGATTGATACAATTATAAGCACCAATACTTAGTTCACTATATAATTTAAATGATAAGCTTGCTGAAGATAGCATTTCATCAAAAAATGCACTTACTGTTTTTGGCATTCCTTGACCTCCATACTTTGGATCACAAGACAATGAAGTCCAACCATCCTCAATATACTTTTGATACGCCTCTTTGTAGCCTGGGGGTGTTCTGACAACACCATTTTCTAAAACTGCTGGATTTTCATCTCCCGATTTAGCAAGAGGTAAAATTAAATTTTGATTTATCTTGGCTGCTTCTTCTAAAATATCTTTCACTAGATCTGAACTAACTTCATTATATTTTTCAAGTTCATTATAATTTTTATTGTCTCTTAATTTTTCAAAGAGAAACATCATGTCTTTTACTGGAGCTGTATAACTTGGCATATATAAACCTTAAAATAATTCTAGTTTTATTGCAATTTTGAAATTATCGCATCACCCATTGCTGAAGTAGACGTTTCTTTCATGCCTTCTGACATTATATCTTTTGTTCTTAAACCATCATTTAGAACATCTTGAACTGCCTTTTCTAAAACATCTGCTTCTTTATCAAGATCTAAAGAGTACCTTAAAGCCATAGCAAAACTTAAAATAGAAGCAATTGGATTTGCAATGCCTTGTCCAGCTATATCAGGAGCCGATCCATGTATTGGCTCATACATTGCTCTCATCTCACCATCTTTATTTTTTGCACCCAAAGACGCTGACGGCAAAAGACCTAAAGATCCAGTTAACATCGAAGCTTGATCAGACAGCATATCCCCAAATAAATTATCGGTTACAATTACATCAAATTGCTTTGGGTTTCTTAAAAGTTGCATTGCGCAGTTATCTGCTAACATATGGCTTAACTCTACATCTTTGTATTCTTTTTCATGAAGTTCTTTAACTTCTTCTTTCCACAATTGTCCAGCTTCCATTACATTTGACTTTTCGCATGATGTAACTTTGTTTGATCTTTTTCTTGCTAAATCAAAAGCAACTCTAGCTACTCTTGTAATTTCACTAGTTGTATATGTATGAGTATTAATTCCTTTTCTTTCACCATTTTCAATTGGCTTTATTCCTCTAGGTTCACCAAAATATATTCCACCCGTTAACTCTCTTACTATCATAATATCTAGTCCTGAAACTACCTCTGGTTTAAGGGTTGAAGCATCGACTAATTGTTTAAAACAAATTGCAGGTCTTAAGTTTGCAAAAAGCTTTAATTCTTTCCTAAGTTTTAATAATGCTCTTTCTGGTTTTTTGGAAAATTCTAGGTTATCCCATGTGGGACCACCAACCGCACCAAGCATAATTACTTCACTTTCTAGTGCTTTATAAAAAACCTCATCAGTGATTGGGGTGCCATGTTTATCATAAGAACAACCACCAACTAGCTCCTGATCAATTTCAAAATCTAAGGATTTTTTATCATTAAACCAGTTAATGATTTTTTTTACCTCAGTTATTACCTCTGGACCAATACCATCACCAGGAAGTAAAAGTATTTTTCTTTTTTTAACTTTAATCATTAAATACCCAAGGCTTTTCATTTTTCAAATTTGTTTCAAACTTTTCTATTTTTTCTGATTTTTTTAGTGATAAAGCAATATCATCAAGCCCTTCTAACAAACATTTTTTCTTGAATGGATCAACTTCAAATTTTAGCTCATTATTTCCATAAACTATTTTTTCCTCTTGCAAATCAATAGAAATTTCTTCTTGTCTATTTGCGTATTCAGATAGCTCTTTTATTTTTTCTTCTTCAAGGATTATAGGCAAAATTCCATTTTTAAAACAATTACTAAAAAAAATATCTGCATAACTTGAACTTATTACACAAGTAATTCCAAAATCTAATAAAGCCCAAGGAGCATGTTCTCTTGACGAACCACATCCAAAGTTTTTTCCAGCAATTAAAATTTTAGATTGATTAAATGGATCTTTGTTTAACACAAAATCATTTATTTCTTTGCCTTGATCATCATATCGCATTTCAAAAAACAAGTTTTTTCCGAGGCCAGTTCTTTTGATAGTTTTTAAAAACTGTTTTGGAATTATCATGTCTGTATCAATATTTACAATTGGTAAATAAGCTGGGATACTTTTTAATTTATTAAATTTTTGCATTTAATTTTGATACTTTCTGACATCATCTAAATTACCTGAAATTGCAGCTGCTGCAGCCATTCCTGGACTAACTAGATGGGTTCTACCACCTCTACCTTGTCTTCCCTCAAAATTTCTATTTGATGTAGAGGCGCATCTTTCTTCTGGCTTTAATTTATCTGCATTCATCGCCAAACACATAGAGCAACCTGGTTCTCTCCATTCAAACCCTGAGCTAACAAAAATTTTATCTAGTCCTTCTTGCTCTGCTTGTTCTTTAACTAAGCCTGACCCTGGAACTACTATAGCATTAACATGCGATGATACTTTTTTATCTTTTAAGATTTTTGCTGCTTCTCTCAAATCTTCTATTCTGCCATTAGTACAACTACCAATAAATACTTTATCTATTTTTATATCTGTGGCTGCCATGTCAGGTTTTAGACCCATATACCTTAAAGCTCTTTCAATTGAATTTTTTTTATCTTCATCGGTCTCATTATTTGGATTTGGAACTTTTCCATCAATTGTTATTACATCTTGTGGTGACGTACCCCATGTAATCATGGGTAAAATTTCATTTGCATTTAGGCTAATTTCTTTATCAAAACTAGCATCAGCGTCTGTTTTTAAAGTTTCCCAATAGTTCAAAGCTTTATCCCAATATTCACCTTTTGGAGACATTGGTTTTCCTTTTAAATATTCAAAAATTTTTTCATCTGGTGCAATTAATCCTGCTCTTGCACCACCTTCAATTGTCATATTGCAAATAGTCATTCTTTGCTCAACACTTAAAGATCTTATTAAATCTCCAGCATATTCCACAACAGATCCTGTTCCACCCGCTGTACCTATTTTTCCAATTATTTGAAGTATTACATCTTTAGAAGTAACTCCTAAAGGAAGTTCACCATTAACATTAATTCTAAAATTTTTAGCTTTCTTTTGAACTAGTGTTTGGGTTGCTAAAACATGTTCAACTTCTGAAGTTCCTATTCCAAATGCTAAAGCACCAAATGCTCCATGCGTTGCGGTATGACTGTCTCCACAAACAATAACTGTACCTGGCTGAGTAAAACCTTGTTCAGGTCCTATGATATGAACGATACCTTGCCTCTTATCATCCATACCAAATAACTGAACACCAAATTCTTTACAATTTGCCTCTAAAGTATCTACTTGAATTTTTGACTCTTCATCTGAAATACCTTTTGATCTGTCAGTTGTTGGAACATTATGGTCTGCAACTGCTAAAGTTAAATTTGGGTGTCTAACTTTTCTATTAGAATTTCTTAATCCTTCAAAAGCTTGGGGGCTTGTCACCTCATGAATTAAATGTCTATCTACAAAAAGTAAAGATGTGCCATCATCTTGTTGATCAACTAGATGATCGTTCCAAATTTTATCGTATAATGTTGTAAACATTGAAAAAAAAATTATTTTTTTTCTGTAGAACTTTCTGATTTTTGTTCTTCTTTAGGAGCCTCTGCTGATGGAGCAGCCTCTTCATTAGGTGCTGCTTCTGCTTTAGGAGCTTCTTCTTTTGGTGCTTCTACTACAGGAGCTACATTTTCCTCTGTAACTGTTTCTGGTTTTGCCTCGATATCAATACCAATTTTTTTTCTAATTTTTTCGGCAATCCTTGCTGATTTACCAGTTCTGTCTCTTAGATAGTAAAGTTTTGCTCTTCTTACTTTACCTGATCTAATAACCTTAATTGAATCAATTAAAGTACCAAATAATGGAAAAGTTCTCTCAACACCCTCTCCAAAGGAAATTTTTCTAACTGTAAAAGATGAGTTTAGGTCTCTACTTTTTTTAGCAATACATACTCCCTCAAAATATTGAATTCTTTCTTTTTTACCCTCAGTAATTCTCACACCAACCTTAACAACATCTCCAGGATAAAATTCTGGAATTTTTTTCTCTGAAAGAATTTTGTTAACGTTATGCTGGTTTATTTCTTCAATTGTTTTCATGTTAGTATTTATCAAGTTAATTTTTCTTATATTTTTTCCATAAATCTGGTCTTCGGACGCGTGTTATAGCCTCAGATTGAGATAAACGCCAGTGTTTAATTTTATTATGATCACCTGATAATAGTACGTCTGGCACAGCTTTTTCCTCCCAAATTTGAGGTTTTGTATACTGAGGATACTCTAGAAGACCATTTTCAAAGGTTTCATCTAATTTAGAGTTTTCATTTCCTAATACACCTGGCAGCAATCTTAAAATACTATCTATAACTACATATGCCGCTGACTCTCCGCCTGACAAAACATAATCTCCAATACTAATTTCCTCAATATTTCTTGTTGAAAGTATTCTTTCATCCACACCTTCAAAATGACCACAAATTAAAGACAGAGATTTTTCATTAGCTAGCTCTTTTGCTAAATTTTGATCAAATTTTTTTCCTTTTGGTGATAAGTATAAAATTCTCTCATTCTCATTTTTGTTTTCATCTAAAGACTTTGCAAGAACATCTGCTTTTAACAACATCCCTGAACCACCCCCATAAGGTGTGTCATCTACTGATTTATGTTTGTCATCAGCTGCATCTCTTATGTTTACAACTTTAAGTTTCCATAAATTATTTGATAAAGCTTTTCCATAAAGTCCTTTAGATAAAGGACCAGGAAAAACCTCTGGATAAAGTGTAAACACTTGAGCTTGCCACATAAATAATCTTTAAATTATTTTTTTTCCTCTGCTGGAGCTGCTTCTGCTTTAGGAGCTTCTTCCTTAGGAGCTTCTGCTGCTGGAGCTTCTGCTGCTTTAGGAGCTTCTTCCTTAGGAGCTTCTGCTGCTGGAGCTTCTGCTGCTTTAGGAGCTTCTTTATTATCCTCTTCTTTTTTATTTCTCTCTTTTTTTGGCACTGCTTTATTTGGATTATTTCCATTTGCAGGCATAGGCATTAGTTCGTTCTCACCTAAAATTCTTGCTACTCTAGTTGTTGGTTGAGCTCCTTGACCAAGCCAATATTTAATTCTCTCAGCTTCTAGGCCCACTCTTTCTTTTTTCTCTTTTGGTAATAGAGGATTAAAGAAACCAACCTTTTCTATAAATCTTCCATCTCTTGCGAAACGACTGTCAGCAACAACAACTTTATAAACAGGACGTTTTTTTGTTCCACCTCTTGATAATCTTAATTTTAACATTTCTTCTCCTTTTTTACTTTAATTGGTTAAATAGCTCTGGCGGTATACCTTTATCAGACATACCTTTCAGATTTCCTTTTGACATCTTTTTCATCATTTCAGACATCATTTTAAATTGCTTAAGCAATTTATTGATAGTGGCCGGATCTGTGCCAGAGCCATTAGCAATTCTTTTTTTTCTAGAACCATCAATTATTTTTGGGTTCTCTCTTTCTTTTTTTGTCATTGATAAAATAATAGCTTCATTTTTAGTAATTATACTTTCATCAATTCCTGCTGAGTCCATTTGAGATTTAATTTTAGAAACTCCTGGCATAAAAGACATAATTCCCTCAATACCGCCCATTTTTTTCATTTGTCTTAATTGAGATAAATAATTTTCCATAGAGAATTGACCTTTTTTTAAATCTTCCTCGGCTTTTTTAAGATTTTCTTCCCCTAAATCTTGAGCCGCCTTTTCTACAAGGGATACGATATCCCCCATTCCAAGTATTCTGTTTGCAATTCTATCTGGATGGAATACTTCAAGATTATCTATTTTTTCTCCTATCCCTAAAAATTTAATTGGAACGTTTGAAACATATTTCATACTCACTGCAGCTCCACCTCTTGCATCACCATCTGCTCTGGTTAGGATAATTCCAGATAAATTAACTGTATTTTTAAATTCTTTTGCCACTGAGGCAGCAACTTGACCTGTTAAAGAGTCTGCAACTAAGAAAGTTTCTGTTGGATTAACGACAGCCTCGATTTGCTTAATCTCACTCATCATTTGTAAATCGATTTGAGTTCTACCAGCAGTATCAAATAAAATTATTTCAGCTCCATTTAAATTAGCGGCACTTATTGCTCTTCTACAAATATCCGCAGGTTGTTGGCCATCTATAATAGGTAAAGTTAAAATATTATTCTGTTCACCTAAAGATCTTAGTTGCTCTTGTGCAGCGGGTCTATAAATGTCCAAACTGACCATCATTACTTTTTTCTTTTTATTAGTTTCTAAAAATTTTGCTAATTTTGCTGTTGTTGTCGTTTTACCTGAACCTTGTAATCCAACTAACATCATTGGTACAGGTGGGACTGCATTTAAGTTTATTTCATTATTTGTGGAGCCTAGTAAATTTACGAGTTCGTCATAAACAATTTTAACAACCATATCTCCAGGTGAGGTAGACCTTATTATCTCTTGGCCTAATGCTTTTGGCTTAACTTTTTCAATAAAATCTTTTGCAACATCCAAAGAGACATCTGCTTCAAGTAAGGCTTGCCTAATACCCCTTAAACCTTCATCTACTTGAGCTTCATCAAGTGAAGGTGCCTTTTTCAGAGAAGAAAAAATTTCTTCAAATTTATTTGTTAAATTTTCAAACATATTTATTACGCATAGCAGTAACGCACTAGTGGGCGAACCCTCGCTGACTAGTGTCGATCTCTTTGTTTCCAAAGACACCGCAAAGTTAATGTTTTTGCGGAAACGGCATCAACCTATAATAGAGGTTCAAAAAGTCAATAAATAAGTTAAATATCTATATATGGATATTAAAGCTTTTAAAATGGACGGTTTAGGTAATGATTTCGTCATCATAGATAATAGGCAAACAATTACAAATTTGACAAAAGAGCAAATAATAAAGATTTGTGACAGAAATTTTATTGGTTGTGACCAACTAATAGTGATTAAAAAAAATGATATTTCAGATGCTTCACTAGAATTTTATAATTCAGATGGAGGAATGTCTGGTGCATGTGGAAATGGTACAAGATGTATTGCTGATTTATTAGGCAAAGAAAATAACAAAAAAGAAATTGTCTTAACAACTTTATCTGGCAAATTAAAATCAAATATTGTTGGAGAAAAAATGGTTTCTACAGAAATAGGTGTTGCAAAAACAAACTGGGATGAGATTCCATTGTCTAAAGAATTAAATACGAATAATTTAGGAATTAAAATTAATGACAAAAATAATAACGAATTTTCTGGCGGAACTGCTGTAAATGTTGGAAACCCACATGTAGTTTTTTTTGTTGATAATAACGAAAATTTTGAAATTGAAAAAATTGGACCAAAAATCGAAACCCACTCTCTATTTCCAGAAAGATGTAATGTTACTTTAGCAACTGTTGTTAACAAAGAATTAATAAAAGTTAGAGTGTGGGAAAGAGGAGCTGGACTTACTAAAGCTTGTGGAACTGCAGCTTGCGCAACAGCTTTTGCCGCAAAACAAAACGGACTGGTAAATGATAAAGTGGATATTGAATTTTCTACAGGTAGTTTGACAATTTCAATTGATGAAAACAATAGTATTCATATGAAAGGTCCAGTTTCAGATATTGAGGAGATAAATTTTAAAATTTAATGGGAATTTTTGAAAAATTTAAATCAGGTTTTAAAAAAAGTGCCTCAGCTTTTACAACAGGTTTAAGAGATATAGTTGTAAAAAAAGAGATTGATGACAAAACATTAGACAAAATTGAAGATTACTTAATTCAATCAGATGTTGGCATAGTTTCTGCTTCAGAAATAAGAGAAATAATTTCTCAAACAAAAATTGATTCTAATAAAGATTTAACAGAAGAAATCAATAATATTTTAAAAAATTATATTATTTCAATAATGAAACCTTTAGAAAATATTGAATTCTTCAAAAAAAAAGAGAAATTAAATGCAACATTAATTTCAGGTGTCAATGGTGTGGGAAAAACAACTACTATTGGCAAAATAAGTAAAATATTAAAAGGTAATGGAAATAAAGTAATGCTAGCTGCATCAGATACTTTTAGAGCGGCAGCCATAGAACAGTTAGAAAATTGGGCAAACAAAGTTGATGTTCAAATTACAAAATCATCTCAAGGCTCTGACCCTGCGTCAGTTGCCTACAAGGCTATTGAAGAGGCATTAAATAATGATTTCAATCAAGTTTTAATTGATACAGCTGGGAGATTACAAAATAAAAAAAATTTGATGGAAGAATATAAAAAAATTGCAAATGTTACTAAAAAAATTGATCCTGATGCTCCACATGATGTTATTTTAATTTTGGATGCAACTTCTGGCCAAAATGTAATTAATCAAGTTGAAGAATTTAATAAAATTATTCCAATAACTGGTCTTATTATGACAAAGTTAGATGGTACAGCAAAAGGAGGAATCCTTTTAGCAGTTGCAAAAAAATATAAAATACCAATTATTGCCCTTGGATTGGGTGAAAAAGAAGATGATTTGCAAATTTTTGAGGCCGAAAAATTTGCAGAAGCATTTACTCAAATTAATTAATTAAGGTACTCGAAATTAAAGGTTTATAAAAACTACACTTATAATTTTCTCTAAATTCATAATGTCCACAATTTTTAGCTATCGAAGAAATAATAAAATCAAATTTTCCATTTGCAGGATAAAGCTCTAACTTTTTTTCAACAATATCAAATTTAAAATTAGCTTTTAAACTTTTTACAGCACTAATCATCACAAGAGTTTTGTTATCTTTTAAAAGATAATATGCAAAATCATCTGGGAAAACTGGGAAATCATACTCTTGCAAAAAATATTTTGCAGTTTTGGGAAACCATTCATAAGAGATTAATGGCAAAGATTCTTTTGTTTTATAGTTATAAATATAAAGATCTTTTGGAAAATCATTAATATAATTTGAATTTTCTCCTCGAGCCAAGACAGCTTTTTCGCGGGTTTTAAAATATAATGCAAAATTTTCATCGTGCGAATTCATTTGATCAATATGGAAAAGGCTATCTACAGATGCTAAATTTTCTTTAGCATTTGATAAATTACTTAAAGAAAACAAAATAATAAAAAATATGAAAAGATTTTTCATAATATAATTTAAAAAAAAAATTTGAGTTATGTTTGTTTAGATTGTGGCTTAATTTAAACTATCAACAAATGATTTAAGAGCTAATACAAGTTTATCATCATATTCCATCATATGATCGTCATATTTTGTAAAATATGAATATTTAGGTTCACTTGCTAAATTAAAAATTTTTTTACCCATCCAAAATGGAACTATTTGGTCAGCCTCGCCATGCATTACTAATACTGGAATATTAATATTTTTAATTTTTTTATTATTTTCGTACTTATCTTTTAAAATTAAACTTACAGGAATATATGGATAAAAATTTTTTGCAGCCTCTATCATTGATGTGAAGGGCGTTTCTAAGATTAATCCTGCAAAATTTTTATTCTGAGTAATTTCAGTAGCAATACCTGTTCCTAATGACTCTCCGTAAATAATTATATCTTCTTCCTTTAGACCTTTTTCTTTAAGCCAGTTTATTGCACTAGCACCATCTGTATAAAGACCCTCTTCACTCGGTTTTCCTTTATTGCCGCTAAACCCTCTCCATGCAACAATTAAAAAATTAACATCCATGTCTTTAAAATGATTTAATTTATGAACTCTATTTTCAAGTGTTCCAGCATTTCCATGAAAATAAACAATTGTTTTATAACTTTTTAAATTTTTGTTATGAAACCAAGCTAAAAGATTAATATTATCTGTTGTTTGGATACTTACTTTTTCAATTTTAACCTCTAAATTATCTCCAGAATAATTGTTCTCATCAGGATGATACATTAAATTTCTTTGAAAAAAGAATAGGAAAATTAATACAATCAAGTAAATTGCAATAATACCAATTAATAATTCCAAAAAAAAATTCCTACGTTTTATTTTCATATTTTTTTTTATTTAAATAGATAAAAAAAATATAACTTAATACACAAAGAATTAAAAATGCAGAAAATGAAATTCTATAACTACTTACAATATCAAATCCTTTATTATTACATAAATCAATTACCAATCCTATACCCCATTGAATAAAAAAAGTTCCAGAAAAAAGAAATACATTATATGAGGTAAGCGATTTACCAGCTAAATTTTTTGAAAAATTGAGCGCAATTGCAGGCTGTGTTAAAGATATAACAATTGAAGTCATGATGTATATGGTGAATAAAAATGCTCCAGCATTTTCTCCGAAATAAATAATTAAAAATAGTGAAAAGTAACTTACAGGCAGACCTAATTTTATTAGTTTAATACTACTTACCCCATATTCTGAAATTTTTGGTAAAATGTATCCCCAAATTAAATATGAAATTAACATGGTAATATTTATCCAAAATAATCCTGTTGCACTTTGGAGAGGAGAGTAACCACTAATATTTAACATCCAAGGACCAGCCCATAGAGTTTGAATTGCTTGAATACCTCCATAATTAATAAATGCCAGGGGGATCATACTTATAAAAAATTTATTTTTCCAAATTTGACTTAATGAATCTTTTTCAGATTTTATTGAAGTGTTCTCTTTTTTCTCCCAATCAGGAATTAATAAAAAAATCAAAATTATGCTTAATAAGATGAGAACAGCTATTAAAATAAAAATCCATCTCCATCCAATATATGGTAATAATATTTGAACTGGTAATGTTGATGATACAAATCCAATATTTGCCACCATCAACATCCAAGAATTTGCCCTCTGTTGGTATTTTTCTGCAAACCATACTCTATACCCAGTAAGGGGTCCCATCATACAAGCACTAACCCCAATACCAATAAATATTCTAGATACAAATAATCCAGTGAAACTTTTTGCAAGTGCAAATGATATTGTTCCAACCAATGCTATTATTAAAAAATATCCAATTACCTTTTTTGGGCCAATTTTATCTAATAAAAGTCCTACTGGAATTTGCATTATAGAAAAACCAATAAAATAGCCTCCTGCCAATAAACCTAGATTTCCTGCAGTTAAATCAAATTCATAAGTAAGAACTGGAGTTAAAGTTGCTGTTATAGATCTAACCAGATTAGATAATAAAAAACCGAAGGCAAAAACACAGAATATGATAATACTTTTATTTACTTTAGTAATCATTTATAAATTTTTAAAAATTAATCTTTACTATGAATAATCAATCAACAAAAGACAAAGATGCGTGTTCTTCAAATGCAATGGCTGCAACTTCACATCCTTTAGCTACAGAAGAAGCATTAAAAATACTTAAAATGGGTGGAAATGCAGTAGACGCATCGATTGCTGCATCGATTGTTTTATCTGTAGTGGAGCCTAATGCAACGAGTATTGGCGGTGACTGTTTTGCGATAGTCAAAATGGATAAAATGGATCCAGTATCTTTTAATGGATCAGGGTTATCTCCAGAAAAATTAAATTATGATTTTTTTAAAGACAAGAAGATAGATAAAATTGGACTTACAAGTCCACATTCAGTTACAATTCCAGGTGCAGTTAATGCTTGGGAAAAAATTCATGATGAATTTGGTAAATTAGATTTTGAGCAATTATTTTTAGGTGCAATTGATATAGCAAAAAATGGACATAAAGTAACCAAAGTTGTATCAAATGCTTGGCAAAATAGTTTTAATAAAATCAATAATAATGAAAATTCAAAAAAAATTTTTTTGAAAGATGGTCGTACATATAAGGAAAATGAATTAATGAAAAATATCGCTTTGGGAGAAACACTTGAAGCAATTAGTAAAAATGGAAGTAAAGAGTTTTATGAAGGTGGAACTGCAAAAGATATAATTGAAACTTTAAATGAATTAGGTGGTGTACATACTTTTGAAGATTTTTCAAAACAGACTACAATAAGATCAGATACAATCAAGTCTAACTATAAAGGTAATTTTATTCATCAATGCCCTCCCAATGGTCCTGGTGTTACGGTATTAATTATGATGAAATTATTGGAAAAACTAAATATTCAAAACTATAAATTCAATAGCACAGAAAGATTTCATCTTGAAGCAGAAGTTACAAAGCAGGCTTATAAAGTTAAAGAAACTATTTTGGGTGATCCAAGTTTTGTAAACTTTAATTTGGAAGATATTTTGAGTGATAAAAATATTGAGGATATTTTTAATAAAATTAGCTTAAATTCATGCAGTGATGTTGGTGATCTAAATATTCCAGCTCATCCAGAAACAATATATCTAACAGTAGTAGATAAAGACTTAAATAGCGTATCAATAATCAATTCTGTTTGCTACGTATTCGGATCAGGTATTACTACAAAAAAAAGTGGAATACTTTTACATAATAGGGGTACAAATTTCAGAGTAGAACACGGACATCCAAACTGTATTGAGGGTTTAAAAAGACCATTACATACAATTATTCCTGGTATGATTATTGATAAAAACAATAAAGCAACTTTAAATTATGGAGTTATGGGAGGCCAATATCAGCCAGTGGGACAAGCCCATGTTTTAAATAATATGATTGATTTTGGGATGGGACCTCAAGAGGCTTTAAGTTTTCCAAGGGGATTTCATTTTAATAATATTTATAAGCTTGAAAAAACTATTGATAAAGAGATTTTTCACGGTCTAAAAAAATTAGGTCATAATGTTGAGTATATAGATGGTACTCATGGAGGTGGTCAAGCAATTCAAATAGATAGGGAAAAAGGAATTTTAGTCGGTGGTTCAGATCCAAGAAAAGATGGATACGCAAAGGGTTATTAATTAAATGAGCTCTAGAATTGTAAGAAATATTATAGAATTACAAAACGATGATAGAATTGCAATAACATCTGAAAATAGTTCTCCACTTAAATTTAGTGATTTAAAATCATTAATAGAAAGAGTTTCAAAACAATTATCAGGTAATGGTATTAATAATAAAGATCGAGCAGCTATAGTTTTGCCAAACGGTCCTTTCATGGCAACTAGTTTTTTGGCAATTTCAAGCTACATGTCTGCTGCACCTTTAAACCCTAATTATAAATCTGAGGAATTCGAATTTTACCTAAAGGATTTAAAGCCAAAGATAGTAATTGTAGAGAAAAATTCTAAGAATTCAGTAGTAGGAGTTGCAAATAAATTAAAAATTCCTGTTTGTGAAATAAAATCAGACAGAAATACTTTAAGCGGAAATTTTAATCTTTTTGAAAAAAGCGGTGATTATGTGTTACCAGGCGAAGATCATGAAGCACTTGTGCTACATACTTCAGGCACTACTTCAAGACCTAAGATTGTTCCATTAACAAATAAAAATATTTTTTCTTCGGCAGATAATATTTCCAAAAGTCTTAATTTAACTGCTAAAGATCATTGTCTAAATATTATGCCACTATTTCACATACATGGCTTAATTGCAGTTCTTGCAGCCTCTATAAAGGTAGGAGCTTCTGTATGTGCAAGTAGTGGATTTAATGCATTAAAATTTTTAGATAATGCAAAAAGAGAAAAAATAACTTGGTATTCTGGAGTACCAACAATGCATCAAGCAATATTAATGAGAGCAGACAAAAATCTAGAAACAGCTAAACAATTAAATCTCAGATTTTTAAGATCATCATCAGCATCTCTGCCTCCAGCTGTATTTGAAAAACTAAATGAGGTATTTAATTGTCCAGTAATAGAGGCATACGGGATGACGGAAGCTACTCATCAAATGACCTCAAATCCGTTACCACCTAAGTCCCAAAAACCAGGATTTGTAGGAATTCCTGCTGGGCCGGAAGTTTGTATTATGGATGCTAATAACAAGATTTTAAATCAAGGGGAAGAAGGAGAAGTTTGTATTAAAGGTGAAAATGTTACATCTGGATATGAAAATAATCCAGATGCAAATAAAAATAGCTTTTCAAATGGTTGGTTTAGAACAGGAGATCAGGGATATTTTGATAAAGATGGATATCTAAAAATCTCTGGAAGATTAAAAGAAATAATTAATAAAGGTGGTGAAAAGATTTCGCCTTTAGAAGTCGATAACATCCTTATGGATCATCCAAATATTGAGCAAGCCGTTTGCTTTGGATATGAGGATAAAATGCTTGGAGAAGATATAGCTACCGCAATAATCATAAAAGAAGGCAAGAAGTGTACTGAAGATGATATAAAAATTTATGCAAATGAAAAACTTGCAAAATTTAAAGTTCCAAAAAAAATATTTTTTGTGAATGAAATTCCCAAGGGTGCAACAGGCAAACTACAAAGAAATACTTTAGCTAAAAAGTTTGGATTAGTGAACTAATGACTAAAATTTGTATATTTGGAGCAGGGTCTATTGGTGGATTTATTGCTACAAGTCTGAAAAAAACAAACGCACAAGTCTCTTTAATTGCTAGAGGGGAACACAAAAAAGCAATAGAACAAAATGGATTAACTTTTATAAGAGATGATAATAAAATTAATTTTAAATTTGATGTAACAGACAATCCTAAAGATTTAGATAAACAAGATTTCATAATTATTTCTGTAAAAGCTAATGCTATTAGTAAAATTTCAGAAAGCTTAAAACCAATTATTGGTAAAAAAACTTCAATTATATGCGCCATTAATGGATTACCTTGGTGGTACTTTTATAAAGCTAATACGGGTACCAAATTAGACAATCAAATAGTTGAAAGTGTAGATCCAGGTGGAAAGATATGGCAAACTCTTGGACCTGAAAGAGCGATTGGTTGTGTAGTTTATCCAGCTTGTCAGATATTAGAGCCAGGTGTTATTAAACATAATGGTAATGGTGAACGATTTTCTTTAGGTGAACCAGATGGGACTAAATCAGAAAGACTAAAAATAATTTCAAGTTTATTCATAGAAGGGGGTTTAAAAGCTCCTCAGAAGAAAAATTTAAGAGACGAAATTTGGGTGAAACTGTGGGGAAACTGTTCATTCAACCCAGTAAGTGCTCTAACAAATAAAACTATGGATGAGATGGGTAATGATCCAAAGACTTATAATTTAATAAAAGTTTTAATGCAGGAGTGCAAGCAAGTTGGGGAAAAAATCGGAGTTAAATTCAATATATCAATTGAGGAACGAATTAAAGGTGGAGTCTCAATTATAGGACATAGACCTTCGACCGCTCAAGATTTAAATGCTGGTAAACCATTAGAAATAGATCCAATAATTGGTTCAATTATAGAAATTGCAAATAAGCTTGATTTAAATGTTCCAAAATTAAAAGAGATTAATAAAGAATTAAAGTCCAAGGCAGAATACTTAGGTCTTTATACAAGATCAGAATTAATTGATAAATTAACAGTTTAGAAATTTAGAGAAATATCTCTATGAATAGAGTTACATTTAGATACATAGATAGCTTGCTCTTTAGTTAGTTTTGACTGCAACCTTAGTCCAATTGTTTCTTTGATTGCATTATTATATTCTTCAAGTTTAGGCATTAGATTTTGTTTGGCATCCGCTCTCCATCTAACTTCTTTATTAAAAAGTTCTATAACTTCTTTTGATTTTGCTCTTACTTCCATAGAATCAACTTCATCTGAGTCGATTATTGATAATAAATCATCAACACTATTTAAAAATTCATCCATACCAGAAATCTCACTTAGTTTATCGAAAAGTCCATCCATAACTGCTATTGAATTTTCATATTTATTTGTATAGCTTTCCTCAGTAATAAATTTCTCAAGTTCTTTAATATCTTTTGATACTTCTTTAAGTCTTTCTACGTCGTTTATGAACATTGCAAACTGATCAAGTAGATCATAGGCTTCATCTACATTCTTTCTGTATCTTTTTGTTGTTGTATTTTTAGCTTTATTTATAACGTCAAATTCTGAATTCTTAGCTTGCCAAATTTCTGGAATGGAGTTTTTAATTTCCTCAATTTCAAGTTTTATATCCTCAATTCTTAATTCTATTTTATTTTTCTCATCTAATTCGTCATCATCTAAATTTCTAATTTCTGCTTTATATTTATCTATTTTTTTATTTAATTTAAGTATTTTCTTTTGCTTTTTTCTTACAGTAAAATGTAGATCTCTATAATTAACAGCATATGCATTGTATTCGACCTCAACTTTTTTTAATTTATCAACTAATGCAAAAGTTCCTAATGCACTATCAAAATGATCTTCTAAAATTTCCATTTTATCATCTGGCAGATTAGTTGGTGCCTCAGATTGGAATTTTAATATTGCATTTTTAATTGTCTCACCATTGGTATCAAATCTTGCAAATTTGTACTCTTGCAAACAGTACTGTAATTTAGGATTCATTGGTGGAGGAGCAACATTCGAAGTTAAATATACTCTATTTGGTAGATAATTTACTAAGCTAGGGTACGCACCAACTATTCCCAATCCTATAAGCTGTAGAATTATAAATGGCACAACACCTTTCCAAATATCAAGTGTTTTAACAATTTTGGGAGCTACACCTTTTAAATAAAAGAGTGCAAATCCAAATGGTGGCGTTAAGAAGGAAGTCTGCAAGTTAACACCAATCATAACTCCCAGCCAAACTGCTGTAACGTTAGCCCCTGTTTCAGCTAATAATATTGGTGCAATTATTGGAACAACAACAACTGCAATTTCAATAAAGTCTAGGAAAAATCCTAGCAAGAAAATTACAATCATCACGACAACAAATTGTGTCCAAAAACCACCCGGTAAATCCTGTAAAAAGTCTCTTACTAATTCTTCTCCCCCAAAAGCTCTAAATCCTGAAGTAAGCATCGCTGCTCCTAAAAGAATAATAAATACCATTGAAGTAGTCACACACGTTTCTGTTACAACTTCTTTTAGAACATTTTCTGTTTTAAAAGTTCTCCAAAAACTCCAACCTATTCCGTAAACAAGTATGACCACAAAGAAAGCTGTAATAAAGATTGCACTTAAATCTCTTTCCTCCAAATTTTTTACATTTAATTCATAATTTGATGCAAAGAATGTAATTGGAATTAAAGATCCAATAATTAAAATTAAAGGATAGAACGCACTTTTCTTTCCTTCATATAATCTATAACCAGCCATCAAAGTGGCACCAATTGCTCCTATTGAACCAGCTTGGTTTACAGTAGCAATACCCATTAAAATTGAACCTAATACAGCGAATATTAGTGCAAGTGGTGGTATGATAATTACAACTACTCTTAACCAAAATTTTAAATCAAAATTTCCTTTAAATGGAACTGGCGGTGCGACACCTTTCTTTATTCTAGCAAAAATAAACACATAGATCATATAAAGAGCAACTAAGACAAGGCCTGGTAAGAGTGCTCCTAAAAACATATCACCTGCACTTGATGAACCTACTCTAAATTCACCTGGCATATTAAATTCACCAGTTAAGGCTTTATAATCATTTTGTCTTAAGTTGTTTGCAACATCAGATGCACTTGCCAACTGGTCGGCAATAATAATTAAAACAATTGAAGGAGGAATAATTTGACCTAATGTTCCTGATGAACAAACTATTCCACTAGCAAGTTGTCTGTCATACTTGTTATTTAACATCGTTGGTAACGAGATTAGTCCCATCGCAATTACAGTTGCTCCAACTATACCTGTCGTTGCTGCTAATAGAGCTCCAACAAATATAACAGAAATTCCTAAACCACCAGGAATTGGTCCAAATAATTGGCCCATTGTTATTAATAAGTCTTCGGCAATTTTTGATTTTTGAAGCATAATTCCCATGAATATAAATAAAGGAATTGCAATCAAAGTATCTGTTTCTACATCCCAGTAATTACTCCTAAAATTTGTAATACCAGCAACGAGCCATTCTCTAGGTCCATCTACAGCAAAAAAGGCACTGGAGTCTCCCTCAAACATGTAACCAAAAAATGCAGCTAAACCAATAGCAATTATAGCTGAACCAGGTAGTGCAAAAGCAACAGGGTAACCTGACGCAAGAGCAACAATCATTATCACAACTAGAACAGCTAAAAAGAATGTTTCCATAATTTAATTTTTGATACCTTTTAAAATTTTGTGACTACTTTCCATAAAATAGCTAGTAAACTGAATTAACATCGTGACAGCAAAAACAGCTAGATAAACAGCCATCAAATATAAAAGATAAAGACCATTAGATCCTTGCTGCGTAACTTCAAAAGCTACAACCGGACCATTTATAATGCTGGCTTTTCCATCTAGACCTAAAAATATAACTATTAATGTAAGTGGTACTCCTAAAATTGCCGATCCAACCATATTTGTCCATGCCTTCTTTTTTTCACTGAAAGAAGAATAGAGTACATCAACTCTTACATGACCTTCATGAATTAATGCATATGCACTAGCAAATAAATAAAGTGCAGCATACCAAAATCTAACTAGATCCCCTTGGAATGCCTGTTCATATGAAAATATAAATCTTGATAATACAATTACAAATTCACTAACAACAACCAACACTGCTAACCAAATAAAACCAACTGATTTCGTAAAATATCCAATAACGAAAGAAATTAATATTATTGGAAAGTGAATATAAGTAATTCTTACAGGGGCCTTAACCATCAATGCTTTTACTTCAGGACTGAAGATTGCTTCCCATAATCTTTCAACAACCATAAAAGATATTACAAAGTCAGCTATACCAACTAAAAATACCGCCCAAAATGATGATCTAACAAGATATGCTGAAAATCTTGATAAAATTTTTGAATCTTGCTCCAAAGTTTGGCTATATGTTTTAAAAACATAAAAAACGACTGCAGCAATACAAATCAAATACAATCCAATTTGTATGAAACCATAATTTAAATCAGATCCCTCTAGAGCTTTTTTCTTATGTCCAAAAATCTCATAATGTGAAAACATTTTTTTTATTCCTGGCCAATCACTCCAAACTGTTAAAACATTATTAATAAGAAATGCTAAAGTAAAAGCTAAAACTGAATAACTGATTATTCTTAGATATAGAGATAAATTGGAATTTTTTGTCACCATAGTACTTTAAAATACCTAAGTAATACTCGATTTTGTTTGAAAAAAAAGGGCCCAATTAAGGGCCCTTTAATAACTAAATTTAGTTAGATTACATTCCTAATGCTCTGTTTCTTTGAGAAATGTAAGGTGAGTCAGACAAGTTGGTCCAAGAACCAATGTCTTTTCTAGCCTGTAAGAAACTAGAGTGGACTCTCTCAGCGAGACCACTGCTTGCTCTTGTTTCCTCAAATACTTCATTAGCAGCTTTAGCAAAACCATCATAAACTTTGTCGCTAAACTTCTCTAGTTTAACACCATGGTCGTTTATTAATCTTGCAAGCGCAGCACCGTTTTTAGCGTTGTACTCTGACATCATAACGTCATTTTCCATCGCTGCTGCAGCTTCAATTAATAGCTGATCTGATTTTGATAAGCTTGTAAACCAAGATTTGTTAGTACCGACAGCTAACATAGATCCTGGCTCGTGCATTCCAGGATAGTAGTAGTATTTAGCAGCTTCTTGAAATTTCATAGCTTCATCATTCCATGGACCTACCCACTCTGTTGCATCAATTGCACCAGAAACAAGGTTTTCGTAAATTTGTCCACCAGGAAGTGAAACTGGAGATCCGCCAAGTTTACCGATAACTTGTCCACCTAATCCAGGCATACGCATTTTAAGACCTTTGAAGTCATTAGGGCTTCTAATTTTCTTGTTAAACCATCCGCCCATTTGAACTCCTGTGCTTCCGCACATAAAGTTTTTTAGACCAAATTTGTCTGCTAGTTCATCCCATAATTGTTGACCACCAGCAAATCTAATCCATGCATTCATTTCAGTGTAAGTGAAACCGAAAGGTACAGCTGTAAAGTAACCCCAAGCTGGATCTTTTTTAACCCAGTAGTAGTCAGCTGCGTGATACATTTGCGAGTTACCTGAAGCAACTTCATCAAATGAGTCAAACGCTTTAACCCTTTCGTTTGCTGCATAGTAAGTGACTTGAATTCTTCCATCACTCATATCTATAATTCTTTGAGCAAATCTTTGCGCACCAGTTCCTAAACCTGGGAAATCTCTTCCCCATGTAGCTACCATAGAAGCTTCAATTCTTTCCTTGGCAACGGCTGGAGCAGCTAAAGTTGATGCAGCTACAGCAGCAACACCAGTCGCAGCAGCAGCCTTAAAGAATTTACGTCTTGAAGGTGATTTACCCTTCAATGATTTTTTTTCTTTAATCATTATTTCTCCTCTTCTTTGTTAATTAACATTACAGAGTAAATTACAATTGGACGTTTAAGTCTAGATTAAAATATCTTCTGAATAACAAAATACAATCAGAGGTAGTAAATTTAGGATTATTTAAAATTATTTTTTATCAAAAAAGGCTTCGTATAACATCATCGATATCGCAAGTATCATCAATATGTAAACTGGTAATACATCAAAGAAACCTATCATCATAGATCTTGTAAGTGTTGTTGCTAAACCAACAAGAAAAAAGATTGCAAAAGAAAGTCCTATTAGTGTTACAAGTTTATTCATTAAATTTCTCACTTTCCTTTTCAAGCCAACTGGAAACTCCTAAGAAACGATTATCATCATATCTCTCTCCAATAACTTGAATTCCTAATGGTAAATTATTTTCACCCTGAAGTAAAGGAAGTGAAATACAAGGAGTTCCTAAATAAGACCAAACTTTATTGAAATCAGCTGATCCAGTGCTCTTAAGACCCTTTAGAGCAACGCCTGGACTGGATGGGGATAAAACCCCGTGATAGTCCTCAAATACTTCTTTATAAGAATCGTAGCTTCTTTTCATAAAATCTATTGCTTCAGCATATTCTTTTGCAGTATGTTTTCTTCCATTTGCAATCGCATTTTGCATAATTTTTGAAAGTTTAGATTTATAATGTTTGTAATAATCACTAAAATTATTAGCTAGATCACTTTCATAAATTATTTGATGATATTTATGGATATCTTTAAAATAAGAAGGAGTATCATGAACTTCTATATTTTTTTTAAACGACTTTATAAAATATTCAAAAGCCTCCTTAGATTTTTTGTCAATTGATTTCCAAAATTCAGTTTTATAAAATATGAACTTAGGTTCATATAAAGGACCTTTTTTTACAGCATCAACCATATTATTCGAGGAATAATAAACAGTGGCAGGGTCATGGGAATCTTTTTTAATTAACTCTTTAACTAAATAAGCTATGTCCTCGACTGTTTTTCCAAAAACTCCTAAATGATCAAGTTTTTCGGAAGTCTTTAATACTCCGTTTCTAGAAATTAAGCCAAATGAAGGTTTGTATCCAACAACACCACAATAAGATGCTGGTCTGATTATTGAGCCACCTGTTTGTGATCCAATAGAAAGTGGAGCCATATAAGATGCAATTACTGCAGCAGATCCACTTGATGATCCTCCTGGTGTTCGTGAATAATCATGTGGGTTTTTTGTTTTAGAGGGATTTAAATATGCTAATTCTGTAGTAACTGTTTTACCCATCACAATGGCCCCTGAAGATGTTAATAAATCAATTATTTCTGCATTTTGTGAATAAGATTTTCCTTTTCTTATTGGCGTTCCACATTCTGTTGGCATATCTAAAGTACCAACAATATCCTTAACAGCTACAGGAATACCATGTAACGGTCCAGTTGGTTTTCCAGATTTTTTGTAAGCATCTGACTCTTTGGCTTTTTCCAATAACAATTCTTTGTCAAAAAAAGCCCAAGCATTTATATCTTTTTCAAACTTATTAACTCTCTCAATGTAAGCTTCACATATTTCGACAGAAGTAATTTGAGAATTTGAAATTTTATTTATTAATTCTTCAACAGAATAATTTACAATTTCATTCATTAAATTAGTTTGCAAATAATTGATCAGGTAACCACAGAGCTATACCTGGAAATAAATACATCAAAACCATTCCAAAAATAACTATCGCCAAGAATGGCATGATGCCTTTGAATACCTCAATTAATTCAACATTTTTAGATTGCACACCTTTTAAATAATAAGCCGACATGGCCATGGGGGGCGTTAAAAATGATGTTTGTAAATTTAACGCAATTAACATAGCAAAAAAATAAGGGTTTACTCCAAAAAATTCTACTAAAGGTAAAAATATTGGAACAAATATAATTAATATTTCAGTCCACTCTAATGGCCAGCCTAATAAGAAAATTATAATTTGTGTAATTACTAAAAATTGCCAAGGCTGTATATCCATTGATTTAAAAAAATGCTCAAATACTTCATGTCCTCCTAAATATGAAAATACTGACGCAAACGTCCATGATCCAATAAACAACCACATAATCATTGCAGTAGTTTTTGCGGTTAGAAAGACGGACTCTTTAAAATTTTTCCATTTTAGAGATTTATAAAAGAAAGATAAAACTAATGCTCCAAAAGCTCCAACACCTGCTGCTTCCGCAGGAGTAGCCAAACCAGCAAGAATACTTCCTAATACTAAAATAATTAATGAAAATAATGGTAAGAATGAAACCAAAACTTCTTTTAAGATCACTGATCTTGGAGGGATTTCCTCTTTAGGAGGCTTAGGTGCAACTGATGGATTAAAATAAGCCAAAATAATTGCATATAAAATATATAAACCCGCTAACATCAAACCAGGAAATATTGCTGCAGCAAATAATCTTAATGGGGATAACTGAGCAATTACTGCATAAACAATAAGCATAATACTAGGGGGAATTAAAATTCCTAAACAGCCTCCAGCACATATTACTCCTGATGCAAATTTTTTATCATAACCAGCCTTCACCATTGCAGGCCAAGCAAGCAAACCCATTAAAGTCACTACTGCTCCTATTATACCCGTTGCTGTAGAAAATAAAGTACAAGTAACAAGGGCGGCGACAGCCATCGAAGCTGGTAGTGAATGAGATGCAAGTCTTATGGCATAAAACAATCTTGAAACTATACCTGCTCTTTCAACTAAATAGCCCATAAATAAAAATAAAGGCACGGCGGTGAGGACATGGTTATCCATGACAGAATAGGTATTTGAAACAAATAAATTAAATATCCTATTATCTAATAAATGATCCATTCTTGACGGATCAAAATATGCGTAATACCCAAATCCTAGACCCATTGCCATTAAAGTAAATGCAATAGGAAATCCTAGTAATACAGCAAACAGAAATATCACCATCATTAAAATTGCAATTTCTGGATTTGTTAGACTAAACAACATCTATTTTTTCTTCCTCTTTAGATTTTCTCATTAAAATTTTCTCTGTTTCTTCTGCACCAGCATCTCTCTCTGGCCAATGTCCTGTTCTAATGCAAATAATTGCTCTAAAAACTTCACTAATTCCTTGGAGAGTAAGAAGTATCCCTGATAAAGGTATTAATGATTTTGCCATATAAATTTGAATTTGTGCTGGACTATTCCAACTTGTTTCTTTCACCATCCATGCCTTAGCTGCATATTCATATCCATAAAATGCAAGTGCAATCACCCCTGGAAAAAAGAAGATGAAATATAATATTAAATCAATCCATCCTTGAGCTTTAGTTGGGAACAACCTGTAAATAACATCCCCTCTAACGTGAGCCTCTGTTGCTAAAGTGTAAGCTCCAGCCATCATAAATATCGCTCCGTACATTTGTAAACTAAAATCAAAATTCCATAAAGTTGGAGCATTAAATGCGTAAGCCATGACGACCTCATAGCATGTTCCACCCATTAAAATTACTATGCACCATGAAAAGGCTTTACCCATTGATGAGCTAAGAGTGTCTGCAAATTTTATATAAGAGTACATATTTAACTAGCTTATCTTAATTTTCTTAATAAATTCAATTAAAAAAAAGGGGGCTAAAAAGCCCCCTTAATTTTTTATATATTTAAACCTTAGATTTTAACTTTCGCTAACGGACCAAACTCGTTTTCGTAAGCAAGTCTGTAGTTAGGTTGATTCATTAGTAAGTATTTCATTACTCTTTTCGCGTAAGCTTTTTGAGAATCAACAATCTTCTTAAAGAATGGATCTTTAGAAGAGAAATCACCTACAACTTTATCCCAACCTTTTAACTGCTCTGCTAAAATTGCATCTGAAGTTTGGTAAACGTTTACTTTATGCTCATTCATCAATTTAGATAAATCAGCTGAGTATCTTACCAAAGCTTTAAAGTAGTTAGCGGTATTTGCTGCATACGAAGCATTTTTTAATATTGCTTGGTTTGCAGGAGATAAGCTATTAAATGTTTTTTTGTTAATAGGTATTTCAAACATCTCCTGAGATTGGTGGAAAGATCCTAAGTGATAATGCTTAGAAACATCTTGCATACCAAATTGAGAGTCTGAAGTTGGGTTATTAAACTCTGCAGCTTCAATCAAACCAGTTTTCATAGCTGGCTGAATTTCACCACCTGGTAATTGTCTAACTACCATACCCATTGCAGTAAGAACGTTAGTTGCAAGACCAACTGTTCTATACTTCATACCTTTAACGTCACTTACTTTAGTTACGTTTTTTTTGAACCAACCAAATGGTTGAGCTGGCATAGGCATAGCAAAAACACCAACATAGTCATATCCAACTTTTGCTAATGTTTCTTCATACAATGCTCTTCCACCACCTTCTTCCATCCAAGCCATTACTTCTTGAGATGATAGACCGTATGATGGACCAGTTCCGAAAAGAGACGCGGCAGGATTTTTTCCATACCAATAAGCAGTAACCCAGTGTCCCATATCAAGAACACCATCACTTACAGCTTGTCCAATTTCTCCAGTTTTTACAACCGCTCCAACAGGCTGAAGATCAATTTTTAAACTTCCACCTGACATGTCTCCAACCATTTTGGCATAGTCTCCAGCCATTTCAAAAAAGATGTTAGCACCTGATGGCCATGCTGCTTGCATCTTTAATGTTTGCGGAGCACCAAAAGCAACATTTGGCATTGCTACAGCTGTTGCTGCGGCTGCACCAGTTGCTGCTGCGGCTTTGAAGAACTTTCTTCTTGAAGGAGTTTTAGAACCCTTCAACGATTTTTTATTTTTAATCATTTCTTCTCCTCTAGTTAATTAACTAGGGGAAAGTAAAACATAGATTCATATTAGAGTCTTTCTAAAAAGAGGCACAGATTGTCACTATTTAAGGCAAATTAAATTTTTTACAATCCTCAGTAGAAATTTACTTAGATCAATTTGTTATTTTGGTATACACAACATTTTTCAGGGGGAAAATGTAATTTTACCTTATCATTAGTAATTTCAATTTCTCTATTGATTTTTGACTTTATTGTTAGTTGACCCATTCTTGTGGTTAGTAGTTTGAAGTTTCCAAAGTCTTCTATTTTTTGAATATTAACTTCTACCAAATTCTCGCTTTCATCTTTTGCTACTTTTACAAATTCTGATCTAATTCCTAGTTTTATATTATTATTTTTCAATTTTGATAAATTTGTATTTGTTTTTATTATTGTGTCGTTAATTTTTACACTATTGTCTGTGTGTAATTGGGTTTCAAATAAATTCATTGCAGGAGAACCAATAAAATAACCAACAAAAGTAGTTTTAGGTCTTTCAAATAAATCTTTGGGAAGCCCAACCTGAACTATTTCACCTTGGTCCATTACAATAATATTGTCAGCAAATGTCATCGCTTCATTTTGATCATGAGTAACATATACTAATGTTGTTTTATATTCTTCATTAATTTCTTTTAAATTTCTTCTCAATCTAAATTTTAAGTCTGGATCAATAACCGTTAATGGTTCATCCATTAATACAGCAGCTACATCTTCCCTTACTAATCCTCTTCCTAATGAAATGAGTTGTTTTTGATCTGCCGTAAGTTTCCTTGCGGGCATGTTAAGAAATGAAGAAAGATTTAATGTTTCAGATACAGATTGAACTCTCTCCTCAATTTTATTCTTTTCAAAATCTCGACACTTTAACGGAAACGCTAAATTATCATATACTGACATTGTGTTGTAAATTACCGGAAACTGAAATACCTGCGAAATATTTCTGGTTTCAGTTTTTTGGCCAGTTACATCTTCATTATCAAACAGTATCCTACCTTGAGTAGGCTTTATTAAACCTGATACAATATTTAACATAGTTGTTTTTCCACAACCAGATGGTCCAAGTATTGCGTAACGTTTACCATTTTCCCATGTCATCGAAAATGGATTTAGTGCATAAGTAGGTTCTAAATCTTTTGGGTTATAAGTATGTGAGATATTTGATAGATCTATTTTAGCCATTATTAATCCTATATGGTGATGAGATTAATTTTCCATCCTCTGCAAAAACATAAAATTTATCAACATTGAACACAACTTTTACTTTTTCGTGAATTTTAAAATTCATAACTTCTTCAATCAATGCAATAACTTTTATACTTCCTCTTTTTAAATGTAATAGTGTTTCTGACCCACTAATTTCTGCTAACTCTATTTCAAATTCCTCACCGCTATCACTAAGCTTAATTTCTGAAGATCTAATTCCAAAATTATAATTTTTATTATCTAATTGAGATAAATGTTTTGGTAGTTTGATGTTGATATTTTCGAAAGTAATTTTACCATCAATTTTTAAGCCATTTATAATATTCATCGGAGGGTCATTTGAAATTTCAGCAACTTTGAGGTTAATTGGATTTTCAAAAATATCTTTAGCTGGACCTGTTTGTAAAACTTTACCCTCATCAAGTACAATTACCTCTCCATTTAATTCCATAACTTCTTGTGGGTCAGTGGTTGAATAAATTAAAATAGTCTCATTAGCCAATCCCTCATTAAATATGGTTTTAAATTCCTCTCTAAGTTGTTCACGAAGTTTATAATCAAGGTTAACAAGAGGTTCATCTAATAATAAGATTTTTGCTTTTTTCGCTAATGATCTTGCTAATGCTACCCTTTGTTGCTGTCCTCCAGATAATTCTTGGATTTTTCTATTTTCAAAACCTACTAAACCAACCGTTTTTAAGGCATCGTCAACGTTCTTTTTTATATTTTCCTCATTTAATTTTCTCTGTTTTAGTGGAAATGAAATATTTTCATAAACACTCAAATGGGGGTAATTGATAAATTGCTGATAAACCATAGCAACATTTCTTTCCCATACTGGCACTTTGCTAAAATTTTTATCTTCAAAATTTATATTTCCACTATCTGGATTTAATAAACCAGCTATTGTCTTTAATAGTGTTGTTTTGCCAGACAATGTACGTCCAAGAATAGTATAAAGTCTTCCTTTTTCAAAATTAAAAGAAACATCATTAAGATGATACTGATCATCAGGTTTGTAAGTTAAATGTTTTGCAATCAGGTTCATTATTTTAAGGCTCCTGATAAATTTCCTTTAGACAAATATCTTTCAACCACAAAAGCGACTATTATAAGTGGAGCCACAGATATTAAGGCAGATGCTGATAGACTCCACCAAGGCGTAATAGAAGAATTTAAAGCTACCACTTTAACTGGTAATAATTGCACTTCAGTAAAAGTTAAAATAAAAGCAAAGAAGAAGTCAATCCAACCAAATATTATACAAAACATACCAGCAACAATTAATCCAGGGATGGAGTTTGGTAAAACTACTTTATAAAAGGCTTGATAGGGATTACATCCATCAATAAGTGCAGTTTCATCTAACTCTTTTGGAACTCTGTTAAAAAAATCTACCATAATCCAAACTGCAATAGGCATTAAAAGAACTATATAAACTACTACTAGTCCTATCAAACTATCTAATAATCCTATTGTGCTTAAAAATATAAAGAAGGGAATTGATAAAACAATGGGTGGCATTATTCTTTGTGATATAAAGAAGAAAGTAATATCGTTATTTCTGACAAAACCAGCTTTAAAAGTAAATCTTGATAGAGCATAAGCTGCCAAAGTTCCTAAAACTATACTTATTAAACTTGCTGTACAGGTTACAAAAAGACTATTAAAGTAAGGTTCAACAATATCGACACCACCTCTTGCAGGTGATTTAACTAATACACGCCATCCTTCAAGTGTTGGTTCAAAATCTAACCAGGGAATGTAAGTAACCTTACTATTTACTGACTGGAAATCTTTAAAAGAAGTAGAGATAGCCCACAGAAAAGGAGCTACAATAAAAACAGTCCAGAGAATAATAAAAGTATATTTTAAAAATTTGTATAGTTTTTCCATTATTCTTTAATCATTAATTTTGTTAAGACCTTTGCAATGATTGTTAAACTTATGATCATTATAACTAAATAAGTAAAAGAAAGAGTTGCAGCATAACCCATTTGAAACTCCCTTAAGCCTTTAATATAAATATAAAAACTTGAAGTTTCTGTTGCGGTACCTGGTCCTCCAGAAGTTAATACAAAAACTGTATCCATTATCTTTGAGGCCTCAATTAATCTAATAATAATTGCCCCTATTGATATTGGCGCCATAAGTGGAAATGTAACATATACAAACTTTCTAAAAGGACTTGCCCCATCTATTGCAGCGGCTAAAAAAGGTTCTTTTGGCAGAGATAATAAACCTGCAAGTAACAATAAAAACATAAATGGTGTCCACTGCCATACTTCAACAATAATTACAGTAAATTTAGCAATAACTGGATCACTGAGCCATAAAATAGGCTTTACTCCAAAGTTTCCCAAAAGATCATTTACAGGACCTAAAGACTCATGAAAAAAAGTTCTCCAAATTACTGTCATAATTACAGGAGTAGTCATCATAGGAATCAAGAATATGACTCTGAAGAATCTTTTAAATTTAATTTCTCTCCACACTATAAGTGCTAATGCAAAACCAATAATGTATTGAAGAATAACTGTAGTAACTGATAAAAAACTGAGTCTAAAAAAAGACTCCCAAAATCTTGGGTCATCAGTAAAAAGTCTAATATAATTTGTAATCCCTATAAAATTCATTTCAGGTGTATAACTATTCCAGCCTGATAAACTTAATCTGATAGTAAAAATAATTGGAAAAATAAGTATTCCTATAAGCACAAATAAGCCAGGAAATAAAAAAACATACTTGTGCTTAAAATTCATAATTGCAATTTTTGGATTTTGTTAGTTGTGGCCGTCATTAAGACGGCCACAAAGTTTTTGTTTAAAGCTTATTATCTTCCATTGCTACACCAACAGAGTAAGCTGCTCTTACATTATCTTTTCCTACTCTATTAAGTATATCTTCCCACTGCTTAGCAGCCTCGTCTAAAGCAGCTTGCGGTGATAACTGTCCGGCTAAAGCTTTTGCTGCAGCTGTAGCTAATGCAGCATTAAACTCAAATGTACCTGGAACTCTTAAAGGAAAAACTCTATTTTTACTTTCCTCCATTTGAGCTAAGGTATCAACATATGATTGAGCAATATCTTTATCCCAACCAATTTGAGTCCAAACATCTGCTTTAAAGTCATCATTTCTAAATGGGTTAACTCCAAAACGACCAATACCTATGTCGGCTTGGTGATTTGCTTCGTTTGCAAAGAAACATAAGTAATCAAAAGCCATTTCTTTTTCTTTACTTTTCTTAGCAACACCAACTGCCCATCCCCACACGAAGAAAGGAGCTTGGTTAAATCCTTCATCCCAAGAGTTAGTTGTTCTATTCCAAACTTTCATTGCGCCTGGTAATTGAGCGGCACCAACTTTATTGTTAATTGGGCTATCAGGTTGCATAGCAGCAACAAATGCATCATCCCATGAAAAACTAAATAAAGTTTGTCCTCCACCGAATGATCCAATTTCATCACCTAGACCAAAGTTTATTCCTCCTGGAGGAACATATTTAGTAGCTGCAACCCAGTCGGTTAAAGCTTCCACAAAACCTGGATTGTTAATTAATGGTTTCATAGTTTTTAAATCAAAGAAAAAACCACCTGGAGTTCTAGGATTTTTCGAATAAGCGGCAGATCTTGAATAAAAAGCTGCATACATCAAGTCATCTTTTTTCATAACCTCTGCAGATCCATATTCTTTCTCACCATCACCATCCCAGTCCCAATCATTAAAGTATGCTGCCATTTCTCCATACTCTTTCCATGTTTGCGGGACTCTTAACTCTTTACCAGTATCAGCCTTATATTTTTTTTGATACTTAGGATTGTCAATTACGTCTTTTCTATATTTTAAATAGTGTCTGTCACCATCAACTGGAAACTGATACATAACACCATCCCAAGATGCTATACCAATGTGAGATGGAGTAACGTCTTGCATTTGTTTCATCTCAACATACTTTTTTGGAACTGGTTCTAAGTATCTTTTCCAATCATTAATAAAGTTTGAAAATCCAAAAACTATATCATATGGAGCTTGACCTGCTTGAAATGGAACCATAGCTTTTGCATACAAATCACCAGCAGGTGTATGTGTTACATCAACTTTTGCTCCTGTAAGTTTAGCAAATTGCTCAGCATGTAAAGCTGTTGGTTCTCCCATAACTGGAACAGCATGTGTATTTATTTTAAGTGTCTTACCTTTGTAATTTTTCTTAGACATAGACTCGTAAGAACACTCACCTGGAATATCTCCAGTAGCCTTGATATGTGGAAACTGATCGCTCCACTTATCTGCATACGCGACTGGACTAAATACCAACAAAGCTGATATAAGAGCAGTTACGCAAGTTTTTATTGTCTTCATCTTTCTTTCCTCTCTTTTGTTATTTATGGAACTAACACTGCACGACCTTTGACTTTTCCATCATTAAGATCATGTAGCGCTTTGTTAGCATCGTCTAATTTATATTCTTGCATGGACAACTTAACCTTTCCTCTGTCAGCTAACTCCATTAATTCATATAATTCAGACCACGTTCCTACTAAATTTCCAATTATGTTTCTTTCAGATATAATTACATCAACAGCGAGTATTTTTATTTCCTCACCATAACCAACTATGTAAAAGAAACCACCGTTAGCAGTCATATTTAGACCCATTGATGTTGAACCTTTTTCTCCTACAAAATCTATAACTGCTTCTGCACCAACACCTTTTGTTATTTCCTTAACTTTTTCAACCTCGTTTCCATCAATAATTACTCCATGATCTCCTCCGAGTTCCATAGCATGTTTTAAAGCTTTTTCAGATTTTTCAACGATAATAATATCTGCTGCACACATTGCTTTTAAACATTGAATTGCGATATGACCTAAACCTCCAGCGCCTATCACCACACAACTTTGACCAGGAAGCAAGTGTCTTGTCGCTTTTTTAACAACTCTATAAGCTGTTAAGCCTGCATCAGAAAAAGGAGCTACGTCTTTGGGAGCTAAGACTTTTGGCAACTTAATCAAGTTTCTAACACTTGTTTTTAAAAGTTCTGAATATCCACCTTCTTTAATACTTAATCCCGGAAATGCACCTGCTGCTGCATGCATATCATTGCCTCTTCTACAATCTAAACAGGTTCCATCTGTTCCTGAAATTAAAGGGTGCAAAATTACTGGATCCCCTTTTTTAAATTCTGTTACATCTTTTCCAACATCTTCTATCCAGCCTGCATTTTCATGACCCATAACGCAAGGAAGTAATTTTCCATCTGGGTCTTGAATATGTTTCCACACACCTTCAATAATATGTAAATCTGTTCTGCAAACCCCAGCTGCACCAATTTTTACTATTACATCACTGGCTTTCTCTATTTTTGGATTTGGTAACTCTTCACCTGTGACCCAAACCTTTTCTTTCATCTCTGGATCATACTTGTGCAAAACCTGTGCTTTCATTTCTTTTTCTCCCTATATTTTTTTTAAAAACCTATTAAAAAATCGAAGTCCACTGGAGTCAATGACACTTTTAAGTGTTCAGTAAGTTTACAAATACAACCTGTGGTTAGTTGTTGAATATAATATTTTTAACTATCCTTTAAAAATGAGCAATTTATCAGCGATAAATAATGAGTTTAAAAATATTTTAAAAAAAAGAGGAATGATGTCCTATAAAATGGGCAAAGATATTTCTGATAGTTGGTCTAGATGTATTACTAAGGGACTTAATCCATTTAAAGATCCAAGACAAAGCATAATTTCTTCCATAGAATTAAATGAAATCAAAGAAAAAAATAAAGCTCTTAGAAAAATTGTACTCCCAGAATTGGAACTTTTATACTCACAAATTGCTGGAACTAATTTTATGGTCGCATATTCAAATGAGAATGGGTTAGTGCTTGACACTATATATGACAAAACTTGTCTTCAAACCGATGTAGGTAAGACTGTAATACCTGGATCAATTTGGGCTGAAAAAGTCTGTGGCACTAACGGTTTGGGATTATCAGTAGAATTAAAAAAACCAACAATAGTTTCTGGTAAAGAACATTTTTTTACAGCACATGAGAATATATCATGTTTTGCAAGTCCAATAATTAATTATGACGGTAAGACTATTGGAATTATAGATGCTTCAACTGACTATATGTCTAGAGAGCAACATACTCTAGCTTTAGTGAAACTAGCAACCAGAAGCATCGAAACAAAATTATTTTTAAAAAAGTTTGAGCATGAATTAATTTTATCCTTTCACCCACGACAAGAATATTTATCAACAACAAGTGTTGGTTTGCTGGCTGTAAATGGAGATGGTCTAATTGTAGGTGCTAACAGTAATGCAAAAGTCATGCTTAATGGATTAGTAGATCTTAAAAATGAAAATTTTAATAAAATTTTTACCAATTCATTTTCATCTATCGCATCAGATTTATTAAACAATAAAACATTAATGATTACTGATCATTTAGGCTCATCTGTCTTTGTGGTCAAAAGTCAAATTTTTAAGGAAAATAAATTTGTTGAAACAAAAAAAGGAAAAAAAGGAAGTACTTGTAAAAATTGTGAAGACACAAAAATCAAAAGAGAGAAATGTACTTTAATTAGATCAACTTTTGATGAAACAAATAATATTTCTGCAACTTCTAGAAAATTAGGTATTTCTAGAACAACAATTTATAAACACTTACAATAAATTTATTTAATCAATTGGATAGTCCCAAGCATTTCCACCTATAATTTTAGAAATAGCTGAAAAATCTTTAGTTTCATTTCCTTCTTTACAAAATTGATCGTAAATTTCTAAAGCCATTTTCCCTAATGGTGTTTTGGCATTTACGCTTTGCGCACAATCATTTGCAAGTTTAAGATCTTTATTCATCATGCCTGCAGAAAAACCCGGTCGATAATTATTATTTGAGGGTGTACCGTCAATTAAACCAGGTAAAGGTGGATAAACAGAAATTGGCCAACTGTTACCTGATGCATTTTTCATGATTTCATGAACTTTTTTAATATCGATTTTTAATCTTTTTGCTAACATTAATGACTCAGAAGCTGCAATCATTGCAATTCCTAAAGCCATATTGTTACAAATTTTAGCACCATTCCCACTACCTAAATCACCTGCATGAAATATATTTTTTCCCATAATTTTTAATAAAGGAAGCGCTTTTTCATATGCTTCTTTTGATCCACCAACCATTATATTTAAAGTAGCTTTTTGAGCTCCCATCACTCCGCCACTAACTGGGGCATCAATCATTTTTATTCCCAATTCTGCAGCTTTTTTTCCAATTTTTATTGAAGTTTGAATATCAATTGTTGAACAATCAATTAGCAAACAATTTTTTGAAACTTTATTTATTATTCCACTTTCTCCTAAATAAACATCCTTAGAATGCTTACCTTCTGGTAGCATAGTAATAACTGTTTCAACATCATCCGTAATTAATTCATCTAAGTTCGATACTATCTCAAGATTTTTATTTTTTGCAATCTCAAGCATTTTTTTTGAGACATCAAAAACTTTTACGTATTTACCCGCCTTCATTAGATTTTCAGCCATTGGACAACCCATGTTGCCAACGCCAATGAAAGCTATCGATTGAGACATTTTAATTTACTTTATTGATACAGTTTCCAGTTTTAAAAAACTCGTCTAGATTATCAATTGCTAAATTTCCCATTGCAATTCTTGTATCTTTTGTTGCACTCCCAAGATGTGGTAAAACGAAAGCACTTGGGATTTTTAAATAACCAGGATTTAAATTTGGTTCATTTTTATAAACATCTAATCCTGCTGCATAAATTTTTCTTCTATTCAAGGCATCAATTAGAGCTTCATCATCTACTATATCACCTCTTGCAACATTAGTTATCACAGCACCTTTAGGAAAATACTCAACAGTCTCTTTATTTATTAAGTTCTCTGTTTCTTTAGTTGCTGGACAACAAATTGATAAAACATCTGAAACTGAAAAAAGACTTTTTATGCTTTGATGATATGTTGCACCTTGTTCTTTATCTTCACTTAATTTTGAACGATTATGGTAATGAATAACCATACCCAAAGATTTTGCAATTTTTGCAATTTTTTGGCCAATACGACCCATACCTAAAATTCCTAATCTTGTTCCAGTTAATTGTTTTCCAATTAAATAGTCAGCAGACCATTTCCATCCACCCTCTCTTGCAGACTCTATTCCTTCGGAAGCTCTTCTGCATGCTCCTAGAATTAATAAAATTCCAATCTCTGCTGTAGCATCTGATAAAACTTCTGGTGTATTTGTTACTGTTATACCTTTATTTTTTGCTGCTTCTAAATCAATGTTTCCAAATCCTACTGCAAAATTAGAAATTATTTTAATTGTGTCTGGTAATTGATTGATTGTTTCTGCATCTAATTTTTCAGTTAGTGATGATAATATGCCATCAAATCCTTGACTCATTTCAATAATTTTTTTTTGTGAATAAAGTTCATCATTAGTATTAAATTTAGCATCAAATAACTTAGATGCTTTGTCTTCACTTTCTCTTATCAAGCGTCTTGTAATTAAAACTTTTTTCATAATTTCTATTTTAAAATTTCAGGTTTTGGTCCACCTGTGTACCAATCTAAAACTTCAATTGTATGTAATATTGGAACTTTAGTACCATGAGCGATTTGGGTAATACAACCAATATTTCCAGTAGAAATAAAATCTGGATTTAAACTTTCAATATTATTTACTTTTTTCTTCAACAATTGTTTTGCAATTTTTGATTGCAATATGTTATAAGTTCCAGCCGATCCACAACATATATGTCCTTCTGGGATTTCCAAAATTTCATTATTAGTTTTTTCAAGTAGTGATACTGGCTGAGAATGAACTTTTTGACCATGCTGCATTGAACACGCAGAGTGATAAGCTACTTTATATTTTTTTCCTTTATCCTTAATATCAAGTTTTAAACTTTCAAATATATATTCCGATATATCTTTTGTGAGCTCTGATATTACTTTTGCTTTTTTACCTAGTTCTTTATCCTCACGAAAAATAAATCCATAATCTTTCATTGTTGTCCCACAACCTGATGTATTTGATAAAATTGCATCTAAATTTCCTTTTTGATGCTCCTCATACCAAGTGTTTATATTGTTCTTAAAATCTTGATGTGCATCCTTCTCTTTTCCTAGATGATGATTTAAAGATCCACAACAACGAATTTTTTTTGGAACAACTACTTCTACGCCATGTCTGTTTAATAGCCTTATTGTTGCTTCATTAATTTGAGGAGATATTTCTTTTTGTACACATCCTGTTAAGAGAGCAACTCTAGCAGTTCTTTTTTTAGTTGAGGATTTGTAAACTTCTTTAATTGGTAAGCTTTTTTTAGGAAATTTTGTAGGCATTAACTCAATCATGTCCTTAATTTTTGAAGGCATTAAGAATTTAAATGGCTTCGATAATTTTACTAATAAACTTGATAATCTAAAAATTTTTGTATTTGGAAGAGTGATAGATAAAAAATATCTTATTAACTTATCAAAGAATGATCTTTGATAATTTTTTTCAATATATTTTTTTCCATGGTCAATTATGTGCATATAATTTACACCAGCTGGGCAAGTCGTCATACAACTATAACATGAGAGACATCGATCGATATGCTTTACAACTTTTTCAGTTGGCTTCCGATTATTTTCTAACATATCTTTAATGAGATAGATACGTCCTCTAGGTCCATCTAGCTCATCACCCAAAAGTTGATGTGTGGGGCATGTGGCATTACACATGCCACAATGCACACATTTTTTAAAAACTTTTTCGTTAGCAAAATTATCTGGATCTCTAAGCTGTTCTTCAGTAAATTTTGTTTGCATTAAACACCTCTATACATTTTACCTGGGTTTAAAATTCTTTTTGGATCAAAACTTTGTTTTACTTTTTCAGAAATCATCAAACGTACTTTATCAACTGTAAAAATAGGTTCACCATAATCATATTCAGATGAAGTTTTAATTACTGTCAAATAACCTCCAAAATCGTTTGCCATTTTTTTTAAATCTTTAATCTTTTCCTCTTTTTTACTATTAACTTCAATCCAGAATAACGACCCACACCAATCAATAAAATAATTATGGTTATTTTCCAAATATTTGCATAATTTTGAACCATTCCCTGGTGGTATCACCATTCGTATTAAATTGTGTTCGGTCTTTTCGAATACCTCTAAATTATTTATTTTTTCCCAAAATGGTTCTGATTGATAAACATCAAGAATAGAAATATCTGAATTGTTTAATTCTAGTTCTTTTTTTAAATTATTAATTTTTTCCTCAATTGAAATTTTATCCCCCTCAACTCTAAATGCCACAAACGAAACTTTTGATTTAAGATCATTAAACTTAAAAACATTATTTCTTTTAGCTGAAAATTCTTTATCATTTGATTGCTCTGGAATAAAGACAGCACCAGAAATTTCACTACTTGAACTAGATAATTTATTAAATAAATCATAAATTTGTTCAAAATTATTAGGATAAATTATTACAGTTTTAGAAGAATCTTTCTTTGGTAGTACCTTTAATGTAATTTCAGTCAAAGCAACAAGTGTACCAAAAGAACCAGCTATAAGTTTCGATAAATCATAACCCGTAACATTTTTAACGACAGTACCTCCTGATTTAATTATATCTCCTTTTCCATTAACTCCTTTAAAACCTAGGACATGATCTCGTACACTTCCAACTTTAAATCTTCGTGAACCTGCATAATTACATGATAAGTATCCTGCTATCGTACCTTTATTTGATTTGCCATCTTTAATATACCCGAAGTCTATTGGTTCAAAAGCTAGCTCCTGACTATTTTCACTTAAGACTTTTTCGATTTCATTAATTGGTGTGCAGGCTTTTACTTTAATATACAATTCTTCAGGTCTATAGTCGATGATACCAGAAATTTTAGACAAAGAAGTAGTGTTAGCCGATTGAGTTTTGTTTCCAATAAAGCTTTTTGAATTGTTACCGATAATTTCCGTTGGAGAATCTTGTTTATATAGTTCCCGAATTAAATCTGAAACTTCAACTTCATCTTTGGGGTAATATACGTTATTAGAATCTTGGAAGATCTGGGAATTTATCTTTATTTTTGTGGACATGAACCCTTCCTTCCTCTGCACATTTTCTAAGTATAGGATAAACTTTTCCAGGATTTAATAGATTTTTTTCATCTAATGATTTTTTAATACTCAGTTGTTGTTGTATATCGTTATCATTAAACATTTCGCACATAAGTTCTCTTTTTTCTATACCAACACCATGCTCACCTGTAATCACTCCACCAAGTCTTACACATGTTTTTAATATCTCGGAACCAAATTCCTCAGTTTTTCTAAGTTGCTCTTTATCATTTCCATCAAACATAATAAGTGGATGTAAATTTCCATCACCTGCATGAAAACAATTTGCAACCGGTAATTCATATTTTTCTGATAATTTTTTAATTTCTAATAATGCTTCAGCAAGCTTACCTCTTGGAATAGATCCATCCATACAATAATAATCAGGGGCCATAGCTCCACAAGCTGGAAAAGCAGCTTTTCTTCCAGCCCAGAAAGAAAGTCTTTCTTTCTCACTATTGCTGAGTTTAAGACTAGAACAATTATTTTTTTTACAGATAGCTTCTACTTTTCTAATTAATTCATTAACCTCTGACTCTGTTCCATCAAGTTCTACTATTAATAATAATTCCGCATCTCTTGGATATCCTGCTTTGCTAAAATTATCTGTTGCCTCAATTAAAGCTTTATCCATTATTTCCATTCCTGCTGGCACTATTCCACTTGAAATAATTTCTGAAGCAGCATCTCCTCCTTCTTTTATAGATGGAAAGCCTATTAAAGCCGCTCTTACCACATCAGGTGTTTTCAAAATTTTAACTGTTACTTCGGTAACAACTCCCAACAAACCTTCTGATCCACAAATTAAACCCATAAGATCATATCCCTCTTGATCAAAAGACTTTCCTCCAAATCTACAAACGGTTCCATCCATCATTACCATCTGTACGCCAAGAATATTGTTTGTAGTCGTTCCATACTTTAGTGAATGAACTCCACCAGAATTTTCAGCAACATTTCCACCTATAGAACATGCTAACTGGCTAGAAGGATCTGGCGCATAATAAAACCCTTTATGTTGGACTGCATGAGTAATTCCAAGATTTGTTACTCCAGGCTGTGTTACTACACATTTATTTTTATAATCAATTTCAAGTATTTTATTGAATTTTCCTAGACCAAGAAGAATAGCATCTTGAAGGGGTAATGCACCTCCAGATAAACCTGTGCCTGCACCTCTTGGAACTACTTTTATGTTTTCACTATAACAATATTTTAATATCTCACTTACCTCATCAGTATTTTCTGGAAGTACTACTGCTAAAGGTGTTTGCGTGTAAACTGACAGAGCATCAGTTTCATAAGGTCTCAATTCATCAACTTCACTTAAAACATTTTCTTTATCTGTTAATTTTGAAAGATTTTTTACTATCTCACTTTTTCTATTTAAAATAGAGTTATCAATTTTTGGTAAAGCTAATTCAGACATAGCTTAACCTAACATTTTTTTGATATTTTCCAATGCGTTAGAAATGTTATCTCTTGAAGCAGCAAAGCTAAATCTTACGTAATCTTTGCATGTTTTTCCAAAAGCTGTACCGGGAACTATAGCAACACCTGCCTCATGCATAGCTCTTTTACAAAATTCACTACCATTCATTCCAGTTCCAATAACTTTTGGGAATGCATAAAATGCTCCACCAGGTAAACTACACTCTACACCTGGTAAACTATTTAAACCTTCATGAATTAATTTTCTTCTTAATGTGAACTTTTCCATCATCTCATCAATTGAGTCATCAGGTCCATCTAAGGCAGCAATACCTGCGAACTGAGCAGCAGCATTAACACATGATACACTATTAATTAATAATTTATTTACATGTTCAACTAAATTTTCTGGCCAAAAACTCCAACCAAGTCTCCAACCTGTCATTGAGTAAGCTTTACTCCAACCTTCTAAAACTATTAATCTTTCTCTTAACTCAGGATAATTAAAGAATGTTGGCATTTCTTTATCATCAAAAATTTGTCTACTATAAATTTCGTCACTTAAAATAGTAACATGAGGATGTTTTTTTAAACCTTCAGCCAATTTGTCTATTTCTGATTTTTCCACAAAACTCCCTGTTGGGTTGTTTGGATTTATTAAAATTAATAATCTAGTTTTATCAGTAATTAGAGATAAAATTTTATCTGCACTAAACTTTAAATCTTTATCTTCAGTTAGATCGTAAGGCACTGCAGTAGAACCAGTATAATTAATCATTGATTCATAAATAGGGAAAGCTGGGGTTGGATGAATTATCTCTGCTCCTGGCTCACCAAAACACTGAATTGCATAATGCATTGTTGGCTTTCCACCTGGCATAATAATAATTCTTTCAGGATCTACGTCTGCGCTATATCTTTTCTTAATCCATCTAGTAACTGATTGTCTACACTCTAAAATACCATTAGAGAGAACATATCCGTGGTGTCCATCATCTAGAGCTTTTTTGGCTGCGTCAACTACATGTTTTGGAGTTTTGAAATCAGGTTGACCTAATCCTAAATGAATCATAGGTTTACCTTGAGCTTCGAGTTTTTTTGCTTCAGCTAAAACAGAAAAAGCGCTTTCAGTTCCAAGCCTATTTAAAGATTTTGCAAGTTCCATAGTAATTTTAAAATTAAAATCGACAAACTAAACGAAAATTAGTTTTTTGTCTATTTAGTTTGAAGGTTTAATTTATCAAATAAATGCTTAAAATTCTTATATTTTAGTCTCTATATATTATTTTTGACGCATCAAGATCTTTAACAGACTTACAACCCATTAAAATCATATTTCTTCTAATTTCTTTTTGCATATTTTCTAAAAGTCTCTCAACACCTTTTTGTCCACCTGCGCCTAAACTAAAAAGAAATGCTTTTCCAAAACTGCAAGCTGTTGCTCCAGCAGCTAGAGCTTTAAGAACATGTGTTCCCCTTCTTACACCGCCATCAAGAATAATTTCTAATTTATCACCAACTGCATCTGAAATTGCTTTAACTTGATCAAATGGAGATCTTGATCCATCAAGTTGTCTTCCTCCATGATTTGAAATCATAATTGCTGTACAACCAATATCTATTGCTCTTTTAGCATCTTCTACTGACATTACACCTTTTAATGCCATAGGCTTATTCCATTTTTTTATGCAATATTCTGCATCTTTCCAATTCATTGCTGGATCGTATTGTTCATTAATGTAATCCATAACTGATTTTGCAATATTAGTGCCTTTATCAGTTTTGTTTTTTATGTTTGCTAATTCAAATTTTTTATTTGTAAAGTATTTGAAAACCCATCCTGGTCTCATTGCAAAACTCAATAAACTATCCAAAGTAAATTTCGGTGGTGTGGTAAATCCAGTCCTATGATCTCTTTCTCTATTTCCAGCAACAAGTGTATCAACAGTAATACACATCCCATCAAAATTAGCTCTACTACATCTTTCAATTAAATCATCAGTAATTGATTTATCTTTATGAATATAAAGTTGAAAAAGTTTAGGCCCACTAGAAACATTTGCAACCTCTTCGATTGAAAAAGATGCCATTGTGGACATACTATAAATTGTATCAAACTTCTCTGCTGCTCTAGCAGAAGCTTTATCTCCATCAGGGTCATATAAACTTTGCATTGCCGTAGGAGATAAAAATAACGGCATACTAATTTTTCTACCGAAAACTGTAGTAGATAAATCTGGCTCACCAACACTATTAAGAATATTGGGAACTAAATCACAATCATTAAAAGCATCTGTATTTCTGTTTAAAGTAACTTCATCATCCGCTCCACCATCGATATAGTGAAAAATAGGAGCTGGTAATTTTTTTTTAGCTAATTTTCTAAAATCTTCAAAATTATAACAATCCTTAATATTCATGATGAGTATCTATTAAAAGCTTTTAAAGAAATTAAACATATAACTATTTGCCCCAGGATTTTTATCTCCTAGACTAGCATTAGATATATGATTATAAGAAAGGCCTAATTCACTTGATCTAGATAAATCGAGTGAAATTTGTAATTCACTTTTGAATTCAATTAAATGACCCAAATCTTTACCATCACCCTCAAAATATAATCCTGGGGTAAAGCTTGGAGTAAAATTTAATACTCCTAATTTATATTGAGCCTGAACACCTGTATAAATATATCCTGCGCTATCTGCTGTTAATAATGCACCTGTAATCGGTGAAAGATTACCTAAAAAAGTATCTCTATTTAAATTTTCATTTTGATGTTGAAAGCCAATTAAAGTTGATCTTTTTCCATCATCGCTAAAATCAAACATTCCTGTGAAAAAACTGAATTCTGTATTTTGATCTTTTAAAACTTTTTCATCTGCAAACGAAGAAAATGCAAATGTGATCATTAACAGATTAATTAAAAATTTTTTCAAATTCATCACTTATTAATTTATTTTTTAACTATAAAGCTTTTGTAGATTATTGCACCTCCGATTAAAAATATCAATATCGGCAATAACCAAAGAATATAAGTGTTTTTATTTAAACTAGGATCGTAAAGTATCCATTCTCCATATTTAGTTTTGAAATATTCATAAATTTGATGTTCAGAAAGACCTTCTTGAAGCTTTTTATCAACTACGATTTTTAAGCTATTTGCAAATTCAGAATCTGAATCATAAACCGATTGACCTTGACATATAAGACATCGTAAATTTTTAGTTATTTCATTTCTTTTATTATTCTCCACAGCGTTAAGACTGTTTAAAGGGAATAACAATATAACAATTAAAAAAAATCTTAGAAGTTTCATTTTATCAATAAATTAATTTCATCAACTAATCCTTGGTTAAGAGGTCCAACATATTTTTTAATAATTTCATTATTATAAATTAAAAATGATTCAGGAACCCCATAGGCTCCCCACTCAATTGCAAGTGTACCATCTAAATCAATTAAGATTTCTTTATAAGGGTTACCCAGTTCTATTAAAAAATTTTCTGCATTTTTTAAATTATCTTTATAATTCATACCTATAATATTTACTTTATTTTCTGAATTTAAATTCATTAAAAGAGGATGCTCTTGTCGACATGGTACACACCAAGATGACCAAATATTTAATAAATAAACCTTATCTAACTCAAAGATACTTGATGATTTCAAATTTTCTCCAGAAAAAAATTCTTTAGTATTAAACACTGGTACCTCTTTTTTTGTATTAACATCTGGAGTGTATATTTTTGAGTCTTCTAAACTTTTATAAAAAATAAAAAATACTATTCCAAAAATAATAATAACTAAAAAAGGTAATATTTTATTTTTCATCATCTTTTTTGTAAAAAGCTAACAATGCCAGCAAAAGATATTAGAATTACTGATAACCAGATCAATAGCATAAATGGTTTAACTTGGTATCTTACGTTGAAAAAATCTTGATTTTGAACCAGATTAATTACAATAAATTTATCTGACTTAAGTGTTGTTTTGATATCAGCTTCACTCGTTGCAATAACAGGTTGATTATAAATTCTTAGCTCTGGCGAAAATCTATCCTCTTCACCATTTGAATTACTTATAGAAAAGTTTGCAATAATAGCATTATAATTTTTTTCTTTTTTCTGATCAACACTTTCAAAAACTATCTTAGTTTTTGAATTTTCAAAAGTTTCACCAACCTTGAGATTTGTTATAATTTCGCTTGCAAATATATTGTTAAACAAGATACTTAGAATCAATAAACTAAATCCAAAATGAGCAATATTTTGTGAAATATTTTTATATTTTTTTACAAAAAAATCTCGCAAAGTAATAAAGAATAAATAAAGCGCACTCGATATCAAAATTGTATTTATTAAAATATTTTGATTAAAATTTTTTAATACTAAAAATGCTAATAAAATTGAGATAATTAAAAAAGAAATTAAATAAATCTTGTCTTCAAGTTGAGATTTTATCCATTTTAATTTTGGACCCATCGCCATCATAAGTAAAAATGGAATTAAAAAAGGAATTATTAATTTATGATAAAATGGTGGTCCAACAGATATTTTTTGGGAAGAAATTACATCTAAAAAAATTGGATAAACGGTACCTATTAATACAACTGATAAAAAATACATCATAAACCAGTTATTAATTAATATTGAAGTTTCTTTGCTCAACCAAAAAAAACTATAAGATTTTCTGTCATTATCCTTATGAAAAAAGAAAAAAATTAAAATAGATAAAAAAATCAAAATAAATAAAAAAACAAGAATAAATAAACCCCTTTCAGGATCATTAGCAAATGTATGAACTGAATTTAATATTCCTGATCTCACCAAAAATGTTCCACACATACTTAATGTAAATGTTGCAATAGAAAGAATTATTACCCATGAAGTTAAAATAGATTTTTTTTCTAATACTAAAATACAATGTAAAAGAGTGGTTAATGCAAGCCAGGGCATTAGAGAAACATTCTCAACTGGATCCCAAAACCAAAAACCTCCCCAGCCCAATTCGTAATAAGCCCAAATCGATCCAAGAAGTATTCCTAAAGTCAAAAATATCCATGAAATTAAGATCCATTTTTTTATATGTGATGCCCAACTAGTAGAAATAATTTTTAAACTCGTTGCTGCCAAAACAGATGAAAAAATAATTGAAGAACCAACATAGCCTAAATATAAAATAGGTGGATGAATTGCTAAAGCGGGGTCTTGCAAAATTGGGTTTAATCCAAGACCTTCACTAGGTATTGGGAAAATATAATTAAATGGATTTGATGTTTTTATTAGAAATAAAAAGAAACCAACAATTATTATTTGTTGAAAAACTAAAGTTAAAATTTTGTATTTTACTGGTTGATTTTTTGTTCGTAATAAAAATATGAAAATAAATAAAGTTAAAACAAGTAACCATAATAATAAACTACCTTCATGATTCCCCCAGGTTCCACTTATTTTATAAAATAATGGTTTAGTAGTGTGAGAATTATTAAATACTGTTACATTACTAAAATCCGAAATAACAAAAGAAAAGATCAAACACGAAAAACTTAAGACAACAAAAAATAATTGTAAAAATGTAAATGATAATATTTTGGTATCTAATACGTTTGAATATTTAAAATTTTTATATGAAAAATAAAATAACGATAATCCAGTAATTAATCCTAATATTAACGAATAATATCCAACAAGACTATAAATCAATTTATTTTTCCCCTAATGCTTCTTTTACTTCTGGTGGCATATAATTTTCATCATGCTTTGCTAAAATTTTTGTAGCAGAGAAGAAGTTTCTATCTTTTAAAAAACCTTCTGCAACAACGCCTTTTTCCTCAGCAAATAAATTTGGTACTGCACCCGTATAAGTAACATTTATTTCATTTTTAAAATCTGTTATTATGAAGTTAACTTCATTTGAATTTATAGAAATAGAATTTTTTTTAACCATACCTCCAACCCTTATTTTGCTTTTATCTATTTCAATAAGTGATTTTATTTCAGAAGGCGATTGAAAATATACAACATTTTCCTCTAATGATTTTAAAATCAAAAATGTCGTTAAAATTAAAGTAATTAAGATTATTATTATAAACAGAAATCTTAATTTAACCTTTCGACCATACATGGTTTAAAAGTTAATTATTTGTTACGTTTGCTAAAATTTCTTTATTTATTCTTTGTGATTTTGCAGAATTAGCCTGCTCAGTAGTAAGTGATCCAAATTTAGCAACAAATTTGTTTTGTTCTTTAACAAATTGCATTTTAGTTACCAAATATAAGCCTAAGAAACTTAACAACGTAAAGCTAAAAGCAGATAACACATACACTGCATATCCATTCATAAAAAATAATTCATTTATCATAATCTATCTAAGCCTTTATTTTTAATTTTTATCAGTTCTGTATTATATTTCATTAAGAAAATTAACAATGAAAAAAGAGCAAATGCCGCAGTCATTATTAATAATGGGTAAAGCATTGATGAATGAATTGAGCTTTTTGACAAGATATTAATAGATGCAGGTTGATGGAGTGTATTCCACCAATCAACTGAGTACTTTATTATTGGAACATTAATAATTCCTAAAATAGTTATAATAGTTGAGATCTTGTAGACTTTTTCTTCCTTATCATAAATTCTCCAAACAATTAAATACATTGCATAGAATAAAGCTAATATTAACATTGATGTAATTCTTGCATCCCAAGCCCACCATGTTCCCCAAGTTGGTTTTCCCCAAATTGATCCGGTAACTAAAGCAATAATATTAAATACAAATCCTGAAGGAGCTAAACTTTTAGAGATTAAAAAAAAGTTTTTGTTTCTAAATACAAAACCACAAATAGATAACAAAGTTATAGAAGAAAATATTCCAAGTGAAATCCAAGCGGCAGGAACATGAACATACATAATCCTAACTGCATCACTTTGTTTATAATCTTCAGGCGATATGATTAATGCTTCAACTAAACCAACACTCAATACAACAATAAATAAAAATAAAACGTACTTAGGTGCTTTTGACGTGATTTTGAAAATCTTGTTAGGTTCAAAAAGTTTAAACATATTTTAATTTAGAATTTTTTTTGGTGATTTCTATTATGAAATAGTTTTCTGATCAAGAATGGAGAGGGGAGATAATAAGATTGAAATTAACGTTTAACACTCTTGACCAGAAGATACTAAAAATATAGCTAATTTGTATGGCCTAGATTTGAGCTAAATGTGGTTGAATGATGGTTGCCTTAATTAGAAAGCTTGAAATAACTAGAGCCTTTTTTTCCTGAAAAAATCTCTTCAATTAAAGGGTGTTTTATTGGTTCATCAGAGTCATCCATCAGCAAATTTTGCTCAGAAACATAAGCTTCATAAGTTATCTCATCATTTTCTGCTAATAAGTGATAAAATGGTTGATCTTTTCTTGGTCTCACATTTTTTGGAATAGATTGATACCATTCCTCAGAATTATTAAATTCGAAATCAACATCGTATATCACACCTCTAAATTCAAAGTGTTTATGCTTTACGATGTCTCCAATTGAAAATTTAGCTTTTTGAACTGGCATTTATCTTAGTATGGGTATTTAGAAATAAAAATCAATGCTAAAAATATAAATGTTTTGTGATGTGGCAAATATGTTAATATCTTTTTAGTGAATAAATCTTTTTTAAAATTTGTTACTGATTTCGGTCCTTTAGCAATATTTTTTTTCTATTATTACAATAGTGGTAAAAATTTATCAGTAGCAATACCTCCACTGATAGTTGCAACTTTAGTGGCATTAGCAGTAGTTTGGTTTTTTGAAAAAAAAATTCCTCCAATGCCTTTAATAAGTGGAATTTTGATCACTTTTTTTGGTGGGCTAACAATTTACTTTAATGATCCTATATTTATTTATGTAAAACCAACTATCATTAATATTATGTTTGCTCTTGCATTATTTTTTGGGAAATATTTTACCAATGAACCTATTCTAAAAAAAATAATGGGTAAATCTATTCCTCTAACTGATATTGGTTGGGAAATTCTTAATAAACGATGGATGTATTTTTTCTTTGGTCTAGCTTTATTAAATGAAATTGTTTGGAGAACTCAAACAGAAGAATTTTGGGTTAATTTTAAAGTATGGGGAATGCTTCCAATAACAATAATATTTACAGGTTTTCAGGTACCATTAATTAATAAACATAAGATTGATGCGTAGTAATTTAAAATTAGTAGTAAATAATCCGCATAATAAAATAGAAGAAAAACATTTTTTTGAAAAAGATGAGCTAAAAATTATATTAGATTTATATGCCAAGATGGTTTCTGAAGGATCTTGGAAGGATTATGGTTTAAATATATCAAGTAAGCAAGTGGGGTTTAGTGTTTTTAGAAATGCCGCTGAAAATGCCTTATATAAAATTTGCAAAAATTTTAAACCTAAAAATAAAAATCTTAAGTATTTGATTACTGATACGAATGGTAAGATACTAAAAAATTCTTACGATCTTAGAATTTTATTGAAAAATACCAACTGGAAGAAACTTCAAAAATAAATTTATCTTCTTTGACCAAATAATCTTAACAACATTATAAATAGATTGATAAAGTCTAGATATAAAGTTAAAGCGCCCATAACAGCTTTCTTACCCATTATCTCGCCTGTGTCTGACGCAACATACATATTTTTAATTTTCTGAGTGTCATAAGCTGTTAAACCAACAAATATTAAAACACCTAAAATTGAAATCACAAAATACATCATAGAAGATTTCATAAAGATATTAACTATTGAAGCTATAATTATTCCTATTAGACCCATCATTAAAAAAGATCCTAACTTTGTAAGATCTCTTTTAGTTGTGTATCCGTAGATACTCATCGCTCCAAATGTTGCAGATGTAATGAAGAAAACTCTTGTTACACTCATTCCAGTATAAACCAATAATATTGAAGATAATGATAGACCCATTAAGGCTGCAAAAACCCAAAACGTAGTTTGTGCCTTTGATGCACTCATCTTATTAATTCCAAAACTCATGTAAAAAACGATACCTAAAGGTGCTAACATTACAAGCCATTTAAGACCTGATAAATAAATTGCATTCCCCATCTGCGTTAAACCAACAATTGAACCTGCATCATTAGTAACAACAGACATTTTAAATGTTAATAGTGCTACTATTCCAGTTAACAATATACCTGTTGCCATGTAGTTATAAACTTTTAGCATGTAGGCTCTTAAGCCTTCATCCATTACAGCAGCTGTTTGTTGTGCTGCTTTTGCTCTATTTAGTATTCCGTTTTTATTAAATTCCATAATAAGTAATATATATATTCTTTTACTAATTATTCAAGATACCTTAAAAGATTAACAAAATTTTAACATAATATTTCTAATGAATTACAAAAATTTAGGTAATACCGATATTAAAGTGAGTACAATTTGTCTCGGTTCTATGACGTGGGGAGAACAAAATACCGAGCTTGAAGCATTTGAACAAATGAATTTTGCTTTAGATCAAGGAGTAAACTTTTGGGACACTGCTGAATTATATGCAGTACCACCAAAAAAGGAAACTTATGGTGATACAGAAGAAATTATTGGAAACTGGTTTGAAAAAACTAAAAAAAGAGACAAAGTCGTTCTTGCTACAAAGGTTGCTGGTCCAGCAAGAGATTATTTAAGAAGTGGAGAAAATAGTTTTACGGGTCCAAACTTAGAAGCTGCTTTAAATGACAGTCTTCAAAGACTTAAAACTGATTATATAGATTTATATCAACTTCATTGGCCAGAAAGAAATGTAAATAATTTTGGAAGACTTGGTTATGTTCATAAAGAAAATGAATGGAATAAATTTGAAGATGTTCTTGCAGAATTAAATAAATATATAGATCAAGGAAAAATAAGATACGTTGGTTTATCAAATGAGACTCCTTGGGGAGTTTTAAATTATCTTCAGTTATACAAAGATAAAAAGTTGCCCAGAATGATGTCAATCCAAAATCCTTATAGTTTATTAAATAGATCTTACGAAGTTGGACTAGCTGAAGTTTCTATAAGAGAAAACATTGGCTGCCTAGCTTACTCTCCACTTGCAAGTGGATATTTAAGTGGAAAGTATAGAAACAAAAGTTTTCCTAAAGGATCAAGAATGGAGAGAGATTTCGATTTCTGGACAAGATATAGAAAGCCAAATACTGAGAATGCCGTTGAACATTATTATAAAATTAGTGAAAAATTTGATCTAGATATGAGTCAGATGGCGATAAAATTTTGTGAAATCCAAGACTTTATGACTAGTGTAATAATTGGAGCAACTACAATGGAGCAGTTGAAAACAAATATAGAAAGTGTAAATGTAAACTTATCTGATGATGTCATTAAAGAAATTAACCACGTACAAACAATTTATCCAAATCCATGTCCATAATTAAAAAAATTACAATATTGTTAGGAATATTTTTTATAAGTGGTGTTACTCAAGTTACAGCTCAAGAAATTAAAAAAATTGGTAAATATAAAGATTGGGAGGCAATGGTCGTTATGGATGCTGACGGTAAAGTATGCTTTGCACAATCTTTACCTATTTTGCAAGCTCCAAAAACAAATAAAAGAGATGCAAAATTATTTGTAGCATTTAGACCAAACGACAATATAAAAAATGAAGTAAGTGTTACCCCAGGTTATGAATTCAACAAAAATAATTCTGTAACAGCTGCTTCAGGGAAGAATAAATTTAAATTTGATATTAAAGAACAAGGTTTTGCGTGGATTGCAGACAATAAAATTGAATTAAAAATGATCAAACAAATGAGAAAAGGATCTAGAATTATGATTACCGGATATAATCAACAAGGTTCTCAAACAATTGATCATTATTCATTATTAGGATTTACTAAGGCTTATAATGCATCTAAAAAAGCCTGTAACAGTTAAATGATAAATGGAAAAAATCATCTTTATCAATTTTGGCCAATTGTAATTGGTAAGTTTTATAACAAAGAACATGATTTTATAAAAAAAGAATTAATAGATTTTTTTAAAAATTATGAAAAAAATAATTCAAAAGGAAATAAACAATTACATGATAAAAACTATACTGGAAATCATAACCTTTATCAAAGTGAATATAATTTACATACTGAAGAAAATAGTGCTTTACATAAAGTATTAAAATTTATTGCTATGTCAATTTTGGAAACAGCTAAAGCAGTAAATAAACCTTGGCTAGAGGGAAATAAAAAGGAATTAAATGTTAAATTAGTTGAGTCTTGGTTCATAAGATATAATCAAGGTGGAATGGTGTATCCCCATAATCATGGAAATTTTAGTTGGTCCTGTGTTTATTATGTTCAGACAGGCAAAGAAGCAAAAAAAATGAATGGATCAACTTATTTTCTTAAGCCATATCATCCACAACATCCATTTGATTTTGGAAGTAATTATATGCAAAAAGGACAAGTTACAATGGAAGCAGAGGAAGGAAAGTTGTTAGTATTTCCTGGCCATTTATTTCATGGATCGCATCCTTTTTATGGTGAAGATGATAGAATAATTATATCAGCTAATTCATATACAGAGTTAAAAAAAAATTAAATCAATGAAAAAAAAAATTGTTCTAGCTTATTCTGGAGGGCTCGATACTTCTATAATTTTAAAATGGCTTCAAGAAAATTATGATGCAGATGTAATTTGCTATACAGCAGATGTTGGACAAGAAATTGATAGAAAAAAAATTATAAGTAATGCAAAAAAATTTGGTGTTAAAAATGTCATTATTAAAGATTTAAAAGATATTTTTGTTAAAGATTATATTTATCCCATGATCAGAGGACACGCGATCTATGAGGGTGTTTATTTATTAGGGACATCAATAGCAAGACCTCTTATTGCAAAAGATCAAATAAGAGTAGCTAAAAAATTTAAAGCCTATGCAGTTTCGCATGGAGCAACTGGTAAAGGCAATGACCAAGTTAGATTTGAATTAGGATATCATTATTTTGGTCCCAAAATTAAAATCATAGCCCCGTGGAGAATTTGGAAATTAAAATCAAGAACAGATTTAATTAATTATGCAAAAAAACATGACATAGCTATTCCTAAAGATAAAAAAGGTGCACCTCCTTTTTCAGTAGATGATAATTTATTTCATACATCAACTGAAGGTAAGGTTTTAGAAAATCCAAAAAATTCAGCACCAGAATTTATTTTCCAGCGGACAATTTCTCCAGAAAAGGCACCAAACAAATCATCATTTATTACTATCAATTTTAAAAACGGTGATCCTTTTGGAATAAATGGAAAAAAAATGTCTCCGGCTAAATTATTAACAAAGCTCAATGACATCGCAGGTAAAAATGGAATTGGAAGAGTTGACTTAGTGGAGAATAGATTTTTAGGTATCAAATCTAGAGGTGTATATGAAACACCCGGTGGAACTCTTTTAATCAATGCTCATCGAGCAATTGAGTCTGTTACTTTAGACAAAGAAACAATGCATAAAAAAGATCAGGTAATGTCTAGATATGCTGAGTTAATTTATAATGGTTATTGGTATTCAAAAGAAAGATTTAAACTTCAAAAAATTGTAGATTTAAAAAGAAGTAAAGTTAATGGCTCAGTAAAACTTAAATTGTATAAAGGGAATATTACAATTCAATCAAGAGTTACTAATAGTAGCGCATATTCAATGAAGAAGGTTTCTTTTGAAGAAAATAAATCATTTAATAAATCTAACGTTGAGAAATTTATCAATTTTCATAAGAAAAAGCTTCGTACTTAGATTGCTTTAGGACAAATTAACAATTGTTTAAATCACTAAAAATTATATCCTTTGACAATGGAATCAATAAAGAATTGGATGAGGGATGCTGCAAATATTTTATTTGATGATAGTAAGAATGATCTTCGCGCACTTCCTAAGACAGTTAGATTACAAATTCTTTTAGTTTTAAGTTTTATTTGGACTACTGTTTTTAGTTTGTATGTTTTTTCTTACACAACCTTTGCATTTGGTTGGGCTGGACTTTTTTTAGCTCACATAGGTTTAATATTTGCTGTCTATATGACTTTTAAACAATTCCATAGGGCAGAAGAGAAGTCTGCAAGTGTTTTTAAAACAAAAAATTTTGATCCTTTTAAAATCATGGTCATAGTTTTTGTAATAGTATTTATTTTCGTATTTTCAAAAGGAATTGAGGTTTTGACAAGTCCAAACCCAAACTCTTATTCAATTCCTTATGATGGTCCCTTAAAATCTGCAATTGAAAAATGGTTACCTTTTAGTAAAGATAAATAATGGATAAGATAGCAAAGAACTTACAGTTAGCATTAATGGTTATTATTTTAATCAGCACTGTTATTGCTGTTGGGATTGAAATGAAAAACATGTTCTTAAATCAATCTGTTACATTAGCAGATTTGCTTTTAATGTTTCTTTATTTGGAGGTACTAGCAATGGTTAGGGTTTTTTGGAATCAACAATCTATTAGTATTACCCTACCACTTCTTATTGCAATTACAGCCCTTGCACGATTTATTATTCTACAAGGTAAAGAAATGGATCCTACTGCACTTGTTTATGAAGCAGTAGCTATTTTGTTAATAGCTGGAGCGATTGTTGTTTTAAGATTAAGGCATAGTGACAAATTAGGTCTTAAGAAAAAAAAATCAAAATAATTTTAAATGATATTTGAAGCTTCAAGGGCTAAGGCCTTAAATCAATTAAATAATTTTGTTGAGAATAATCTTGGAGAGTATTCAAGATTAAGAAATTTTGATTTTGGACCTGAAAAAAGATCCAATATATCTTGCTTATCACCATACATAACTCATGGAATAATTAATGAACAAGAAGTCATTCAGAAAGCTCTAAGTAAATTTTCTTTTTCAAAAAATGAAAAATTTATTCAAGAAGTTCTGTGGCGAACTTATTGGAAAGGATGGTTAGAACTTAGACCGAATGTTTGGGCAGATTACCTTGTTGAATTAAATCAAATTAGAAATGAATTTCAAAATAATCAAAATTATCTTAATGCAATTGAGGGAAAAACAAACATAGATTGCTTTAATGAGTGGGTGAAAGAGCTTAAAGAAAACAATTATTTGCATAATCACACAAGAATGTGGTTTGCTAGTATTTGGATTTTTACACTAGAATTACCTTGGCAATTAGGAGCAGAATTTTTCATGCAAAATCTTTATGATGGAGATGCTGCATCAAATACTCTTGGCTGGAGATGGGTTGCGGGTGTTCAAACTCAAGGAAAACACTACCTTGCAACTGAATGGAATATCAAAAAATTTACTAACAATAGATTTCAAAATTTAAAATTAAATGAAAATGCTCCTCCAAAAGTATCTGAAAAATCTTACCAAATAATTAAACAGGATTTCAATAACCCACAAAATATTGAGAATAAGAATCTTTTAATTTTTGAAAATAATCTCTCGTTTGAAATCACTGACTTTAAAGAAAACGACTTTAAAAAAATTTACTTAGTTTCTAATAAAAATGAAAATAGAGCAATAAAACTCAGTAATAAATTAGTGAAATTTAAATCTCATTTAATAGAAGACCAAGAAAAAAGATTAAAAAATAAATCTATTGATTGTCAAATTATTGATATAAGTGAATTAACAAATATTGAAAATTATTATGGTTTGTATCCAACTGTAGGTGAAAATTTAGATTTTTTAAATTCTAGAAATTTAAAGATAGATTTTTTATATAGAAATCTTGATCAATTGGCTTGGCAATACTGTAATAAAGGTTTTTTTAATTTTAAAAATTATATTCCCAAAATAATTTCAAGCTTTAATTAAAACCAACGAACCATCCCAATAATTCCAGCGGTTGCATAAAAAAATTGCAAAAATAAAATTCCTTTATGACCACCTCTATAGGCCCAAATTCCAATTAAAATGGCTGACAATAATAGTAGACAAAAACCAAAAAATTCTATCCCTATATTTAAAGCGACAAACAAAGAATACAATATTGCAGTTATAACTCCTGCCCACTCATAGATTTTATTATTCATAAAAGTTTTTTAAAATTATTATAAAGGATTGTAGAATAGTTATTCATATCTTTCATGTTATCTTTTGCAGATTGATCAAAGTTTTCTAATGCTCCATTTCCAAGCTGCTCCTCTAAAGCTTTTTTATATTCTGGAACACACCCCCACTCATTCACCGTGGTATCTTTTATTTCTATATGAAATTGAATTCCATAAGCATGGTTTTGATATTTAAAAATTTGATACTTAGTGATTGGGGAAGAAGCTAATAAAGTTATATCTTTGTTATTCTCAATTCCTTGAACTTCATAAGAATGCCATTGTAAACTTTTAATTGTATCGGGAAATTTTGAAAATAATTTATCTTCATCTTTTTCATTAGAGAAATTAATATCCATAATCCCTATTTCTGCTGGTTTAGATTTAACCACTTTTCCGCCTACTACTTCTCCTAAAAGCTGACAACCTAAACAAAAACCTAAATAAGGTTTTTTTAAATTAACAACAAATTCTTTAATTGCTTTTTTTTCCTCTATTAACCAAGGATAATCTTGTTCCATGTAAGTATCCATTGGACCCCCCATGCAAAACATTCCATCAAATTTACTTAAATTGTCTGGTATTTTTTCACCTTCATCTAATTCAATGGTGGTTAAGTTAAATCCATCAGCTAACATTAAACCTTTAATATACCCTGGGTCTTCTATTTTAATATGCTGTAGTACTATTATGTTCACTAAGCTTAACTTAACTTAGAACACTTCTTAGAACAATATTTTACTCTATCCCAATTCAACTTCCATTTTTTCCGCCAGGTAAATGATCTTTTGCAAACTGGACAAATTTTTGTTGGTAAATTTTCTTTTTTCATCAAATTGTATTTAGTTTAATAAATTTATCAGCTTCAGATAAAATTAATTTTTTTCTATGAGATTTCATTTTATCAAATATCCTTACCATCATCGATAAACGAGGATTTTTTAAAAAAAATTTTCTATTTCGATCTATAAATCTCCAGTAAAGACCATCCATGGTGTTACACCAATCACCTTTCTTAAAGTCCATCATTTTCATAAAATAACTCGATCCACAAATATAGGGTTTGGTCGCAAAAATTCCTCCATCACTAAATAATCCCATTCCATAAACATTAGGAACCATTACCCAATCTGAAGAGTCTACGAACATTTCCATGAACCATTTGTAGACAATTGTTGGCTTAATTTCACAAAGGTTCATAATATTTGATAAGATCATTAACCGTTCAATGTGATGTGACCAACCATGATTAACAGCATTTTTAATTGCGTAATCCAAAGGTGGAAGGCCAGTGGTCCCATCATACCAAGAACTTTTCATTTTTTTGTTTTGTTTAAAAAAATTTCTGGTTTCCATTTCTTCAGAATAAGACTGATAAATTCCACGCATAAATTCTCGCCAACCAATCACCTGGCGAATGTAGCCCTCTAAAGAATTCATTCTAATTTTATTTTTTTTATGAAAATCTAAAATTTTTTGGATAACAAATTCAGGAGTAATTAAACCTAAATTTATATAAGGACTTAATACACTATGAAATAGAATATTATCTTTTTGATCAACTGCATCCTCATAATCACCAAATAAGTTTGATTTTTCTTTTATAAAAAAACTTAAAAGTTTAACTACATCCTCGTATTCTGTTGCAAACCAAAAATTATTTGTACTCCCTGGGTGATTTTTAAATTCCTTTTCAATAATAGGCTTTAATTTTTTTGTGTGGGTGGTTTCATTGATTTTTGGAAATTTAGGGATTGAAATATTTTTGGGTAATTTGTTTCTGTTATCCTCGTCAAAGCTCCATTTTCCTCCGATGGGATTACCATCTGACCCCATCAATATCCCAGATTTTTTTCTAACCTCTTTGTAGAAAGTTGCCATAAAAGGTTTTTTTGATTTTGATAAATAATTTTTAAATTCAGCTCTTGAATTTAAAAACATGGGAGTTTGAATAACATTCCAGTGTATTTTTTCTTTTTTTAAAAATTGTGAAATTTTTTTTTCAAAAAATTTATCCTCTACTTCAAAACTTGAAATTTCTTTTACTTTTTTTTGTGTAATTATTTTTTTTAATTTTTTAAAATAATCTTCATTAAATTCTTTATCTTCGATTCTATAATAATCTAATTTAAATTTATTTTTTCTTAATCCGTCTGCATAAGAACGCATAGAAGATAAGAATAATAAAATTTTTTGTTTATGATGCTTTTCATAAGTGCATAATCCCTTATCTTCAGCCATAAAAAATAGGTGGTCTTTTTTGAAGCGGCCTAGGTATTTTGTTGGAAATAATTGATTACCAAGTATAAAAAATAACTTCATAGTTAAATATAACTAATAAAATTTTTTATGTCAGAAAAATATGTAATTTTTGGTGCGACAGGTTCTATTGGGTCAAGTTTAGCGGAACAATTAAAAAACTCTGGATACGATATTCATTTAGTTGGAAGAAATGAAAGCGAACTTAGTTCTGTCTCTGAAAAACTTGGATGCTCACATACCGTTGCAGATGTTTTAGAGGATGGGTTTATAGAAAAAGTTAAATCAGATATTTCTGAAATTAAAGGCCTAGCTTATTGTGTCGGTTCAATTGATTTAAAACCATTAAGAATGGTAAGTGAACAAGATTTTCAGAAATGCATGAAGCTTAATCTTTATTCTGCTGTAGAAGCTATTAAGGGATATCAGGAAAGTTTAAAAAAAAACAAAGGTTCAATAGTATTATTTTCTACCGTTGCTGCTCAAAGAGGTTTTACCAATCATGCAATCATAGCCTCAGCTAAAGCTGCTGTTGAAGGATTGACGGTTTCTCTTGCGGCAGAATTCGCTCCAAACATAAGAGTAAATTGTGTGGCGCCAAGTTTAACAAAATCTAAAATAGCAGAACCAATGTTAAAAAATACTGCTGTCGCTGAAGGTATTGCAAAAGCACATCCCCTTAAAAGGTTGGGGGAAGGTAAAGACTCTGCTGCTCTTGCTAAATTCTTACTAACAGAAGACAGTTCTTGGGTTACGGGTCAAATAATTGCTGTAGATGGTGGTAGATCTAAACTTTCATAAAGTGATCAAATATTTTTTATCGATATTATTCTTTTTATTATTTTCATCGAAAAGTTTTTCTGAAAATTTTATTTTTAAAAAATTGGTAGATTTAAGTGACCCATGGGGATCATCTTTTATAAACAATGAGGAGCTTATTATCACTGAAAAAACTGGAAAAATAAAAATAGTAAATATTATTTCTGAAGAAGTTTATGAAGTTGAACATAACTTAAATTATTTTGTACACGGACAAGGAGGTTTATTAGATATTATTTACCAAGATAATTACTTATGGATTTCTTATTCAGAAAATAGAGGGGATTGGAAAACCAGTACATCAATTGCAAAAGCTAAATTAAATAAAAAAAATTTAGATTTTGAAAATATATTTCAAGCTGAACCACCTATAGAATCTGGTTATCATTTCGGTTCAAGATTAGCTATAAAAGATAATTATCTTTTTGCGTCTTCTGGTGAAAGAGGTGGTGGTATGATTGCTCAAGATCCAACAAACCATCCTGGAAGTATTATCAGAATTCACTTAGATGGTAGTATTCCAAAAGATAATCCTAAATTCGAAGGTAAATCAGATTGGTTACCTGAAATTTATCAAATCGGTGTTCGCAACCCTCAAGGTCTAACTCATTCCTATTTTGATGGAAAAATTTATGCTAGCAACCATGGTGCAAAAGGTGGTGATTGGTTTGGTGAAATAAAAAAAGGAGAAAATTATGGTTGGAAAATTTTAGGTTGGGGCGGAACAAATTATTCAGGGTCAAAGATTGGACCTAAATGGAAACCAGGTTTTACTAAGGCAATCCAATATTGGGTACCTTCAATAGCTGCAAGTGCCATAACTATTTATAATGGAAAAGAATTTAATGAATGGAATGGAGAAGCGCTCATTACTTCTTTAAAAGATAAATCAATGAGAAAATTAAACTTTAAAAATTTATCTAACATTCAAGAAACAATTGTTTTTAAAGATAAAATTGGGAGAATAAGAGACATACAAGTTCACCCGGTTAATGGAAAAATATATTTTCTTGCAGGAAATAGCTTATGGTTAATGGAGAAGAAAAAATAATATGAAAGAAAGACCTTATCATCATTTACCTGATGGTACTTTCAGAAATCCAAAAGGATCTCCAGTAATAATATCTTCAGGAAAATTTTCTTATAGAACTTTCAGTAAATTGAGAAAAAAAGTTGATTTATCTTATCCAAAAGAACATGTGATTGAAAAAGAAAAAGTATTAGCTGATTTAGAAAAATATAAAGATGATGATTATATTGCTTGGATAGGTCACGCGACATACCTTATAAAATTAGGTGGAACTACAATTATAACAGATCCTGTATTTTCAAAGAACGCTGGACCACTAATCTTTGGTCCAAAGAGATTTACTAATCCTGCGGTAAAATTAAACGAGATACCTAAAACGGATATATTTTTACTCACTCATAATCATTACGATCATCAGGACATGTCAACAATTAGAAATTTTCCTTTTAAGAATGCAAAAGTATTAACACCTCTAAATCTTGGTAAATATTTTAAAGGATATAGAGATGTAAATGAAATGGATTGGTATGATCAAATAGTTATAAATGAGAATTTGAAAATTTCTTTACTTCCTGCAGTTCATTGGTCAAAGAGAAGTTTAACAGACACTAATAAAACTTTGTGGGGTAATTTTCTTATAAAATATAAAAATAAAAAAATTTTATTTGCATGTGATACTGGATATGGAGAAATCTACAAAAAACTAGGAGAAAAATACGGTCCTATAGATCTGACAATGATTAATATTGGAGCTTATAATTTCAAACCAATGTTTGATAAAACAATTTATCATACTACACCAGAAGAAGCTTTGAATGTTGCACAGGACCTTAAAAGTAAAAAAGTATTAGGAATGCATTGGGGAACATTTGTTTTGTCATTGGAGCCAATTATGGAACCCCCAATTAGATTTAAAAATAGTGCTGAAAAATATGGTTTTAATAAAGAAGATGCAATTATTTTTAAAATTGGAGAAGTTAGTCCTCTAGATAAATTATTATAAAGTTAAATACTCAATTGCAAAAAATATAGTCCCTATAGATGCAATAGTAGATACAAAAATTGCTTTTATTATATTTTTGGGACTTACATTATAGGCGGCACATAAAACTATAGAAGTAACTCCACAAGGTGCAACACTCACAAAGAAAGCACCGGGTATTTCAGCAGGCAATCCTGCATTAAAAAAAACTAATCCAATTAAAAGTAAAATAATTGGGGAAATGACTAATTTTAAAACCGAAATAGAAACAGATAATTTGTTAATTACATTTTTAGTATAAAATGAGAGAATTATGCCAATTGCAAACAATCCAACTGGTGAAACACATGCTGCAAGTTTAGACAAAGTGTATTCAATCGGTGTTTGATCAATATTAAAATTTAATAATAAAAATAACAGACCTATAATTATTGAAAGAATAAATGGGTTTAAAAATAAATTTTTAATAAAATTAAATAAATTTACATTTTTTTTTGTAGATAATTCGAGAAAAAAAGCAATTACAGATAATAAAATTATTCCATCCATTAATATGATACTTGCAACTTGAGTAATTACATCTTGTTGAAAATATATTTCTGTTATTGGCAAAAGCAAAGTCACATGGTTTGATAATGCAACTGTTAAAGCCCAAATAATTGATTCTGGGATTGATCTATTAAAATATTTTGAGGTAATTAAGTAAGTAATAATTCCACATATCGATTGCATAATTAAATAAGAGAAAATTTGTTTAAAATCTACTTGTCCAATTTCATTTTGTGCTATTAGTTTAATTATCAATGCCGGAACTGCAATATAGAACAAAAAAAGATTTAAAATTTTAGCATGACTAAGGTCTAAAACTTTTAACTTACCAAATACAAACCCTAAAAAAGTAATAAATATAAATGGAGTTAGTCCTAAAAAAATTGTGAACATAAATTATTTAATTGTTATTCTATGCATTATTCTATTTCCCTTAAAGGGTGTTGCCTGATGAAGCATAGACCTATTATCCCATATAGCCAATTGATTTTTTTCCCAAGACAATGAAAATTGAAACTTCTTCTTAATTTGATGATTAAATAAAAATTTTTTGAACTTTTCTTGATTTTTTATCTTTGAACTAAAACCAACAAAATGTCCTGGACTGCAATAAATCGAATAATTTGTACTGATTTTCCTAATTATTTTATGTGAAGATTTAAGTTCTTTAATATTTTTTCCTTTTTCTTTTACTCTTTCTTTTGTAGTAACAGATATCGGACCCTCAGAGGAATATTTACCTTTAATACTTTTAAATTTTTTTTTTATTGGATTTGGTAATTCTTTATAAGCAAGATATTGAGAACAAAATTCTGTATTGGCCTTTCCTTTTTTTGGTACAAGTTTTGAAAGCAACATTGTAAATCTTGGTGGCTTTTTTGTATAAATCGAGTCAGTATGAAATTGTTCACCAAAACTTGGTCCTTTATCCGTTGATTTTCTTTGCACTACTGTAATTTGAGGAAATTTTTTATTTAAACCTTTTAGTCTTGGATAGTTAGCTAAATTTCCAAAATATTTTGCAAACTTAATGAAAAGTTTAGATGTTAATCTTTGTTTCTTAAAATATAACATTCCATATTTATTCAGTGCTTTCTTAATTTTTAAAATATCTTTATTCGTAATATCTTTTAAATTTACAATTATTTCTGCTCCAATATTTTTTTTATTTGGAATTATTTTTAACATTTTTTAGAAAAAATTTTTTTAGGTGATTTAAAGTTTGTTTAGGACTTTCCTCTGGAATGAAATGATCTGAATTAATTTCTGCACCATAGATTTTTTTATTTGTATATTTTTGCCAAATTTTAATCGAATTAAATTGCTTTCCAACTACTCCTTTTTTTCCCCACAAAACTTGGATAGGAATATTTAATTTTTTATTTCTATCTTTTTTATCGTGCTCTAAGTCTATAGTCGCCGCAGCTCTATAATCTTCACATGTTGCATGAATTCTTTTATTTTGTTTAAAGGCTCTCAGATATTCGTCTTCAATTTTTCCAATCGCACGTTTTGATGACCTATTAAAACGACTTTTTAACCATCTTTTAGGATCTGCCATTATCATTTTCTCTGGTAAAGGTGCTGGCTGTATTAAATAAAACCAGTGAAAATATCCTTTTGCAAATTTCATATCAGTATGCTCGTACATATCTATAGTTGGACAAATATCTAAGACACTTAAAGCCATAATTTTATTTCTATAATCTCTTGCCATTCTATGTGCAACTCTCCCGCCTCGATCATGTCCAGCAACAAAAAATTTTTTAAAATTTAATTTACTCATCAATTGAACCATATCTTTAGCCATTTCTCTTTTAGAATAATTTTTATGATTAGTACCACCAGGTAAAACTAAACTATCTCCATATCCTCTAAGGTCAGCAACTATTACAGTGAAATATTTACTAAGCTCAGGGGCAGTCTTGTGCCACATCACATGTGTTTGGGGATATCCATGAAGTAATAATAATGGGGGACCGTTACCTTTAAATCTACAAAAAATTTTACCCTTGCTTACTTTAACAAATTTTTTTTTAAAACCATTAAACATGATTAAACTATTTAATTATTTAATAGTTTATTTTTCGCCTTTTCAAATTCCTCTTGAGAAATAATTCCTTTTTCTTTTAAATCATTCAATTTAGTAAGTTCATCACTTAAATTACTGCTTTGTTCATCAGAAGTTTCGCTTGTCTCCCTACCCTCACTTTCAGCTTCCTCTTTCTCAGCTCTATTAGCTTCCTTAGACTTAAAACCATTCATAATTGCCATTCCACCTAAGTATAAAACATAAGCCATAATAGGAATAACCAATCCAAAAAAAATTATTTTTTCCATAATTTAATCTTCATCTTCTTCACGCCAGTTTTTTTCATACATTAAATATGCAGCGTATATTACTGATACAGTACCTACAATCATACCATAATCAAAACCAGTTTGCATGTCATGCAAGTACCAACCTAATTGTGTTGCCCCAATAGGCGGAACTGTAAGAAGCAAAAAAATTATACCAAATCTGTATGGTCGTTTAGGTTTTTTCATTCTAATAAATTAACAGATTACAGCTTGGGGTTTAATTATTAAATTTGCGATCTTTTGAAACAGTCGATCGTATTTTTAAGCAAACAAGCAATAGTCATAGGTCCAACTCCACCTGGAACTGGTGTAAGTGCTTTTGCGTTTTTTGAAACTTCATCAAAATGAACATCACCAACTATACCGTTGTCAGTTTTATTTATACCAACATCAATAACAATAGAGTCTTTCTTAACCCAATCTCCTCTAACAAGTTCAGGTATACCTACAGCTGCAACAATTATATCAGCCTCTAAACACTCAGCTTTTAAATCTTTAGTTTTTGAATGAGTTATAGTTACGGTGCAATTTTCTTTTAAAAGTAGTTGTGTCATTGGTTTACCATTTAAATTTGATCTACCCACAACCACAGCTTTTTTACCACTTAAATTAGGTTCAATTTTTTTTATCAATAAATAACATCCAAGCGGAGTACAAGGTATCGAACTTTCATAACCAGATGAAAGATTGCCTACATTCATTGGATGAAATCCATCTACGTCTTTTGAAGGATCAATGGCTTCAATAACCTTCTGCTTATCAATATGCTTAGGTAAAGGAAGTTGAACCAAAATTCCTGAAACAGTTTCATCATTGTTTAGTTCTTGAATTTTTTCTAGAACAGTCTTTTCTTCAACTGAGTCTGGATATTTAATTACTTCAGATTTTAATCCTACCTCATTTGCTGACTTCTCTTTATTTCTCACATAAATCTGACTAGGTGTTAAATCACCAATCAGTATTACTGTTAAACCTGGTACTTTATTATGTTTTGATTTTAACTCTGCAACTTCTTCCTTTAACTCTGCTCTTAATTCTGCGGCTGCTTTTTTTCCATCAATTAAAATCATATTTCTCTCTTAAAAAATCATTGGTGCGATGTACAGCTTCATACACATTTCGATAAACCAAATCAATAAAAGAAGAATGATTGGAGAAATATCTAGTGAACCTAAATTTGGCAAAAAACGTCTAATTTTATTCAGGAAAGGCTCGGTTAATTTGTAACTCAACTCTAAAATTGCATACACAAACCTATTTTGAGTATTAAGAACGTTAAAAGCTATTAACCAACTTACAATAACATTGGCAATTACAACATAAGAGTACAATTTTAAAATTTGTAAAACTAAATAAAAAATAGCTATCATTTTTTCTCAACATAAATAGACTGACTTGGGAAAGCAAATGAAGCACCATTTTTTTCTACAATTTCTTTAATCACAAGTGCTAATCTTTCTTTTACATCAAGCCAATTATTCCAACTTCCTGTTTTAGTAAAGCATCTTACATACATATCTATTGAACTATCAGAAAATTTATCAACTCTTACCGCAACACCAATTGAGGTATTATAATCTTCGCTTGAATTAATATGACTTTCGATTTCATCTCTAATTTTTTTTAACTGATCTACCGTAGTGTCATATTGAAGTGTAATAATCCAACTGATTAACCAATTTGAAGTTTCACTTACATTAACAACAGCGTTTTCAGCAAATTGAAAATTTGGAATAATAGCAAGAGATTTGTCAAACTTTCTAATTGTTGTTGATCTAAACCCAATCTTTTCTACTACACCTTCAATAATACCCTCGACAGCTATCCAGTCTCCAATTTTAAATCTCTTTTCAACTAAAACTAAAATTCCTGATATTAAATTTTTGAATAAATCTTGTGCCCCTAATGCTACAGCAACACCAAACAATCCAAGACCCGCAATGATTGGACCTATTTTAATTCCCCACAATTCTAAAACTGCTGCTAAACCTAAAATAAAAATTAAAATTTTTAGTGATTTAATTATCCAGCCAATAAGTTCTCTTGTTAACAATTTGTCTAAACCACTAAGTATGTATGAAATTGGTTCTATAATTTGGTGAATTACCCAAAAAATTAAAATAGTGATCAAAGTTCTATTTATTGTATCTACCACTTCTCTTCCTTCTAGTGAGAAAGTCATATAGTAGCTTGCAATAAAAAATCCTAATACAACTGGTAAAAATCTTGCTGGACCTACAAGTGATTGAACAAAAGTATCATCTAATTTATTCGTTGTTCTTTTGGAGATAATTTCTAATTTTTTAATAACTAATTTGCTTATTAGACCTCTAAAAATTAAGAATAGTAAAAATATTCCAATACCAATTAAGATTTGAAAGATATCAACACCAAGAATTCCTTTATTCCATACTGATAAAAATATTTCCGAAAAATTATTAATTAATTCCATTTCTAAATTTTATATAACAAAAACTCTTCATCTCCAGGGTTAAAAAGAAAAATCTTTTTCCATTTGATTTCGTTCAGTATTGACGAGGTTTTTTCGCCTATACACATCAAATTTGTATTCATCCATAAATTTTCGGTTTGGTAAATCTTTATGAAATTTAAGAAACTTGACGCACTATTTTGAGAGTAAACATAGACCATATCAGGCATATTTAATTTTAATTCATCAACAAATTTCTCATCAAATTTTTGATTATGATATACTCTGTAATTAATAATTCTTTTTACCTTAAAACCTTCGCTTAATAACTGTTGATCTAAATCAATCGAAATTGTTTCACCACTAACGTAAAGTAATTGTTTATTTTTGGAGTCGTAACTTTGTATAATTAACTCCTTTAAGTTTGTAACATTTCCTTCAGCCGCAATTGTATTTTGAAAACCAACACTTCTTGCTTTATTTTCTGTAGCATTTCCAACACAAAAGCATTTAATATTTTTATCTAATTTTACTGTGTTTAAAAATTTAACTGCATTTGCACTAGTAAAGATAATTCCACTATATTCAAAAAAGTTAATTTCTTCATAATTAACCTTTTCAATTCTTATTAATGGGAGATGAGAAACTTGATGTCCTAATGATTGAAATTTTAATATCATTTCAGAACAATCCTCTAATGGTCTAGTTAACAAAATATGCATATTATCTTTTATATGAATTATTTGATTTTGTTTTTAAAACTATTCCAATCTCTTTACCAATTTCTTTAAACTCATTCAAATTACCAACTTTTTTTTCATAAAACCTTTGTTTACCATCTAAAGAAAAAAGTTCAGCCTCCACTGTAATCTTATCTCCATCAACCACTGAATGAGCACCAATTGCTGTTTCACAATCTCCATCTAAAACTTTTAAAATATTCCTCTCAAGGTGAGCCCTTTTATGTGTTTCCTCATGATTAATTTTGTTTAAAATAGAAATTATCTCATCATCATTCTCCCTGCACTGAAGAGCAATTACGCCTTGTCCTGCACTAGGAATTATTTCTTCAGCTGAAAAAATTTCTGAGATTTCATTTTCAAATTTTAAAAATTTGATACCAGCATAAGACAAAATAATTGCATCATACATCCCTTCATTCAATTTTTTAATTCTAGTATCTATATTCCCTCTAATTAGTTTACAGTTCAAATCTTGTCTAATTTTTTTTATTTGAAATTCTCTTCTATATGATGAAGTGCCAACAATTGACTTTTGATCTAAGTCTTTAAGTTTTTTTTTGTTCTTTGTAATTAAAATCTCTCTAGGGTCATTTCTTTCAAGGAAAGAGTCTGTTGTTAATCCTTTTGTTTCATTAGCAGGCATATCTTTAAGTGCATGGACTGCAATGTCAATATTTTTTAACTGAAGTTCTTTTTCAATATTACTAGAAAACAAACCTTTGCCACCAAGCTCAGATAATCTTATATCCTGTACTTCGTCACCTTTAGTTGTAATTGATTTAATTAAAATATCTTCATTACCAAGGTCGGTATTTTCAATAATCTTATTTTTAGCTTGTTGAGCGTAAAGTAAGGCAAGCTTACTACCCCTAGATCCAATTATTATTTTTTTTCTCATAAAAAATTATTTCTTACTTGTATAAAGATTGTACAATTATTAAAAACTATTTGAATGAACAAAAAACCCTTAATTCTTGGAATAGAATCTAGCTGTGATGAAACTGCAGCTTCTTTAATAACTGAAAATGAAGAAGGATTACCAGTAGTTTTATCCAACATTGTTTCAAGTCAAGTAGAAGTTCATAAAGAGTTTGGTGGAGTGGTCCCTGAGTTGGCAGCACGTTCACATATTGAAAAAATTGATTGGATTGTAAAAAAAGCTATTGATGAAAGTGGTAGAAAAATTGAAGAGATAGATGCGGTTGCTTCTACCGCTGGTCCTGGATTAATTGTTTGTTTATCAGTTGGGCTAAGTTTTGGTAAAGCTTTCGCAACAGCAATGAATAAACCTTTTATTGCTGTTAATCATTTAGAGGGACATGCTTTAAGTCCAAAACTAAATACAAATTTAAATTATCCATATTTACTTCTTTTAATTTCAGGTGGGCACTCACAATATTTAAGTGTTCAGAATCTTGGTAAATATAAAAGATTAGGAACAACTATTGATGATGCATTAGGTGAGGCGTTTGACAAAACGGCAAAGCTTTTAGGAATAGAATTTCCAGGAGGACCTCAAATAGAAATTTTAGCTAAAAAAGGTGATCCAGAAAAATATGATTTACCAAAACCAATTTTCAACAAAGGAGGATGTAATCTTTCTTTTGCAGGTCTAAAAACTGCCATTTTGAAGATAAGCAAAACAATTAAATCAGAACAAGATAAATATAATCTTGCAGCATCTTTTCAAAAAACAATTGAAGAAATTTTATATAAAAAAACAAAGATTGCTTTTACTGAATTTGAAAAAATAAATGAATTAAATGAAAAAATTTTCGTTGTTGCTGGAGGAGTTGCAGCAAATAAAAAAATTAGGTCTATGTTAATTAATCTATGTGAAGAAAATAATTATGAAAGTATTTTTCCACCTATAGAGTTTTGTGGAGATAATGCAGCAATGATTGCAATGGTAGGTTTGGAAAAATTTAAAATAAACCAATTTAATGATTTAAATTACCCAGCAAAACCTAGATGGCCCTTAGATGAAGATGCAGCTTTTCTCAAAGGTGCTGGAGTAAAATTATAATTTAGGTTATCTAAATTTTGGCCCAGACATCCATAGGGCTAGCGTATTTCTTGAACCAGAAGTAACTTTATTGACTTTATGGTTTGTGAATGATGGAAAAATAATTGCACTTCCTGGTTCGTTAAATTCTTTACAAGCTATTACTAAAGTTTTAAACAGTTGCAACTCTCCTCCTTCATAAGGCTCTTCAGATAAATTGAGCAAAGCTGTAAGTTTAATATCCCTTACTGGATGTTTTGAAACTGCATCTATATGCCAATTATATTCTGTTCCTATACTGTAAATATTATAATTTAATCTTTTTTGTGAAGTGATTGGATGTAGATCAAATCCAAAATAATTTATATTTGAAGTATAACAAAAATCCAGAAAAGGACCCATAAGTCTTTGAATTTGCCCAAATCTTACAAACTTAACATCTGAGGTTTTTTCTGCACCTCTTGCATAATTATCTTCACCCTCAATAAAATTTTCCTTTATCACATTGTTAATTTCCTTAACTTGCTCGAAATTATAAATTTTTCCAAATATATATGGTGCTTCTCTCATATTTTAAGATTATCAATTTATAATTATGTTACAATAGGTTATCTAATTAAAATGAAATATTGGTTACTAAAATCTGAACCAAATGTTTGGTCAATTGACCAGCAAAAAAAAGCTGGAATTAAAGGTGCACCTTGGGATGGTGTAAGAAATTATCAAGCTGCAAAGAACTTAAAGAGTATGAAAAAAGATGATCTTTGTTTTTTCTATCATTCAAACATTGGAAAAGAAATAGTTGGAATCGTAAAAGTCACCAAAGAGTATTATATAGATAAAACTGACAAGACAGGTAGGTTTGTTGCTGTGACTGTTCAATTTAAAAGTAAATTTTCAAAGCCTGTAACACTTGAAAATATCAAAAAAAATAAGGATTTAAGCCACTTAGCTCTAATAAAGCAAAGTAGGCTTTCTGTAATGCCTGTTGATTATAAAAGCTGGAAAATTATAAATAACATGAGTAGAATTTAAAAAAAAAAAATCACCTATGCCAAAAAAAAAGAAAAAGAAAAGCAAGGTAAGAAAAAAGAAGTCTAAAGTTAGAAAAAAAACTTCAAAAAAGGTAAAGAAAAGATCTAAAGTTAGAAAAAAATCCTCAAAAAAAATAAAGAAAAAAATTAAAGCAAAAAAAGAAAACGAAAATACACCTCCTGAAGTGGTTATTAAAACAAAACCAGAATGGGTTAAAAGTAGCTTAGCAAATAAAAGTAAATATCAACAAAAATATTCTCAATCTATAAAGAGTAATGATGAATTTTGGAGAAAAGAAGGAAAAAGAATTACCTGGATCAAACCTTATAAAAAAATTAAAGATGTAAAATACAGTACTAAAGAAGTCAAAATTAAATGGTTTGAAGATGGCACTTTAAATGCTTCAGCGAATTGTATTGATCGACATCTAAAAGATAAAAAAGATAAAACAGCTATTATTTGGGTAGGAGATGATCCAAAAGATAGTCAAAAAATTTCTTATAAACAACTTCACCAAAAAGTTTCTAAAGCAGCAAATGGTTTAAAAAAATTAGGAATTAAAAAAGGGGATCGCGTAACAATTTATTTAACAATGATACCAGAGTTAGCAATTTTGATGTTAGCTTGTGTAAGAATTGGTGCAGTTCATTCGATTATATTTGGAGGTTTTTCAGCAGATTCTATTTCGGGAAGAGTGAATGATTGCGAGTCTGAATACATAATTACTGCAGATGAAGGAGTGCGTGGAGGAAAAACTATTCCATTGAAATATACAGTCGATGAAGCTTTAATGAGTTGTCCAAATGTTAAGAAATGTATTGTTGTAAAACGAACAGGTAATTACATAAACTGGGATCAGAATAGAGATGTTTGGTTTCATGATTTAATTAAAGACGTTCCAAATAATTGTGAACCTGAGGAAATGGACGCTGAAGATCCTTTGTTTATTTTATATACTTCGGGTTCAACAGGTAAACCTAAAGGAGTTCTTCATACTACTGGCGGTTATATGGTTTATGCATCAATGACACATCAATATATTTTCAACTACAAACCAAAAGATATTTATTGGTGTACTGCTGATATTGGCTGGGTAACTGGACATAGTTACATAATTTATGGACCACTTTCGAATGGTGCAACCACCATAATGTTTGAGGGAATTCCAAATTATCCCGATAGTTCTAGGTGGTGGCAAATAGTTGATAAATATAAAGTAAATACTTTCTATACAGCACCAACTGCAATCAGAGCTTTAATGCGTGAGGGAGATAAACCTGTTAAGAAAACATCTAGAAAATCACTTAAACTTTTAGGAACAGTGGGAGAACCAATAAATCCAGAAGCTTGGATGTGGTATTATAAAACTGTAGGTAATTCTAAATGCCCAATTGTAGACACATGGTGGCAAACGGAAACTGGAGGTATAATGATTGCTCCTCAGACAGGTGCTATTCCTCTTAAACCTGGATCTGCAACAAAACCTTTCTATGGAATTAAGCCAGTCCTTGTTGATAAAAACGGTAAAGAAATTAAAGGAGCTGGAGAAGGAAGATTATGTATTGCTCAATCATGGCCTGGACAAATGAGAACTGTTTATGGAGATCATCAAAGATTTATCGATACATACTTTTCTCAATTTAACGGAAAATATTTCACAGGAGATGGATGTCGAAGAGATAAAGATGGATATTACTGGATCACTGGTCGAGTAGATGATGTGATTATCGTTTCAGGACATAATCTTGGAACAGCTGAAATTGAAAGTGCTTTTGTTGCTCATCCAAAAGTAGCTGAAGCTGCTGTAGTTGGTTACCCCCATGATATTAAAGGTAATGGTTTGTATTGCTATGTAACCTTAAATGCAGGAGAGAGCGAAACTGGTGAACTAGAAAGAGATCTAAAACTTTGGGTTAGAAAACAAATTGGTCCTTTAGCAACTCCAGATCTAATTCATTTTACTCCAGGTCTTCCTAAAACAAGATCAGGAAAAATAATGAGAAGAATTCTAAGAAAGATTGCTGCTAATGAGCATGGTGAATTAGGAGACACAACTACTCTAGCAGATCCAAGTGTTGTTGATAGTTTGGTTGAAAATAGAAAAAATATTTAAAACTGTATTAAATCTTTAAATTCTTGTTTAACAACATCCCATTTTAAAATCATCGAATTTAAAACAATCTTTCGATCTAAAGTTTTTAATTCCTCTGCAATTGGAGCCCATTTATATAAAGAGAGTGCACTAGGATTAAAAGGTAAGTCTTGATAATAAACATCCCAATTTATTTTGTTTAATCGTTCATCAAAACTTTTCCTAGCTTCATCAATAATATCTAACGGCATCTTATTAGAAATTTCGTCATCTAAAATTTTATTGAAAATTTCGTTTGCTTTATGAATATCCTGATAATTAAAATTAACTTTTAAATATGAAAATGTAAAAAAAGTTAAATCTTGTAATGCAACTGAATAAATATTCCATTTAGCAAGATTTACTGATGACATAAATTCATCATTATCAAAATGAAGAACATATCTTGTTCCCATTCTAGTTTTTAGATAATTATATAAAGTAACTTGAGTAGCCCAGGCAGATTTAGTTTGAATAAATTGTTCTAATTCGTCTAAAGTTTTTATTTTTTTCTTTGGAATAAACGCCTTAAACATGGCGAATAAATATGTTTTGAAATCCTCAAATTTTATGTCTCTCCAAGTTAATTTGTATTTTCCCATGTAAATTTGTATGTGCGCCAATTATATCTTAAAAAAGTAAGTAAATAAGTACCTAATATGGTGAATTTTAGGTCTTTTCAAAACCTTCATAATGGTTATGGTTTCAATCAGTTATAACTAAATAGAGAGGTATAAATGTCAAATCAACAAAAACACTGGGAAAAAACCAGGGGATTGTTATTTATAACACTAGCAATCTGGTTTGTTTTCTCAATTGGCATCTTTCTCTTTGGAGCTGAAATGAACGAGGTCACAGGACCTTTCGGTTATCCATGGACATACTGGTTTACATGTCAGGGATCTCTTGGTGCATTCGTAATCTTGATTTTCTGGTTTGCGAATAGACAAGAAAAAATCGATGAAGAGTTCGGCTTTAGCGAAAGAGAGGACGAATAATGAAAGGTAATTTCATAGATAATTTGCCTAAAGTTTACGGGATCTATACCGGAGGATTTATAGGTTTCATAATCATTATGGCAATTGCTGAACAGATGGGTATGACAGCTAAAGCGATTGGTATCGCTTTCGTTGCTTTTACTGTATTCATCTATGCATTAATCGGTTGGCTATCAAGAACAGCCCAAGCAGATGCATATTACGTAGCTGGAAGGCAAGTACCAACAGTCTTCAACGGAATGGCGACTGCAGCAGACTGGATGTCTGGTGCTTCATTCGTTGCAATGGCGGGTGGTATTTACTTTAAAGGTTACGGCTATATGGCTCTACTTGTAGGTTGGACTGGTGGTTACGTGCTTGTTGCATCTTTATTAGCACCATACTTAAGAAAATTTGGCTGTTATACAGTTCCAGATTTTATAGGTACTAGATACGGTGGTAATTTAGCTAGATTTAGCGCAGTTGTAGTTTTAACTGTTGCTTCATTTACGTATGTGACTGCACAAATTAACGCTACAGGTACTATTGCATCTGTTGCACTTGATATCCCATTCCAATACGCAGTTTATGTTGGACTAATAAGTATTTTATTATGTTCAATGTTAGGTGGTATGAGAGGGGTAACTTGGACACAGGTTGCACAATATATCGTACTGATTATAGCTTACCTACTTCCAGTATTCTGGATCAGTAACAAAATGGGTGCGGGTTTCTTCCCTCACTTTATGTTAGCTGACGAGGTAGCTAGAATTGGTGAATTAGAACAACAGTTTGGTTTTGTTAAAAACGCAGCTGCTGATCTAAAATCAGTACCTAAAGGCTTAGCAGGAATAACTAAAGCTCACTCTGCAGTGAACGCTACACCTTGGGCATTTATTTCATTAGCATTAGCGATGATGATGGGAACAGCATCATTACCGCACGTGATGATGAGATACTTTACTACTCCAAGTGTAAAAGCAGCTAGAAAATCAGTAGGTTGGTCATTATTCTTTATCTTCCTACTTTATTCTTCTGCTCCAATGTTAGCTACTTTATCTAAGTTATCATTGATCGACCCGAATTTACCAACAGGTATTATCGGTAAGACATTTGCAGAAGTGGAAGCAATAGACTGGTACCAAAACTGGAACCAAGCAAACCTAATGTTTATCAGCGACTTTAACGGAAATGGAACTCTCGAATTAAATGAGTTCTTCATGGGTGGTAAAGCCGTTGTATTAGCAACACCAGAGATAGCTGGATTACCTTATGTAATTTCAGGTCTAGTTGCTGCAGGGGGTATGGCAGCTGCCATGTCTACTGCCGATGGTTTGATTCTAGCGATTGCAAACGCTATATCACATGATGTTTACTATAAGATCATTGATCCAAAAGCGGAAACTGCAAAACGACTACTTGTTGCAAGGGTATTACTTGTAATAATTGGTTTTGCTGGAGCAACTATTGCAGCAATGGAGATACAAGGAATCTTAGGTTCGGTTATCTGGGCTTTTGATTTTGCGATGTCTGGATTGTTCTTCCCACTTGTGCTTGGTGTATGGTGGAAGAGAGCTAATAGACAAGGTGCGATTGCTGGTATGCTAGGTGGTCTAATCGCCGGTGCGTGGTACTTAGTTTGGGTACGAACTGGTGGAAGTGGTTTCCTAGGAATTACACAGTTAACATTTGGTATCTTCGGATCAGCTGTTAGTTTAGTTTTAATGGTAGTAGTTAGTTTAATGACTGCAGAACCAGATAAAGCTACTCAAAAAATGGTTGATGACGTACGTGTACCGAGTGGTAAATCAATTCTTGGTAAATCACACTAAATAATCTTTTAAAAGGGGCGATTAATTTCGCCCCTTTTATTTCAATAAATTTTCCAATATAAATTTTGAATGTCAGCGAATTTTCATCCTTTAATATATTTTATTGATTATTTGCTCGGGATCATCATGTGGACTCTTATTGGAAGAGTAGCGATGAACATTTTTCAAAAAGAAGACTCACAATTCTTTTTCATGAGAGTATTTGTAAAATACACCAATCCTCTAATAAAATTATTTAAACCAATAACACCCTCATTTATCATTGGGCCATTGGTGCCCTTGTATGTTGCTTGGTTTTTCTACATGATTAGATTTTATCTGATGCCTTGGATCTTAGGATATTCGGTGATGGGAATGTTATCATTTCCTTTGGAAAGTGAAATTTCTAGACAAATTTATCAATTTTTTAATTCATTTTAATTTTTAAAATTGATACTAGTTAATCTAGTAATCAATGAAAAATATACAAATTTCACCATCAATTTTATCAGCTGACTTTAGTCAATTAGGTTCTGAAATTAAAAGACTCGAAGAAGGGGGAGCTGATATGATTCATGTGGATGTCATGGATGGTCATTTTGTTCCTAATTTAACTATAGGACCACCTGTAATTAAAGCTCTTCGAAAACATTGCTCATTAAAATTTGATGTTCACTTAATGATATCACCAGTTCATAAATATATAGACGCTTATGCTGAAGCTGGAGCAGATATAATTACTATTCATCCTGAAGCAACTGATAATTTAGAAGATTCAATTAAAAAAATAAAAGAAAAAAATAAAAAAGTTGGAGTTTCACTTAATCCTGAAACTAAAATTGATTTAGTTTTAGATTTATTAGATCAAATAGATTTAGTTTTAATTATGAGTGTAAATCCTGGATTCGGAGGGCAAAAATTTATGCCCAATGTTTTAGATAAAATTAAAGAATTAAAAAAAATAAGAGAACAAAAAAAGTTAGATTATGACATAGAAATTGATGGTGGAATCAATTTTGATAACTGTAAAAGTGCAATTGATGCTGGTGCGAACATTCTTGTTTCTGGTACTACAGTTTTCAAAAGTAACGATGGAGATATAAAAAAAAATATTAATTTATTAAAATTAAAATAAGTTAATGATTAATACAAATTCCTTTGGCATTTTAGGTCAATTTTATTTTAATATAAGAGATAGTTTTAAATCAATTTATCAAAATTCAAATTTTTACGAAAAAAAAATATCAAAAACTTTTGATAATAGTTTTGACTATAAACCAAGTCCTCATTTGCTTTCTTCTATAATTAAATATCAAAACAAAAAATATAAAATTGAAGACTTTGCTATTGAATCAATTTGGCAAAATAATTTAAGCTCAAAAGATTATGAAAAATTAAATAATTTTTTTTGGTTTTTTAGCTTAGATTTAAAATCTTCAAAAAAAACTACACAAACAGTCATTAAAAATTGGATCTCAAATAACAATAAATTTCAAAAAAAAAGTTGGGAATTTGATTTAACAGCAAAAAGAATTATTTCATGGTTATCGAATCATCAACTCACTTATGAAGATAGTGATCAAGAATACAGATCTACTTTTGATCATATGATTCAAAAACAAACTAATCATTTGTTAAATGAAATCAAAAACTCAAAAGAAGTAGAAAATAAGATGATTGGGTGCGCTGCAATCATATTAACTGGATTAGCTTATAAAAATGAAAAAAAATATCTTGTAAATGGATTAAATTTATTAAAAAATATCATTAAATCTTCAATTGATAATCAAGGCTTTCCAAAATCAAGAAATATTCGACAACTTATATTTTATTTAAAATACTTTATAATTATTAGAGAGTGGTTCAAAGAATCCCAGAATTTAATTCCTGAATATATTGATGAAACCATTTATTACTTAGGTTCAGGTTACGCCTTCATATGGCAAAATATAAAACAAGATATTTTTTTTAATGGGAATTATTTTTCTGAAAATAAAGAATTTGATCAATATTTAAAAAGGTTTGGTTATGCTTTCAAAAACCAGATTAATGAACTTGGAGGATACGCAATTCTTAAAAATAAAAAAATAATTCTTGCTGCTGATATAGGTTCTAGTCCTAACAAAACTTTTTCCAACGACTACCAAGCAGGTGCTCTATCTTTTGAAATATTTTCAAACGAAAAAAAATTAATTTCAAATGCTGGTTATTACGTAGATAAAAAAAATAAATTTAATAAATTATCAAGAAGTACCTCTCTTCATTGTGCTTTAACTATTGAGGATTATTCTTCCTGTAATTTTGCTAAACATCAAAAAGGTTTAATTGTTGATAGAGGACTGAAAGTATCAAAAAAAAATGTAGTTTTTGAAAATAATTATTGGAAAATATCAGGTACACATGATGGATATTTAATTAAATTTGGAACATATTATGAGAGAGAGGTTGAGTTTTATCCAGAACAGATGAAATTTATTGGTTATGATAAATTATTTAGAAAAACACCTAATAAAGAAATTAAATTTGATATTAGATTTCATCTCGATCCAAGCTCAAAAGTCATGAAAACGCAAGACAACAAATCTATCTTAATTGAAATAGATGAAGAAGGTTGGAAATTTAGTTGTGATAAATTTGATATTAATATTGATAATGGTTTATATTTCGGTAATAAAAATTCATATAAAGAAAACCAAAATATTTTTATCTCTGGCATGAACAATGAAAAAGAGCAGGTTATAAAATGGGTGATCAGTAAATTATAATGAAGAAAAAAATTAAAACAGCCCTAATTTCTGTATCTGACAAAAAAAACTTAAAACCTTTATTAAATATATTAAAAAAAAACAAAATAAAATTAATCAGCTCGGGTGGAACCTATAAAGAAATTATAAGATTAAAATTTAAATGTTTAGAGGTTTCTAAATTTACTAATTCTCCTGAGATTTTAAATGGCAGAGTAAAAACTCTTCATCCTAAAATTCATGCCGGTATTCTGAATAAAAGAGAAAAAAAATCTCACTTAAAAGATTTAAAAAATTATGGTTTTGAGAATATTGATTTGGTAATTGTTAATTTTTATCCATTTGAGAACACTTTAAAAAAAACAAAAAACCATAAAAAAATTATAGAAAATATAGATGTGGGTGGTCCTACAATGGTAAGATCAGCAGCTAAAAACTATAATGATGTGACCGTAATAACATCTTCAGAACAGTATGAAGAATTAATTCAAGAACTAAAAAAATTTAAAGGATCTACTTCATTAAATTTTAGAGAAAAACTATCAAGAATAGCTTTTGCTGAAACCGCTTATTATGACTCTGTAATTTCAAGCTATTTTAACAAAAAAACAAATGCTATTTTCCCTAGTAAGAAAGTTTTTCATGGAAATTTAATTGAGCAACTTAGATACGGAGAAAATCCTCATCAGCAAAGTGCAATTTATTCAATTAGTCCAAATATGAATTTAAAACAAATTCATGGAAAACAGCTTAGTTATAACAATTATAATGATATATTTAGTGCTTTAACTATTTCAAAATCTTTACCTAAAGGTAAAGGAACTGTAATTGTAAAACATGCAAACCCGTGTGGAGTTTCTGCTAAAAACGATCATTTAGAAAGTTATAAATCTGCTCTTTCCTGCGATCCAGTCAGTGCATTTGGCGGAATAGTCTCTTGTAATTTCAAAATTACGAGGAAGTTAGCTACAGAATTAAACAAGCTATTTTTAGAAGTGATAATCGCAAACGGATTTGATAATGATGCTATCAAAATATTAAAAGCTAAAAAAAACTTAAGATTAATTGATGGCACAAATTATACATCAACAGAACTTCTTAAATTCATATCATTTAGTCAAGAAATAATGATACAATCGGAGGATTTGAATTTATTTTCAAAAAAAAACTTTAAAATTGTATCAAAACAAAAACCAACAGCTAAACAACTTAAAGATCTTATTTTTGCTTTTAATGTATGCAGGTATGTCAAATCAAATGCAATAGTGTTAGCATCTGAGGAAACAACTGTTGGTATTGGTTCTGGTCAACCAAGTAGGTTAGACAGTTGTCAAATAGCAATAAATAAAATGAAAAAATTTAATCTCCAAAATGATAATTTGGTTGCAGCCTCAGATGCATTTTTTCCTTTTGTAGATGGTATTGAAAAATTAGTCCAATCTGGTGTTAGAGCAGTAATTCAACCATCAGGATCAATAAGAGACAAAGATATTATTAATTTTGCAAATGAAACGGATACCGTACTTCTTTTTTCAAAAACAAGACACTTTAGGCATTAGAGATTTTATCTATTTTTGCTGCAAGAATAAAATCACTCTCTGCTAGACCTTTAATTGCATGTGTGAATATTTTAATCCTCGCATAACCCCACCCAAACCATAAATCGGGGTGATGACCTTCCGATTCAGCAATTTCTCCAACTTTATTTACAAATTGCTGACTTTTTAAAAAATTATCAAATTTAAAACTTTTGATTAAATGAAATCCATCAATTTTATCCTCTAAAACTTCCCATCCATCAACTTTTTTTAGATATTTGTGTATTTCCTCAGCATTAAAAGGAGGGATGTTTCCTTCACATGGTACACACTTTTTATTTGCTAAATCACTCATAATTTTTATCTCATAATTTTTTTGGAGCGGGCAAAGGGGGTCGAACCCTCGACCTTCTCGTTGGCAACGAGACGCTCTACCACTGAGCTATGCCCGCTTAATTAAAAACATTATAATTAGCGATTTTTAGAAATGCAAGCAATAAGAAAATTAATTAAATTCATTACTGACTGTGTCCCACAGTGAATCTGTTTTTTTTAAAATATAGCAGGTAACAAAAATTATATAATTTATCTGTAATTATCTTAGACTCATTTTTGTATCAAAATTAAGAATTTTTACAAATCTAAGTTATATTAGTTTTATGGAATTAACTACAAAACAAATAGAAGGAATAAAATATTATAAATTAGGTAAAATTATAAAAGCAATAAATTGTTTTGAGTCATCATCTAAAGAAAATATTAACAATGAACTAACTCATGAAAGCCTAGGAATTTGTTATATGGAAATAGGTGAGTATCAACAATCAATTGAAAACTTTAATAAAGTTTTAGATTTAAATAGTAAAAATGAAAAAGCTATATTTTCAATTATACATTTGTTAAATTTTATCAAACCTAAAAATTCAGAAAAAAACAATATATTTTCTACTAATGAAAAAATTTTGTCTTTAAACAATAATCTTCGAGAAAAAATTTCTGATGTAGACACAATAAAAGAAATTTTTGAAAAAGCTGATTGTTACATCGATGAAAATTGTAATGAAATTAACTATAAAGAAACACAAATTTTTAGAAGAGATAATAAAAAATTAGACTGTGATCGACATTTCAAAGTTTTTAATAAATTCAGTATAATACCAAAATATTGCTTCAGTTGTTATAAAATTCAGATAATCGTAAAAGACGTCTTGGAATTAATAAAATTATATTTTTTATTTAATCAATCATTTATCAAAAAAAGTATCCTACGAAAATGCATGATAGAAATTAGACCCAATATAAAAGGAAACTATAAAGGGTTTGTTTACTTTGATAATTTAGAAGATTCTACTGAAACTTTAGAAATAATTAAAAAAAAAATTCAAGAAACCAAAATTGAAACAAAAAGCGTTCAAATTAAACATGGCTGTAGTGAGTTTTATAAAAAGTTCCCAGATTTTGAAAATATAAATTTTAAGGGTAAACAAAAAATAAATTATGATGAAAAATGGAGTAAATATGAAAAAATTATAGATAATGAGAGTGTTATTAGAGACAATACATTTGTAGGCGCCACATTGAACAAGTTAACACTTGCTGATTTTTTTATTTTAAAAAACTGGTTAATTTATGCAGAGCTTTTAGGTGATTCATCTTATGAGAAAGTTTTTCCAAAAAAACTTAAAAATAATTTTTTAAATAAAATTTTAAAAGAACAATATGAGTTTAGAAAAAATGAACTTTAATAATAATATTCATAATTAAATGATTGAGGAAGGTTTAAATAAATTAAAGAATAGAGAAGTTTTAACAGCCTTAAATATTTTTAAAAAATTACATAAATTAAATCCAAATGATGGGGATATACTATTTTTTTTAGGAAATATTTACTATGAGTTAAACGACTTAAAAAAAAGCTTGTTCTATCTTGAAAGATCTTTAGAAAAATATCCTAACTCAGAGGCTATAGTAAATAATTATGCTATAACTCTGCAAAGTTTAGGTAAAATTGATAAAGCAAAAAAATTATTTTTAAAATTAATCCAATCAAATCCAAACAATGTAAAAGCATATTACAGACTTTTCAGAATGAATATGAAAAATTTTGAGGAGAAATATTTAGATAAAATTAAATTGATAGAGAAAGAACAAAACTTAACTCTTGGGGACAAAAGTTTAATTAATTTTATTTATTCAAAATGTGAAAAAAAGAAAAATATAAGTAATGAGATTAAATTTTTAAATTTAGCCCATAAATATCAATTTAATTCAAGACTAAAATATAATTCCAGATCAGTGGAATATCATACTAATATACTCATGAATAATTTTAATAATATAAATTTAATAGATAAAAAAGAAAAATCTCCAACTAAATTTAAAAAAAAACCAATTTTTATAATTGGGTTACCTAGATCAGGCTCTACATTAATAGAGTCTTTAATAATGCAAAAGAAAAATGAATTTTACTCTTATGGCGAATCTAGTATTTTTGATACAATAATTTTTAATCAAATAAAAAAAAACTTAGATAAAAATAACAACATTAAAATTTCAATAAATAGAGAAATACTGGTAAATTCCTTAGAAAATATTTATTCTTATTCAAAAAATAAAAATTTTATTGATAAATCTTTAGAAAACTTTTTTTATATAGAACTGATATTGCAAGTTTATCCAGAGGCTAAATTCATACACACATTTAGAAATAAATTTGATGCTACATTAGCTATTTATCATTCTATGTTAATTTATTTACCTTGGGCACACTCTATTGATCATATAATCAAATATATTTTAAATTATGAAAAAATTATAAGTTATTTTAAAAATAAATATCCAGAAAAAATTTTAGATGTAAGTCTGGAAAAATTTACAACACAACCTAATGAACAATTAAAAAAAATTTTTGATTTTTGCAATATAGATTGGGATGAAGATATTTTAAAATCATATGATAATAATAATTTATCAAGTAAAACAAGCAGTTTTCTACAAATTCGTGATAAAATTAAAAAATATGAATCAGATAAATACAAACCTTATTATTATTTAATTGAAAATAAATTTTAATTTACCTATTTATAGCCAAGCTCATTAAACTCCCCTTTAAATGTATTGGAAATTTTAATCTGTAATTTTTCATCTAATATATTTTTCCAATTATTTTTTGGACCTAAATAAAAAAACGGGATTTTTGTTTTTGTTTTTGTTGATGTTATTGATTCTGAAAAACCATTTTTTTCTTCATCTTTTTTAAGTTTATCAAAGAAAGTTGAATTCACAGAATTTTTTAATTTTTCTATATTAATTTTTTCATTTATCTGAGTAAATTTATTAATAAATTCTATAATGTCTTTAAAAACTGCAAAAGTTTGGTTAAGCAAATCCTCATATTTGATTATTTTAATTGGAATTTTTTTTTGAACTTTCCAAGATTTATAATTAATACTCCACGAACTTATATATTGAAAATCACTATATCCATCATTTTCAAAATTATTTACGTCATAAATGTAATTATTTTGATTCAACATCCAAGTAAACGCTTGATCATCATTTAATTCATAATGATTTTTAATTGAAGTAATTACATTTCTTGCATCTCTAACAATATAAATTGCTCCTAATGAATTTCTATTATCAGTAAATTGATTGTTATTAAGAGCTCCAAATGCATTGTGAGTTTTAAAAAATCTTAGTTTTTTATCTTCGTTTATTTTTTCTTGTGCTTTAAGCCAAAATTTTGATGTATCAGTCACAATATCTTTGTTGTAATCAAAGCTTTTAAAATGTCTTTTTTCAGGAAATTGACCAATTTCTTTAATTATATTTTGATGGTAAACCCCATCTTCAGTGTAATAATATGAACTTATTAAAGCTCTCAGCCATGTATTTCCACTTTTGGGATATGATGCGATCCAAAATATCATTGTATAAATAATATAGATCAATAAAATTTAATTTGTAAAAAAAATATGAAAGAATTACCAAAAATAATACCTGTTTTTCCGCTAAGTAATTTTATAATTTTTCCCAAAACTACTGTACCTCTAAATATTTTTGAACCACGATACCTTGATATGATCAACGATAGCATGAAATCAGATAAATTAATTGGTATGATACAGCCAAAAAATTCTAATGATCAAAATGGTATACCAAAATTACATGATGTGGGTTGCCTAGGAAAAATAACAAGTTTTAGAGAGACAGAAGATGGTCGTTATCTAATTGAATTAAAAGGAAAAATCAGATTTCAAATTATAAATGAAATAAACACAGATAAAAAATATAGATCTGTGGAAGTTGACTATAATAATTACTCAAATGATTTAAGTGATGAAAAAGAGAACTTAAATTTTTCTGATCTTGAGCTAATTTTCAAAGATTTAAAGTCTTTATTTGAAAAAAAAGGTTTTATAATCAATTGGAAAGCATTAGAAAAACAAAGTTTAAATGAGACAATTAATGCTTTAGCTATGGCATCACCCTTTTCACTTGAAGAAAAACAAATTTTACTTGAGGCTAAAAGCTTAGATACTAGAAAACATAAAATCGCAGAAATTCTCAAAACCTATATTTTTGATAATTACGAAAATACAACTCTACAGTAAAAATTAATTAAAATAAAAGACCTTTGTCTGCAATTGTTGTGAAAATTTTATTAATACTTGAATTTTTATTAAAAAATTGAATCGATTTACTTAAAAAATCGTTTTTAGTTCTTCTTTCTAGATTAAAAAATTCATGAATTAAATCAATTCCAGATGAAAATATATAATTTTTATGCCTTTGAATACTTTCAAATTCCGCATTTAATCTTGAATCTAAAGGTAGACCAAGGTCAATTTTTTTTTGAATTATCTCATTTAAAATTTTTATATCCCTAATTGTCATATTAAAACCCTGTCCTGCTAGAGGATGGATTCTATGGAGTAAATCTCCAAATGCCAAAATGTTTTTATAAAAATACGATCGCAAACTTAATCCTTGCAGCTCAAAAGACTCAATTTTATTAATTTTTTTTATATTATATTTAGAGTTATATATATTAATTAAATTATTAACTTCTCTCTCATTTTTTAAATGAGTGTTAATAGAGTAAACAACTGATGTTTCACAATCTGAAATGGGCAAAAATGCTAAAGGACCATTTTTTGTAAATATTTGTACAGCAACATTGTTTGAAATTCTTTCATGTTTTAAAATTGTAGTATAGGCAACACTATTATATTTTTTTACAATCTTTTTATTAAAATGTTTTTTTGTAATTGAGTTGTTATAATCAGTATTAAAAACCAAATCATAATCCTTAGAAAAATGTAATTTTTTTTTATAATTAATTTTTCTAAAATACTTGCTACGAGATAGATTTTTTTCTAAAACTTCTATAAGTTTATAATTTTTGACAATTGAAAATAAATGATCATTATTATTTCCGAAATTAATCAACTTTTGTTGCTGTAAATTATCACTATAAATTTCAATTTTGTTCAATTTATAAATAATTTTTTCTATATTAATTATTTTTTCATTAAAAAATTCTACATTGCTTTTAGAAATACCTATTGTACGAGTTTTATTTACTAAAAATGTTTTTTTAAAATATAAAACATCTACATAAATTTTTTGATTAACTAAAGATTTTGCTAAAGTTAAGCTCGATAAACTAGTGCCAAGAATACAAACTCTCATATTATTTTTAATTTTAACAACAAAAATTAGATGATACAAAGTGGTATAATTGATTCACATATATGGATATTAAAAAAACAGCTAATTTTTTTATTGATTTTGCATCTAAGCGGTTGGCTGAGATTTCTGGAATAATTCTCTTTTTTTTAGGTTTAGCCTTATTTGTTGCATTATTTACTTATTCACCTGAAGATCCGAACTTTATTTTTCCAGATAATACAGAAATTAAAAATTTTTTCGGTATTAAAGGTAGTTTTATTTCTGACTTATTTTTTCAATCAGTTGGATTAATAGCTTATCTAATTTCTTTAACTTTTACCATTACAGGTATTAATTTATTGAAGAGTAAAGAATTTATTTTAATTATTGAAAACATTTTCTTTACAGTACTTTATTGTATTTTTGGAACTCTTTTTTTAGCGCATTATTATTCTGATGCGTTTACATTTTATATAAACGGCAATGGTGGATTTATAGGAAATTTTTTAAACCAAACTTATTTAAATAAGATCTTGATTATAAACAATCAAATATCATATTATTTCTTAATTATTTCAATTTTATTTTTATTCCTTAAAAGTATTAATTTTAATTCATTTATATTTTATAAATTAATATTAAAATTTTTAAGTTTATTTAAAAGAAAAGAAGAAAAAAATTATACAGATAAAAGTGAGATAATAAGTGAATATATACCACAAGATGAAATTAAAAATTTAATTCAAGAAGATTTACCTTTTATAAAAACTGAGAAACAATCTGATAACAGAATTAAATTTAAACTCCCAAGCTTAGAGTTATTAAAAATACCTTCTAAAAAAGAAAGAGCAGGATCTGAAAAAAATGAAAATAATGATCCTGAGTTTTTGGAAAAAATCTTATTAGATTTTGGAGTTAATGGTAAAATTAAGAAAGTAAGTCATGGGCCTGTTGTAACCCTAAACGAATTTGAGCCTGCTGCTGGAGTGAAAGTTTCAAAAATTATTAATTTATCAGATGACATAGCAAGAAATACTAGTTCGGAGTCTGCAAGAATTTCCATAATTCCTGGAAGTAATACTATTGGTATTGAACTACCAAATAATTCTAGAGAAAATGTTTATTTAAGTGAAATTTTAAATAACAGTGATTTTAAAAAAAAAGATATCAAATTACCTATTGCACTAGGCAAGAGTATATCAGGCAATCCAATAGTGGGTGATTTATCTTCAATGCCACATTTACTAATAGCAGGAACTACTGGATCCGGAAAGTCAGTATGTATAAATACAATTATTTTATCTCTTCTTTACAGACACACTCCTGACAGATGTAAATTTATTTTAATTGATCCCAAAATGTTGGAGTTGTCTACTTACGAAGGAATTCCACATTTACTATGTCCAGTTATAACAGAAGCAAAAAAAGCAGCTTCAGTACTAGGCTGGGTGGTTAAGGAAATGGAGAGCAGATATAGATTAATGACTAAAGAAGGTGTCAGAAATATTGATGGTTACAATGCAAAACACAAACTACCAATGCCTTATATTGTTGTCGTTGTTGATGAAATGTCTGACTTAATGTTAGTTGCTGGTAAAGAAATTGAAAATTATATTCAAAAACTATCTCAAATGGCAAGAGCAGCAGGGATTCATATTATAATGGCAACCCAAAGACCTAGTGTAGACGTAATTACAGGAACAATAAAAGCTAATTTTCCTACCAGAATATCTTTCCAAGTAACCTCTAAAATAGACAGTAGGACTATTCTTGGGGAACAAGGAGCCGAACAATTATTGGGAAAAGGAGATATGTTATACATGTCTTCGGCTAATCGAGTAGTTAGAATTCATGCACCATTTGTATCTGATGGAGAAATTGAAAAAATAAATAATTCTTTAAGATCTCAAGCGGAGCCAGATTACGTGGATGAAATTTTAAATTTCGCTGATGAAAAAGAAATTGGTGATAGTCAAAATCAAGGTGAGAAAGACGAGCTTTACGAGCAGGCTTTAGATATAATTAGGTCTGAAGGTAAAGCATCTACTTCCTTTTTACAAAGAAAACTTCAGATTGGGTACAACAGAGCAGCAAGAATTATTGACATGATGGAATCAGATGGCGTTGTTAGCAAAGCAAATCATGTTGGTAAAAGAGATGTGCTTTAATGGTAAAATATTTTTTAATATTTTTTTTATTTTTATCTGCCTCTATCTCAAATGCTGAAATCAAAGACAAAATAGTACAAAATTTAAAAGATACAGAAAATCTTGATTTTAAGTTCGAACAAAATATTAATGGAAAAATAGAAAATGGAAACTGTACCATTGAATATCCAAAAAAAATCTTTTGTGAGTATTCGAAAAGTAATAAAAAAATTTTAGTATCTAATGGAAAATCATTAGTAATAAAAACAAGGACTAGTTATTACAGATATCCATTAAAAAAAACTGCTTTAAATTTAATTTTAGACAAAAATTTTCTAATAAATAAAATTTATGAGCTTGAGGAAAGAATTGTTGACGAAAATCTAGTTAATTTTACAATTTTAGATGGAGATAAAGAAATTAATATTTTTTTTGATAAAAAAACTTATGATTTAGTTGGTTGGCAAAATACAGATATTTACCAAAATTTTAATATTACTTTTCTTAGTTTAATTAAAAAAAACAGATTGCTCCCAAAAAATCTTTTTAAAATCCCCACTCAAAATTAAATATTCAAAATTTCAGTTTTAAATATTTTCATTCCTCTCGAAACATAGTTATTTAAAGCATTTTTGTGATCTAATGAACATGTATGAACCCAAACACGATTAACTTTATTTTCAAAAGCTTTTTTAATAGCTTCAGATAATAAATAGGAACCTAATTTTTTATTTTGATATTCCTCTAATATTCCAAAATAGGCAATTTCAGTCTCATTTTTTTCTGGGTGAAAAATCAATTCAAAAAAACCTACTAAATCATTTTTAAATTTAAATACATATGTTTTGACATTTTCAGATGCAACATAATTAATCCATTTTTCTTCTGACCAAGTTAGTCTATCAATCCATTTATGGTTTTTACCAATATTTTTGTAAAAAAATTTGTTTAGTTGAAAATTAATTGGATCAATTAAACCTAGAGAATAATCCTCTGATGGCTTACTTCCCTCATTAAGATCTTTAAGTGAGCTTATTTCTAGATAATTTCTTTTAACTTCCTCAGTCACTCAACCATTTTTCCTACTCTTTCACCTCCAAATAGATGAAAGTGTAAATGAGGTACTTCTTGTCCACCATGATCACTGATATTTGCTAAAGTTCTATAACCCTTACCTACTTCTGTTGAAATACCAAGCTTTTTAGCAACTATATTAATACCTTTTAACAATCCAACCATTTCCTGTGGAGAGGCATTAAGACTAAAATCATCTAGGTCAATATATTTCCCTTTAGGGATAACTAAAGCATGAATTTTTTTTTGTGGATTAATGTCATGAAATGACAAAACAAAATCATCTTCATAAATTTTATTACAAGGAATCTCTCCACGTAGAATTTTTGCAAAAATATTATTATCGTCGTAACTCATTTTTTTCTTTTTTCTAATTCTGACATTACGTCTTCAATTTTTATATCATTAGCCTCGAGATACATTAGTAGATGATACAAAACATCTGCTGCTTCATGAATTTTATTAGAATTTTTCTCTACAGCTTCAATTAATTCATCAACTTCCTCTAAAACTTTTGCTTTGCTTAGTGATTTGTCTAAAAGCAACTTATTAGTATACGAACCTTCAACTGGGGAAGATTTTCTTTCTCTCGCAAGTTTTATTAGGTTTTCTAATGTATTAAGCATATTAAATTCTAACAGGAATTCCTTTTGAATCCAAATACTCCTTAGCTTCTTTTACAGAATGTTTGCCGTAGTGAAATATTGATGCTGCTAAAACTGCACTGGCATTTCCTAATTTAATTCCATCAACTAAATGATCTAAATTTCCTACTCCGCCTGAAGCAATAACTGGAATATTTACCATAGAAGATATCTTAGCCATAAGCTCTATATCATAACCAACTTGGGTACCATCCCGATCCATAGAAGTAACTAGAAGCTCGCCTGCTCCACTAGCTTCCATTTTTTTTGCAAATTCTATTGCATCAATTCCAGTATTGTTTCTTCCACCATGAGTAAATATTTCCCATTTGTCCCCATTTTTTTTTGCATCAATTGCAACAACAATACATTGTGAGCCAAATTTTTTAGAGCTTTCTTCTACCACTTCTGGATTTTGAACAGCAGCAGTATTGATTGATACTTTGTCTGCACCACAGTTAAGTAGTTTGTTGATGTCCTCAACAGTTCTAACACCCCCTCCAACTGTCAGAGGAACAAAACATTTCTTCGAGGTCTTCTCTACTACATCATAAATAGTATCTCTATTTTCATTTGATGCAGTAATATCTAAAAAGCAAATCTCATCTGCTCCACCGTCTGAATAAATTTTAGCCTGTTCGACAGGATCTCCTGCGTCCTGTAGATCAACAAAGTTAATTCCTTTTACAACACGTCCATTTTTTACGTCTAAACATGGTATAATTCTATTCTTAAGCATCTAGTTCACTAACTAATTCGTCTAATTTAATATCTCCATCATAGATAGCTTTTCCAACTATTATACCTTCGATCTTACTATTATTTAAGTCCTTAGCTTTTTTAATATCATCAATTGATGAAACCCCACCCGATATAATTACTGGACAATTGGATTTATTAGCAACCTTTGCTGTTTCTTCAAAATTGGGGCTTTGCTTCGTCCCATCTCTATTGATATCTGTGTAAATCAATCTGCTTGCACCAAAATCATTCACTTCATTTAAGTAATCTAATGTTAGTTGATTAGAATTTTCTTTCCAGCCTGAGACAGATAAATATCCATTTTTAGCATCCAAACCTAAAGCAATTTTATTTGGAAATTTTTCGCAAGCCTCCTTTAAAAAGTTTTTATCTTTTATGGCAGCACTTCCTAAAATAACTTTTTCAACTCCAACATCTGTATATTTCTGAATGCTCTCAAAATTTCTTACACCGCCGCCAATTTCAATTTTAAGATCAAATTTACTTACTATTGCCTCAATAATATCTAAATTAACGGTTTGACCAGTTAAGGCCCCATCTAAATCTACTATGTGTAAGTTTTTAAAACCATGGTCCTTGTATTTTCCAGCCTGTTCGATTGGAGACATTTCGTATTCAGTTTTATTATCAAAATCTCCTTTGACTAACCTCACACACTTTTTATCCTTAATATCAATCGCTGGAAAAATTTTCATTTATAACTTTATAAAATTATCGATTATTTTAAGCCCAATTTTATCACTCTTCTCAGGATGAAATTGAGTTCCAAAAATATTTTCTTTTTCAACAGAGCAAACAATATTAGATGAATAATCTGTTGTTGCTGAAACTACATTTTTATCCTCAGGCACAAATTCATAACTGTGAACAAAATACATGTGAGAATTATTTTCTATATCTTTAAAAATTTTGCTTTCTTGGATAATATTTATTTGGTTCCAACCAATATGAGGAAGTTTATACTTTCCATTTTTATTATCTATCTTTGATACTTTTCCTGAAATCCATCCAAGACCCCTGGTTTCTGTTTCTTCGAAACCAACATCTGCAAACATTTGTAATCCAACACAAATTCCTAGAAGTGGTTTTTTATTATTTATGGCAAACTCGCTTAATGTGTCTACTAGACCACTTATATTACTTAAAGCATCAACACAACTCTTAAACGAACCCTGTCCAGGTAAAACAACTTTATCTGAAGATTTAATCTTATTTAAATCTGAAGTTACTTCGATATTTACTTTGTCTTTAGCAACTTCCTTAAAGGAGTTAATTACCGAGCTAATATTGCCCGAATTATAATCAACAATTATAACGTTCATTAAACTTATAATGAGCCTTTAGTAGATGGAATGCTCTTCTTGTTTCTCGGATCCATCTCTAATGCAGCTCTTAATGATCTTGCTAATGCTTTATAGCAAGACTCAATTATGTGGTGACTATTATCACCATAAATATTTTCAACGTGCATTGTAATTCCAGCTGATTGAGAAAATGCTTGGAACCATTCTTTAAATAATTCAGTATCCATTTCTCCAAGTTTCTCAACTTTTAATTTTACTTTCCAAATTAAATAAGGTCTGTTTGAGACATCAATTGCAACCCTAGTCAATGTTTCATCCATAGGAATAACTGTGTGAGCATATCTCTTAATTCCTACAAATTTTTTTGCTGCTTTTTTTAAAGCCTCTCCAATTGCAATACCCGTATCCTCTGTTGTGTGGTGAAGATCAATATGAGTATCTCCTTTTGCTTTAACTTTTAAATCTATTAAAGAATGCTTTGATAATTGCTCAAGCATATGATCTAGGAAACCTATACCAGTGTCAATTTGGTACTTACCTTTACCATCAATATTGACTTCAACATTAATGCTTGTTTCTTTTGTTTTTCGAGATACTTTTCCTTTTCTAGCCATATATTTTTAATGGTATACATACATAATCCGGCTATATCAATATCAGTCTGAACACTTGAAGTATCAAAAATAGTTACCATTTATTAAGTATGACAACAATTGTACTAGTAAGAAAAAATAATGAAGTAGTCGTTGCTGGTGATGGGCAAGTTAGTATGGGAAATACTGTTGTTAAAAGTACTGCTTCAAAAGTTAGAAAAATTGAAAAAAGAGATGTGGTAGCAGGATTTGCAGGATCAACTGCAGATGCATTAACTCTATTTGAAAGATTAGAGGGAAAATTAGAAAAGCATGCTGGAAATTTATCAAGAGCAGCTGTTGAGTTAGCAAAAGACTGGAGAACAGATAAATACTTAAGAAGATTAGAGGCACTCATGGCTGTTGGTGATAAAAATAACAGCTATATTATTTCTGGAACTGGTGATGTGCTTGAGCCAGAGGGAGACGTGATAGGAATTGGTTCTGGAGGAAATTATGCTCTAGCTGCTGGAAAAGTTTTGATGGAAGGCAACATTTCAGCTGAGGAAATTGCAAAAAAATCAATCAAAATAGCAGCAGATATATGTGTTTTTACAAATCATAATGTTAAAATTGAAAAAATATAATGGATAAATCAAACGTAACACAACTACACCCAAAAGATAAAAATCAAAAAGAAGAAGCTTCTTTGGTCAGTTCTTTATCACCAAGAGAAATAGTTTCAGAATTAGATAGATTTGTTGTTGGGCAAAACAAAGCGAAAAGGGCTGTTGCTGTGGCATTAAGAAATAGATGGAGAAGACAAGCTCTTAAAGGTGAAATGAAAAATGAAGTTTTACCTAAAAATATTTTAATGATTGGACCAACAGGTGTTGGAAAAACTGAAATTTCGAGAAGATTATCTAAACTAGCGGAAGCTCCTTTTGTAAAAGTTGAGGCTACAAGATTCACTGAAGTTGGTTACGTTGGAAGAGATGTAGAACAAATTGTAAGAGATTTAATTGAGATAGCTATATCAATGGAAAAAGTAAAGAAAAGAAAAGAAGTTTTTGCAAAAGCTCAGAAAGCTGCAGAGGAAAAAGTTTTAGATGCTTTGGTTGGAAAAAAAGCAAGTTTAGCTACTAGAGAAAGTTTTAGAAAAAGACTTAGAAACGGAGATTTGGACGATAACGAAATAGAAATTGCGGTGAGCGACACTGGTTCAGGTGGTGCATCTTTTGAAATTCCTGGGATGCCTGGAGCTAATGTTGGAATGATCAACATCAGTGAAATGATTGGAAAATCAATGGGAACCAAAGAAAAAAAGAAAAAAATGACCGTCAAAGAGTCTCATGAAATTTTAATTAATGACGAGTCAGATAAACTAATCGAACAAGATAAAATTATTAAAGCTGCAAAACTCTCAACAGAAAATAATGGAATAGTATTTCTCGACGAAATAGATAAAATTTCAGCAAGAACTGACAGAGTTGGTGGCGATGTTTCAAGAGAAGGTGTTCAAAGGGATTTATTACCATTAATAGAAGGAACAACTGTTAACACAAAACACGGTCCAATAAAAACAGATCATATTTTATTCATTGCCTCTGGTGCATTTCAATTAGCAAAACCGTCTGATTTGCTCCCGGAATTACAAGGGAGATTACCTATAAGAGTTGAGTTAGAAGCTTTAACTAGTGACGATTTTAAAAGAATTTTAAGAGAACCTGATTTTAGTTTAATCAAACAATATGTGGCTCTTTTAAAAACAGAAAATGTTGATCTTGAATTTTCAGATGATGGAATAGATGCTATTGCTAATATAGCATCAGAGGTAAATGCAACAGTTGAGAATATTGGAGCTAGGAGATTACACACTATAATTGAGAAAATCTTAGATGAAATAAGTTTTACAGCTACAGACCGAGCGGGAGAAAAGATTGTTATTAATAAAGAATATATTAATAAGAATCTTGATAACTTGGTGAAAGATACTGACCTATCTAAATTTATTCTTTAGATCTATTTTTTTTTAAAAATACGTAAAAAGCGCCGCTACCACCGTCATCAATAGTAGCGTCTTGAATGTCATTTATCAATCTCATTAAATTTTGATTATTATTAATAAATTCCGGAACAGAATATTTTAAAATACTTAGATCTTTTGAAACATAAGGATTTTTTTCAACATCTGAATGAATACCTTTTCCAGTAACAACAATTAATTTGTTTACCCTTTCTTCAAATCCTTTTAATATAAATTGTTCTATAGCGTTGTTTGCTTGTTCAAGAGTATATCCATGCAAATCTATAGATCTAACTTTTAATAGATTTTTTTTTTGGCTTTTAAAATCTTTATCTATAACTTTTTCCTTACTTGAAATAAAAGTTTGCCAATCCTTTTTATCTTTATCTGAAATATTATTGTTCAATTAGGTTAAAATATTAACTAGCTGCCAATTAGGATTTGAAGAAGTGGTATCTCTTGAAAAAACCCAAGTATCATAAATTTTTTTTATTTTTTCAGGGTCACCAGATACAATCTTTTTTTCTTTATCTCTAATACAAGTGATTACTTCAGCTATAAAATCAACTGTTACATTTAGAATATTTCCAATTTTTTTATGCTCTTTTATTTCCGCTTTATTTACTCCAATAAAAGTGATTTCAGCAAAGTGTCCTCTTTTTGCCCTTTCTTTTAATGCATCATCAAATTGATTAAAAATATTTTTGTTCAATAAAGGTTTAGCATTTGTAATTTTGTTATCGTTATCGCTAAAATCAGTAATAATAGTTTCGTAAGCAATTTTCGCACCTTTTAAAAACTCTTTTTTAGCTTCATCATCAAATTTATTACTTGGTTTTTTATTTTGATCAACCTTAATTTTTTTTAACACTTCTTGAAACTGTGCTGGAGATTTTCCTTCATATCCTGTTCTTTTTCCAAGAATGCCTCTCAGTCTTAAAAAAATAAACCCTGCAATCATTGCAAGTAAAATAATATCGATATATTCAAAACTGTAATTCATAACTTAATAGTAATTACTCTATTGATTAATTTCAACCAGCAATTTAGATTAAGGACAAATGAACCCAATATTTTTTTCAATAATTTTTATACCTGTAGTAGAGATTTACCTTTTTATCAAAATAGGAGCTCAAATTGGAGCATTAACTACCATTTTATTAATCTTTATAACTGCTATTCTGGGTGTGTATTATGCTAGATATGAGGGATTAAATACATTGAAAGCTGGTTTCACTCAATTAAGTAAACAAGAAACACCGGCTTATGAAGTAATATCAGGAGCTACCATTGCTTTTGCTGCTTTACTTTTGATTATACCTGGTTTTGCAACAGATATATTGGGGTTTTTTTTAATATTTCCAATCACTAGAAAATTAATTTTAAAAAAATTTTCCAAAAAATTTTCTCAAGAAAAAAAAACAAAAAATAATTTTATAGATGGAGAATTTGAAGATATAGAAGATGACAATGACAGAAAAATATAAAATTTTAGCAAAATATATTAAAGATATGTCTAGCGAAACACCCAATGTAGAGACATATATTTTTGTAAAAGATTATATTTTAAAGTACCATTTAGATATAGATATCAATTCTAAAGCACTAAAAGATAAGATGATAGAAATTAATACTATTTTGAAATTTGAAGATAAACAACAAAATAAAATAAAATCTTATTTTGAAATAAATTATGCAACAATTATAAAAATAAGTGATGGGATTACAAAAAAAGAAGATCTTGAAAAAATCATATTGTGTGATGTACAGATTGAAATTTATCCATTTTTAGAAAAGGCGCTTTTAGATCTTTTACACAATTCGGGTTATCCTAATGTTAAATTTGAAAAAAAAGTCAATTTTGAGGAACTTTATAACCAAAGATTAAATTAATAAAAATTTTTCTTCAAATTATATTTTAAATATTTTTCATGAGCTTTTAAATCTTGTGAGCTAATTTCAACAATCTTTTTATAATAGGATAAACTTTTATTACTACGATCAAAATTGTTTTTTTTATCATTTTGAAAGTTTAAAGTTGGTTCTTTTTGATCAATTAAATTTATATAAACCTTAACCAATAATTCACAGTCAATTAAAGCTGTATGATTTACTCTTTTAGAATTATCAATTTTATATCTTTTACACAATGCATCCAAACTAGCCTGAGACCCAGGAAACTTTTCTCTTGCTAGAACAAGCGTATCAACTATCTCATTATCAATTTTGTTTTTACCCAACTTTAAAAGTTCATTATTTAAATGGGCAATATCAAAATCTGCATTATGAATAATGAGCCTTTTATCTTTTATGAAAGCAAGAAATTCCTCTGAAATATCAGAAAATTTATTTTTATTTGAGAGAAATTCATCCGTGTATCCATGCACTTTAAATGCATCTTCTGATACTTTTCTTTCTGGATTTAAATAGCAATGAAATCTATTTTTAGTTGGTATTAAATTGTCTAGTTCTATACAACCTATCTCAACAATTCTATGACCTTCTTTTACTGAAATACCTGTGGTTTCTGTATCTAGTACAATTTCTTTCATTTATAAAATTTCATTTAATATTTTCTTTATACTCTTATTTAAAGATTTTTTCTTAAAATTATTTTTAATGATAAAGTTTGATCTTCTCTTTTTATAAGAAGAAGAAAACTGAATTTTTTTGAACTTATTTATAAGTTTACGATTAAAATTTAATCTTTTTTTTAATCTTTTTTCTATTTCAATTTTTTTAGATTCAACAAAAACTAGAATGTCGTCTTTATTATTAATTTTATTTTCTAACAATAAGGGAATATCAAGAATTATAACTTTTTTATTTCTATTTTTTTTTAAAAATAATTTTAATATTTTTCTAATTTCTAAATGAACAATAGTAATTATTTTTTTTAGATTAGCTTTATTACTTAATATCGCTTTTGTAATTTCATTCTTATTTATTGGGAATGAAGAGATATATTTTGGTAATTTTTTCTTTAATTTTTTAAATATTTTTTTATCTTTTTTATAAAGTTTTGAAACTTCGTAATCTGCATTAAACACTGGGTATCCAAAGTTTTTGGCAACATAGCTTTTTCCCGAACCTATATTTCCTAAAATTCCAATTCTAATCATTGTTTAAAATTTCTAGTGTATTGCTATTAATCTGTGGTTCTATTCCGTGCCATAATTTAAATGCTTCAAATGCCTGATAAATAAACATCAATTTACCATTCTCTGTTTTGTTGCCAAGTTTTTTTCCTTCTTTTAAGAAATTAGTTTCCAAAGGATTATAAATTACATCATAAAAAAGTTTGTTATTGGAAAATTTTGAAAAATCTAAATCAATAGCTTCTTTGTTTAATCCTAAACTGGTGGCATTTATAATTACATCAAAGTCATTTATATCTCCCCAATCCAATACCTCTAAATTATGAAATTGTGATTTTAAATCTTCAGCTTTTTTTTTTGTTCTGTTGCTAATGATTATTTTTGAAACATTCATTTTGTTTAAAGCAAAAATTATTGATGGAACAACACCGCCAGCCCCTAAGATAAAAATTTTTTTCCCTTCAATATTAAAATTTAAATCTTTAATTGCTTTGGTAAAACCAGCTATGTCTGTATTGTGGCCCACCAAGTTATCATTAGTTAAAATTATTGTATTTACAGACTGTGTTTGTTCTGCCTCTCGGCTTAATTTATCTAAATAAGGGATTACTAATTTTTTAAATGGAACAGTTACATTAATACCGTTTATTTTTTTTTCCTTAACTTCAGAAATTATACTTTGGAGATTTTTCTCATCAATTTTTTTTTTATCATAAATGGCATCAATACTGTTTTCTCTAAGCCAGTAATTATGAAGTTTTGGTGATAAAGAATGTTTAATGGGGTTGCCAATTACGAAATATTTTTTCATCACAATGAGCTTATGTATTCCTTAATTTTTTTAACAGGTAGACCCATAATTGTATCCTCGTCACCTTCTATGCTTGCAAACAAACTTCTACCCTCTCCTTCTATTTGGTAAACATTATATGCATAAAGAGTTTCATCAGGTATTTTAGATAGATAGTTTTTCAATTCATCGTCTGTAAAATTTTTCATAGTTAATTTTGCTTTATCAGTATAATTCCAAATCATAGATCCATTTTTAGATATACAAACAGAACTAATTAAAAAATGTGATTTACCGTTAAGTTTTCTTAATATTTCCATTGCCTCTTCTCTGCTTTCTGGTTTAGAAATCAATTCGCCCCTTAAATCTATCACACTATCTGCTCCCAATACTATTTCGTCACTTTTTTTCATGCTAACTTTGTTTGCTTTTAATTCAGCTAAATTTTTTGAAATTATTTCTGAAGTTGCGTGTTCTTTTAATAAACTCTCTTTAACAGGCTCTTCATCTACGTTTGAGGGCTCCACAACGCATTTAATATTATTTTTATCTAAGATTTCTTTTCTAACCTCGCTTTTTGAAGCGAGAATAATTTTATTTAACATTGTTTAAATATATTTCGTGAATTTTAATTATAGAAGCCGCTGTCTCTTCAACTGACTTTCTCGTTACATCTATAAGAGGCCATTTATATTTTTGAAATGTTTTTTTTGCCTCAAGAACCTCTCTTTTAATATTTTCTAAATTAGTATATTCAATATTTTCTGTCTCTTTTAAAGAATTCATCCTATTTTTTCTCAAATCAGCGAGTCTTTCTGGCTCTGTACTTAGTCCTACAACGCATGTCATTTGGGGATTTTTTTTAAGGGACTCTGGCAAAGAGTTTTCATTTACTAGCGGAATGTTTGATGTTTTAAACCCTTTGTTGGCCAAATAAATAGATGTTGGTGTTTTGCTCGTTCTACTTACGCCTACAAGAATAATATCTGATTTGTATACTTCGTTTATTAAATTTCCATCATCATGATTCATTGTAAATTGGATTGCTTCAATTCTATCATAATACTCTTCATTCAATATATGTTGACCACTTGGCTCATGAGTTGCTTTTTGATTTAATATTTTTGAAAAATTTAAAATTAAATTTCCTAAAACACCAAAACAAGGAATATTTTTCTCCTCACTTACATTCGCAAGATATTTGGCTAAGCTGTTGTCCACGATTGTATATAAGATTATAGAATTTTCATTTTTTTTTGCATCCTCTAAAATTTTTAGAATTTGATTTTCTGTTCTCGTAAAAGAATAAGAATGAACTTTGTATTCTATATTTAAAAATTGCGCCTTAAGCGCTAAAAATATTCTATCTAAAGTTTCACCAGTTGAATCGGAAATTAAATATATTTGATATGTATTGCTCATGAATAAATTGTTAATAAATTTGTATTATTTTAATTAAATTACACAATTTAAAATTTAATAAATTTACCTTGTAAAAACTGTTATTTATTAACATTAATAATAAATAGGACAAAACAATCCACAAAAATTGATATTATAAAAAAGCTTCATTTTAAACAATTTTAACTACATAAGATGTTGGTAAACTGTGAATATAATGTTTATAAAAAGTAATCACCTTTATTCACAAGATATATTACAACTACAATAATTAATAATATTTATTTATGAAACCTTTAAACAAAATAATTACTAACAAAGATACTTCCTTTAATCCTATATGGGTTATGAGACAAGCAGGAAGATATCTACCAGAATTTAGAGAAATTAGAAAAAACAACCCCAACTTTATTAATCTTTGTTTAAATGATGATTTATCTTCAGAAATAACCCTACAACCCTTAAGAAGATTTGATCTAGATGCTGCAATTATATTTTCTGACATATTAATACTTCCTTATGGATTAGGTCAAAAAGTTGAATTTGAAAAAAATTTTGGACCAAAGTTAGGTGAACTAGATCTAAAAGAAATCGCTAAGATTGATGAAATCGACTTTGTCGAAAAAATACATCGTGTATATAGGGCAATAAAAAAAGTTAGCTCAGACACTAGTTTAAATAACAAAAATACTATCGGCTTTGTTGGTGCTCCTTGGACATTATTAGTTTATATGATTAATCAACAATCTCCTAAAAGAAAATTGAAAGAAGATTTTTTCAAAGATGAATTTTTGATAAATAGAATTCTATTGATTATAGAAAAATTTTTAAAAGTGCACATTAAGAACCAAATTGATAACGGTGCAAACATAATTCAAATATTTGATAGTTGGGCAGGCCTATTAGAAGAAAAAGATTTACCAAATTATGTTTATTCGCCAACTCTAAATTTAGTTAATTATGTAAAATCCTTAAAAGTACCAGTGATATGTTTTCCTAGAGAAATAAAAAATTACAAGGAATTTTGTGATATTGTTAAACCTGATGCAGTTAGTATCGATTATAATGTTGACCCAAAGAAAATACTTAGAGATATAAAAATACCTATTCAAGGTGGTTTAGACCCAAAAATTTTATTAACAGATAAAGAAAAATTAAAAAAAGAGGCCTCTAAATATTTAGAAATTTTCCGAGATCATCCATATATATTTAATCTTGGTCATGGTATTCTGCCCGAAACAAATCCAGAAATGGTTGAAAACTTAATTAAAATTGTAAAAGATTTTAAATGATTGAAAAAAACCACCCGCAAATAAAATATGGCAAAACAGGTGTACTCATAATCAATCTTGGTACACCTGATTCCACTAATTGGTTTGATATAAGAAAATATTTAAAAGAGTTTCTCTCTGATAGAAGAGTTATCGAGGTAAATCCAATAGTTTGGCAAATAATTTTAAATTTGTTTATTTTAAATTTTAGACCTTCTAAAACTGCTAAAGCTTATAAGGAAATTTGGATGAAAGAAGAAAATATTTCTCCACTTCTTTATTATACAAGAAAGCAAAGTGAGAAAATTTCAAATTTATTATCAAAAGAAAATATTATTATAGACTTTGCAATGAGGTATGGAAATCCCAGCATTAAGAGCAAGATTTATAAATTGCATCAAATGGGCTGTGAAAACCTAGTAATACTTCCTCTTTATCCACAATATGCAGCAGCCACAACTGCTACAGTTTGTGACGAGGTATACAGAACTTTAATGAAAATGAGATGGCAACCGTCTTTAAAAATAATTCCTCATTATGAATCTGATTCACTTTACATTGATGCACTTGTTAATTCGATTAATAAAAAAATAAATGATATAAGCTGGAAACCAGATTTAATTATAGCCTCTTATCACGGGATACCAAAAAAATATTTTGATAAAGGCGATCCCTATCATTGTTATTGTCATAAAACGACAAGACTGATTTCAGAAAAATTTAGTTCAATTAAAATTAAAACCACATTCCAATCAAGATTTGGCCCACAACAATGGCTGCAACCATATACGGATAAAACTTTAGAAAGCCTTCCCAAAGAGGGCGTTAAAAATGTTCTTACAATCTGTCCAGGGTTTGCATCTGATTGTGTAGAGACTTTAGAGGAAATACAAATACAAGCTAAAGAAAGTTTTTTAAATTCAGGAGGAGAAAATTTCGATATGGTCCCATGTCTAAATGATAACAATGATCATATCATTTTATTAAAGTCTTTAATTGAAAGAAATATCTGACACATGAATTCGTATTTATTATTCAAATCCTTACATTTAATTGCTGTTGTTTCTTGGATGGCTGGTCTTTTATATTTGCCTAGAATTTTTGTTTACCATGTTGAAAACAAAGAGAAAAAAGAAGCAACCGATATATTTGAAGTGATGGAAAAAAGATTGTTTTTTTACATTATGCGACCAGCAATGATTTTTACTTGGGTCTTTGGATTAGCTTTAATTTATCTCAATGGAATACATATTTTCTCTCAATTTTGGTTTCAAATAAAGATTGTCTTGGTGATATTGTTATCGGCATACAATGACTATTTAGGAAAATGTCTTGTTGCTTTAAAAAATTCTACAAACACAAGATCTGCAAAATTTTTTAGAATCATTAATGAAATACCTACGGTTATACTAATTATTGTTGTATTTTTAGCTATTTTTAAGCCAATCTAGGGTTGAAATAATAACAGCAGTATATATATTACTCATATCTGATAAGTCCTTATCAAAAAATTAATCATGAACATTCAAGAACTAAAACTAAAATCATCTGAACAGCTCATTACTCAAGCAGAAGAGCTTGGTATAGAAAATGCTAGCACGCTAAGAAAACAAGAAATACTTTTTGCTATTCTTAAGAAAGTTGCCGAACAAGAGGAAATTACAGGCGTGGGTGTCTTGCAATTGTTGCAAGATGGTTTTGGTTTTCTTAGAGCCATGGAGTCAAATTATCTTCCAGGACCAGATGATATTTATGTAAGTCCAAGTCAAATTAGAAAATTTGGACTCAGAACCGGAGACACTGTTGAAGGACCAGTTAGAGCACCTAAAGAGGGAGAAAGATATTTTGCATTATTGCAGGTAAGTAAAATAAATTTTGAAGAACCTGAAAAGGCTAGACATAAAATTGCATTTGATAACTTGACGCCACTATATCCTAATAAACAATTAGTTATGGAGGTTGAAACAACAAAAGTTGAGAAAAAAACAGACCTTACCCCAAGGTTAATTGACCTTGTTAGCCCAATTGGAAAAGGTCAAAGATCAATAATAATTTCTCCACCTAAAGCTGGAAAGACAATGATTTTGCAAAGTATTGCAAACTCAATAGCTAAAAATTACCCAGAGTGTTATCTTATGGTACTACTGATTGACGAACGTCCAGAAGAAGTAACAGACATGCAAAGAACAGTAAAAGGTGAAGTAATTAGCTCTACTTTCGATGAACCAGCCCAAAGGCACGTAGCAGTGGCTGAAATGGTTATTGAAAAAGCTAAAAGATTAACTGAACATAAAAAAGATGTTATCATTTTATTAGATTCTATAACTAGATTAGGAAGAGCCTATAATGCAGTGATACCTAGTTCGGGGAAAGTTTTAACTGGTGGTGTTGATGCAAATGCACTCCAGAGACCTAAAAGATTTTTTGGTGCAGCAAGAAATATTGAAGAAGGTGGTTCATTAACAATTATTTCTACAGCTTTAATTGATACAGGAAGCAGAATGGACGAAGTGATTTTTGAGGAGTTCAAAGGAACAGGTAATAGCGAAACAATACTAGACAGAAAAATCGCAGATAAAAGAATATATCCAGCTATTGATATAACAAAGTCAGGTACGAGACGAGAAGAGCTTTTATTTGACAAAAATGATCTGCAAAAAATGAATGTTTTAAGAAGAATAATTGCTCCAATGGGAACAATGGATGCTATTGAATTTATTAATTCGAAATTAAAAGACACTAAAAATAATGCTGAGTTTTTTAATTCAATGAATAGACCTACTTAGCCTTTTTATTTATTAAATTAATAAAAATATTTTCTAAATCTCTAGTAAATTTTTTGCTGTTAAATAATTTGTCAGTATTTAAAGAATTTGATAAATGACTTTTTAACTTTTTGAATTTATTTTCGTCCTTAGAAATCTTTAAAGCAAGCTCAATATACTCTTTGCTATTTTTTGTAATTAATTCGTTAAGTCCAACAGTTGACAGTATGCTACCCGCAACTCTAGATGCAAATGATCTTCCCGACATAGTAATAATTGGAACACCCATTCTAATAGCGATGCTCGCAGTTGTGTGGGCGTTATATGGATATGTATCAAGAAACAAATCTATAAATTTAAATCTTGAATGGTAAATTTCAACCGAAGCTCTTTCACAAAAAATAATTCTTTTTGGGTTTAATTTTTTTTTAATAGCCTCTTTAATCAAGTTTTTAGAGCAATCATCGGTGTTCAAAAGCCAAAGTACACTATTTTTATTTCTTTTTAAAATTTTCATCCAGGTATCAAAAATTTCAGGATTAATTTTATAAGAGTTATTAAAACAACCGAATATAAAAACACCTTCTGGTAATCCAAAATCTTTTTTTGACAAGGTAGAACCGGCAATAGGTATTTTGGATCGATTAGCTTGATAGCAATTAGGAAGGTATAAAATTTTTTCTGTATAATTTGACGCTTCTTCTTTTGGTAAGACAAACTTGTCAGCTATTATATAATCATGACATTTATCTCCCATAGTTCCTGGATACCCAAGGTAGTTAACTTGAATTGATGATACGCGATAATTAAAAGCTTCATTCTGATTATATTCTGTGTGCCCAGAGCAATTAATTGCTATGTCTACTTGATTTTTACGACTTAAATTTGCAATTTCTTCACCGTTTAGATTTGAAACATTAAAAAATTTATCAAAATATCCCTTTGCTTTCTCTGTCCATTTGTCTTCTTTTAATCCAGAATAAAAAGCATAAACCTCAAATTTGGATTTATCATGATGCTTAAATATATCTAGGGTTAAATGCAAAAAAGCATGGTCGCAAAGATCTCCTGAAAAATATCCTATCTTAATTTTATTTAATTGACTGAAGTTTTTAATTGAGGACTGTAATTCTGTTTGTTTATTAAAAGAAAGCTCAGACGCAACCCTATGTTTTTTTGGATCATCTATTAATGATAAAAAACAAAAAGGGTCTATCATTTTCTTATTAATTTTGACTCCATTTACAATTTTTTTTATTAAAGATTCATAATTACTCCAATCACAAATCCTCATTTTTGTATGAATTAAATGACCATATAAAAAATCAAAATCATCTTTAATCTTAATCGTGTTTTCAAAATCTTTTATTGCAAGCTTAGGGTGTTTATTTAAAGAAAATAGCTTACCCCTTCCAAAATAAGCTTCTGCATAGTTTTTATTTAAATGAATGGCTTTATTAAAAGATTTTAAAGCTTTATCGTAATTGCCAAGTTCTATAAATACATTTGCAAGATTATTATATATTTTTGCATCATGACTTTTGAGTTTTATACAATTTTGATAACATTGAATTGCTTCTTCATATTTTTTTAAACTTCTTAACGATATTCCCTTATTTAAATGAGCATCAAAGTAATTCTCTTTTAATTTTATTGCTCTATTAAAATCTTCAATAGACTCGTGATACATTTTCAAATTGTATAACGCTATTCCTCTATTATTGTAAGCATCTGCAAAATTAGATTTAATATCAATTGACTTATTAAAAAAATTTATTGCTTTTTCATAGTCTTCTGTTTGCAAATACGTTGTTGCAAGTAAAAAAAATAAATTGTGTTTTTTTTCTGTTTTTTTTACTAATTTTAAATAAATTATTTGGGCTTCTTTTATTTTGCCTTCCAAATGAATTTTAAAAGC
>CACHPE010000001.1 GCA_902581605.1 uncultured Pelagibacteraceae bacterium | reverse complement strand
AGGAATTGTTCCTACCTCGAGCACAACAGCTCAACTTGCCTTAGGTGACGCTTTGGCAATTGCTGCCATGAAGCTTAAAAAGTTTAATAAAATGGATTTCAAAAAATTACACCCTGGTGGTAACTTAGGAGCGCAGCTTAAAACTGTTGAAGACCTAATGCTAACTGGAAATGATATACCATTTGTTAAAGATAGCTTAGATATGAAAGAAGCAATTAAAATTTTAAGTAAAAAAAAATTAGGAGTTTTAGTGGTTCAAAATAGTAAAAAAAAAACAAAAGGTATTATAACTGATGGTCAAATAAGAAGATTTAATCAAAAAAATCACAATATTCATTCAGCGAAAGTAAGTAAAATAATGACTAAAAATCCTATAGGTATTGAAAAAAATGCACTTGCAGCAAAGGCTCTTTCGCTAATGAACGAAAAAAAGATTACTTCTTTAGTAGTATATGAAAAAAAAGATCGACTAAAAACTATAGGTATAGTTCATATTCATAATATTTTACAATTTAATATAAATTAAATTGATGAAAAAATATGTAAAAATTTTTTTAATCATAGTTGCCTCGATAATTGTTTTTGTTTTACTATATTTTAATATTAACAAAAATAAAAAAGAATTTAATAAAGTTGAAATTGATACCAAAGAAGAAAATTATAGTTCTAATATTATCAACGGAGTTAATTACACATCAAAAGATTCAAAAGGTAATGAATATATTATTAATGCAGAAAAAGGTGAGATCGATATTACTAATAGCAATGTTATATATTTAACTGACGTAAATGCATTAATTAAGTTAGATAATTCTGAAAATGTAACAGTGACTTCTAATTTTGGAAAATATAATATTAATAATTATAACACAATATTTTCAAAAAACGTGATTATTAAATACTTAAATAATAAAATTACTGCTGATTATGCAGATTTTTCTATAGGCAGGAATTCAATGATTATCTCAAAAAATGTTATTTACAACAACTCTGAAAACATTTTAAAATCTGACACAATTAGTATAAATATCGAAACAAAAGATACAAAAATTTTCATGCATGAAACTAATAAAAAGGTTAACATAAAAAGCTTAGATTAATGGCTGTAATTAAAAAATTTAGAATTAAATCATTTAAAAAAACAAATTCAATTATTGAATTTGAAAATGTTTCTCTGTCTTACGGAAATAGATTAATTTTAGATAATATCAATTTTAAAATTAATGAAGGTCAAATTTTTGGTATGCTTGGACCTAACGGTGTAGGAAAATCTACAATTTTCAATCTGATAACTGGTTTAATTAAACCAATTAATGGTAAAATAAAAATTAATGACGAAAATGTTACAGATTATCCAATTTATTTGAGAACAAAAAAATTTAAAGTTGGCTATGTTCCACAATATGGTGGATATTTTAATGATCTTACACTCTTTGATAATATGAAAGCTATTGGAGAAATAGTCATTGATAATAAAAAATTAATTAACGACAAAATTAATTATTTATTATCAAGATTTGAATTAGAAAATGTTAGCAATATCAAAGCTAAATTTTTATCCGGAGGTCAAAAAAAAAAATTAGTTATAGCATTATCATTGTTAAGTGATCCAAAAGTTTTACTTCTAGATGAATGCTTTGCTGCATTAGACGTATTAACAATAAAAATGTTACAAGAAATTATTGTAACTTTACAACAAGAAAATAAAATTACAATTTGCATATGTGATCACCAAGCTAGAGATCTATTAGCATGTGTAGATGTTGCAATGATATTAAGTAATTGTAAAATTATTGCTCAAAATACACCTTCAAATTTAGTAAAAGACGCTAATGCTCAGAATGCTTACTTTGGCGATAGTTTTAAATTTAATTAAAAAATTTAATGCCAAACTCACTAGTAATTAAAAAAAAAATAAAATCTTTTAATAATATAATTCAGGTTAGTGGAGATAAAAGCTTAAGTATAAGATGGGTTTTATTTTCATCTCTTGGCAGTGGTATTTCTACATCAAAAAATTTACTGATGTCTGATGATGTTATTGCTTCAATAAAAGCAGTAAGAAAATTGGGAATAAAAGTAATAGTAAAAAAAAATGTATGTAAAATCTTCGGTAAAGGTATTAATGGATATAAATATAAAAAAAATATAATAATTAATGCTCAAAATTCTGGAACACTTGGAAGATTAATTCTTGGAGCAATAATAGATACACCTTATCCAATTAAAATTATTGGTGACAACAGTTTATCAAAAAGAGATTTCAAAAGAATAGCTGACCCTCTAACTAAATTTGGAGCAAAATTTAAATTAAAAGATAATTTAACACTTCCATTAATAATAAAAGGATCTACAAAACTTAAATCAATTAACTTTTTAGAAAAAAAAGGTTCAGCCCAATGTAAAAGTGCTGTTATCTTAGGTGCACTCAAATCAAATGGAGAAACTACTATCAAAGCAAAAAAATCAAGAAACCACACAGAATTACTTTGCAAATATCTCAATATCCCAATTAAGGTCTATTCTAAAAATAACTATGATTACATAAAAATTAAAAAAATAAGTAAAATTGATAAATTAAATTACAATATTCCTGCCGACATAAGCTCAAGTGCTTTTTTTATAGTTTTAACAGCTCTATCAGAAAACTCTAAACTAACTTTAAAAAATGTTAACATTAATCCAACTAGAACAGGTATTATTTCTATCTTAAAAAAAATGGGTGTTAATATAAAAATTAAAAATAAAAAATTATACAAGGGAGAAATTAATGCTGATATAAAAGTTGAAAGCACCAAAAAACTAAGATCTATAAATTGTCCTGTGAAATATAACAGTGGAGCTATTGATGAATTTTTAATTATATTTTTAGCTGCTGCAAAAGCTAATGGTACATCATATTTCAAAGATTTATCAGAGCTTAACAAAAAAGAAAGTCCAAGATTAAAATGGGGGTCAAAAATTTTAAATTTAATGGGTGTAAAAAATATTTTAACTGAAAGTTCTATTAAAATATTTGGAAATCCTAATTTAAAACTAGATAAAAAAATTGTAATTAAGAATTATTTGAAAGATCATAGAATATTTATGACATGTGTCATTGCAGCACTAACATTTGGTGGGAAATGGGAAATACATGACAAAAATTCTTCTATAACGTCATTTCCTAGTTTTCTGAAGATTATAAGACAACTAAAAAATTCTTAAAATAAAAAAAGTATTTAATATTTTAATCTATTTCCCTACAAATACGAAAATCAAAACTTTTGTGGAAACCATATCATCTTGATGTTACTAAATATTTAAATTCTTTGATTTAAAATATTAAATATCTTTAAATTAAAAGTTTGTTTTCATTAAAGGAGGTCAATGTTAATTTATGATTTATAAAAAGCTATTAAAAAACAAGGATAATAGAGGCTTTAAAAGAGAAATTTGCAATTAAAGAAAAAAAAATTCACTATTGATTAATGTGGGAAACCTTACTAAAAGGGCATGTTTTAAAATTAATAATATATAGGTTAAAATTAGATAATAAATGGAAATATTCAAAGAGCTAACAACTCCTGCTTCTCAGGAATTTGAAAAACTTTTAAATAGTCAACTCTCAAAAGTACAGATAGAAGAAGGCAAAATAATAGAAGGAAAGATAACTAAGATTACAGAAAAATTCGTATTTTTGCTTGTCGAAGGACTTAAATCTGAACCAGTTCTAGATATTAATGAACTTAAAAGCATGGGATTAACTGATAAAATAAAATTAGGTGAAACTATAGCGGTTTTACTTGAGAAAATTGAAGATAGAAACGGTGAAGTTTTAGTTTCTGCAAGTAAGGCTCAAAAAATAAAAGGTTGGGACAAACTAGTTGAAGCTTATGAAAACAATAAACCTATTATGGGAAAAATTACATCTAAATGTAAAGGAGGGTGTATTGTAGAACATATTGAAACTGGATCATTAATGTTTCTTCCTGGTTCTCAAATAAGTGATAAGCCGTTAAAAGACATAAGCCACTTAATGAATGAGCCACAAAAATTTGCTCTAATTAAATTAGATAAAGTAAGAGGAAACGCATGTGTATCTAGAAGAGAAATTATTTCATCTTTCAAAAAAGAGGATAAAGCTAAAATTATAGAAAAATACAAAGTTGGAGATATTATTAAAGGTGCAGAAGTTAAGGGTTACAGCAGTTTTGGTTGTTTCTTTAATGTAAATGGTGAACTTGATGTGTTGGTACACTTGCAAGAAATTTCTTACTCAAGAGTAAACCATCCTGATGAAGTGTTTAATATAGGTGAAAAACATGACCTAAAAGTTATCAGTGTGGATAAGGAAAAACTTCAAGTCGGTTGTTCTGTAAAACAACTATCTCCAGATCCATTTCAACATATTGAGAATTATGAACTTAATAAAATTTATAAGGTGAAAGTTGTAAAGCTGATGGACTTTGGAGCGTTCTGTGAACTTGAACCGGGGTTAACTACTTTGCTTCATTCAAGTGAATTAAGCTGGACAAAGAAAAATATCTCTACAAAAAAAATGTTTAAAGTTGGTGATGAAATTGACTGTGTTATAACAGAGATCGATAAAGAAAAAAGAAGAGTAGCAATATCACATAGATTGACAAAAGAAAATCCGTTTGAAACATTTGAGAAAAAATATCCAATTGGAAGTATTGTTGAAGGTGAGATTGCCAACAAAAATGAATATTCATTGTTTGTTAAAATGGGAGATTTAGACATTGATGCTTTTTTACATTGTAACGATTTAACTTATGCAAGCAATGGAGAGGAAGAATTAGCAAAATATAAAAAAGGTGAAAAAATTAAAGTTAAAGTATTAGAGATTAAACCAACAGAGCAAAAGATTAGAGTTGGTTTAAGACAAACTCAACCTGATCCTTTTGAATGGTTTAAAAATAAAAGCAAGAATCAGACTATAACAGTAAAAGTTATGTCTACAGACAATAAAGGCTTAATAGTGAGACCAGAGGGCTGTGATATGGATTTTCAAATTAAAAAATCTGCTATAGCTATAAATGCCGCTGATGCCAGACCTAGTAGATGGACGGGAGGCGAAAAGCTAGATTGTGCGATTGCTGAACTAGATTTGGAAAAAAGAAAAGCTTCATTGAGCATAAAGCTTCTTGAAGAAATCGAGAAGAAAGAAGCTTTAGAAAAATATGGATCCGAAGGTTCTGGAAAAAATTTACCATTTTCATCGTTATCAGAAGATCTAAAAAAAAAAGAAGAAGATAAAGAATAATTTAAAAAGATTTAACTTGGCTGTTGTAAAATCAAAGCTTCTAAAACAACTTTCTAAAAATTATCCAAACTTTTTAAAAAAAGACTTAGAAAAATTCACAAATATAATTCTTACCGAAATTAAAAGAGCTTTAAAAAGAGGTGATAGAGTTGAGCTAAGGGGTTTTGGTGTTTTTTCTACAAATATACAAAAGGAAAGGATATCAAGAAATCCAAGAACTGGGGAAAAGGTCAATACACCTAAGAAGAAAACTATTCACTTTAAAATGTCGAAAGACTTGTTTAAAAAAATAAATTATGAAGAATAAAAAAATTTTTGTTGCATGCGATACTTCAAATATAAATAAAATAAAGAAAATAATTAATCAAACCAAGACAAATAAACTTAAAATAATTCCAAAATTTGGTCTTCAATTTTTTTACTCAAAGCAAGGTAGAAAATTCTTAGAAAACATAAAATGTGATTTCTGGTTGGATTTAAAAATAAACGATATTCCCCAAACAGCTTTATCTGCAATTGATAGTTTAAAAGATTTAAAGAGATGTAAGTATATAACAGTGCATGCAAACGGTGGCCTAGAAATGCTTAAAGCAGTAAAAAAAAAAGTAAAAAAAACTAATAAAAATATGAAAATATTAGGTGTTACAGTTTTAACAAGCCTTAACAATAAATCTTTAAAACAAATAGGGCATACAAAAAAAATTGATCAATTAGTTTTAAAACAAACTGATCTTATAAAAAAATCTAGATGTGATGGAATAGTTTGCTCTGCAAAAGAAGCAATGATAGTTCGAAAAAAATTCAAAAACTTACTAATTATTACGCCAGGAATTAGACTCCCTGGAGATAATTCTAATGATCAATTAAGAATTATGACTCCTAAAAAGGCATTTAAAAATTTAGTATCAGGTATTGTAATGGGAAGATCTCTCACTAAGGGCAATATAAAAAACAATACAAAAAGACTGATAGATCATTTAAATTAATGATCAAAGATTGTAAAATTTGTGGAATCACAGACTCACATATTTTAAATTTTATTGTAAATCATCCATATCCACCCAAGTTTGTTGGATTTATTTGTAATTATCCAAAGAGCTCAAGATATGTCGGACTCAATGATTTAAAAAAATTATTAAATGTTAAGAAAAATAAAAGTAAATTTGTGGCTGTTTTGGTAAAACCCAATAAAGAAATATTAGAAAGGATAAAAAATTTACCTTTTGATTATTATCAATTGTATGACTGTGCTCCTGATATAATTAGAAATATAAAAAAAAAATATCAAAAAAAAATTATTACAGCTTTAACAATAAAATATGAATCTGATGTTCTTAAGCATAAATTATTTTCTGACGTAACAGATATGTATTTATTTGATAGTAAAGGTTACGAAAAAAGTCATAGCTTTGATCATGACTTGATTAAAAATATCAAATTAAACAAGGAAATAATGCTAGCTGGTAATATAAAATTCAATGATAATCTAAAAAATTATGAGAAAATTGCCAATTATTTAGATTTATCTGGAGGCCTTGAAACTTCTGGATTAAAAGATAAATCCAAAATAAATATTTTTTTAAACAATTTAAATAAATTAAAAAATGAGACTTAAAAAAAAAATTCCTCTAATTGATCAGCATGATCGTTATGGTTTTTGGGGTGGTAAATTTGGAGGAAGTTTTATTCCTGAAACTTTAAAAAAACCTGTGGAGGATCTAGCACAAGAGTTTTCAAAACTAAGAAATAATAAGAAATTTATAAAAAAAAGAGATTATTACTTTAAGAATTACATAGGATCACCCACATCATTTGTAAAATTAGAAAATTTATCTAATCATTTGGGTGGTGCTCAAATATGGGCCAAGGTTGTATCAGAAGCTAATGGTGGTGCCCACAAAATATACAATGCAACTGTTCATGCATTAATTTGCAAGGCAATGGGGAAAAAATATATAGTTGGTGACACTGGAGCTGGTTATGCTGGTAAAATGTTAAGTATGGCTGCAAAGAAATTTGGTCTCAAATGTAAAATTTTCATGGGTGCAAAAGACATTAAAAGACAAAAACCAAATTGTGATGCTATGAGAAAAAACGGTGCTGAAATAGTTCCTGTATATTCGGGAAGTCAAACCTTAGTAGATGCAGTCAGTGAGTGTATGAGATATTGGGTATCAAATTGTGACTCTACACACATGTGCGTTGGAAGTACAGTTGGTCCAAATATATTTGTAAAAATTTGTGGATGGAGTACAGCACAAATTTCAAGAGAACTGAAAATACAAATTAAACAAAAATTCAAAAAAATTCCAAAAAAAATTAAATTAATTAATTGTGTGGGTGGTGGGAGTTCAGCATATGGTTTTTGGAGTGAATTTATAGATTTTAATAAATCTCAAATAGAATTAGTTGGTGTAGAGGCTGGAGGTCCAAAAAAATCTAAACTCCATGCTGCTCCTTTAAGTAGAAATGCTAAAATTGGAATTTTACATGGTGCAGCTTCTTATGTTTGTCAAAACAATGAAGGTCAAATAAATAACACTGAATCAATTAGTGCTGGATTAGATTATCCAGGCGTAAGTCCAATACATTGTTTTTTAAAAGATACAAAACGAGCAAGATACACTTATGCAACTGATGAAGAAGCGCTTAAAGCACATGTGATGGTAACCAAATTTGAAAAACTTAATCCAAGTTTAGAACCTAGTCATGCATTTGCTGAGGCAATAAAAATTGCCCCAAAATTAAGTAAAGACACAATCATAATTGTTAATTCTTGTGGTGATGCTAAAAAAGATAGAGATATCTTAAGAGAAAGGTTAGGTAAAAATTAATGAATTCATTGATCAGCAAAGCTTTCTCAGCCGTTAAAAAAGATAATAGACCAGCTTTACTGACGTATACTGTGGCTGGAGATAATACAAAAAAAAAATCTTTAGAAATATTAAAGTCAATTTCAAATTATGCAGATATTTGTGAATTAGGTTTTCCACACAACACTCCCATAGCTGATGGAGGACAAATACAAACAAGTGCTTACCGGGCAATTAAAAATGGTATCAAAATTAATGATGTATTTTCAATTGCAAAAAATTTCAAAAAAATAAAAAAAAATAAGCCAATAATACTGATGGGTTATTACAATATGATCTATCAATATAATGAAAATAAATTTTTAGAAAGATGCAAAAAATCAAAAGTTGATGGTTTAATAGTTGTTGATTTACCTTATCCTGAAAATAAAAGTTTTGCATCAAAATGTAAAAAAAAAGGAATTAATTTTATTCAATTGATTTCACCAACTACGTCCCAGATAAGACTAAAAAAAATTATAAGAGACTCGCACGATATGATTTATTATATAAGTATGTTATCTACCACAGGTGGAAAGCTTAAAGTATCCCCGAAGAAAATATTAGAAAAATACAATAAAATAAAAAAACAAAATAAATCAAAAAATGTTGTTATTGGTTTTGGAATTACAGAAAAAACTATCCAACCTCTTAAAAAAGCTGATGGTTTGGTGGTTGGTAGTGCAATTTGCAAGGAAATCTCTAAATCAATTGAAAAAAGACAAAATGCTGTCACAAATGTTACTAATATCGTTAAGAGATTAAGAAATAAAATTCAATGAACTGGATAACTAAAATTATTAAAGCAGGTGAAAAAATTAAAACTGCTATACGAGATAGAGCTACAAAAGAAGATATTGCAAAAAGTGATTGGACGTCATGTTGCAAGGGTCCAATTTTAAAAAAAGATTTAGAGGAAAACTTGTGGGTATGTCCGGATTGTAAACGCCATCATAGAATAAAACCACATCAAAGGTTTGATATTTTGTTTGGAAAAAATAATTATGAAATTTTCAAGACTCCAATACCAAAAGACGATCCACTAAATTGGACAGACTCCAAACCTTACAAAGAAAGATTGAAAAGTGCCCGAAAAAAAACAGGATTAGAATGTGGAATGATGGTTGCCTCTGGAACTATTAATAATATTAAAATTACAGCTGTAGCTTCTGATTTTGATTTTTTAGGAGCTTCAATGGCAGCAGCAGAAGGTGAGGCTTTTTTATATGGAATACAACATGCCATAGAAAATCAAACACCTTTTTTATGTATTAGTGCTGGTGGAGGAATGAGAATGATGGAAAGTTTAATTTCATTATCTCAAATGACAAGAACAACACTTGCAATTAATGAGTTGAAGAAAAATGGACTTCCATATTTAGTTTGCATAACAGATCCTACAGCTGGGGGTATTACTGCATCGTACGCAATGCTAGGAGACATACATATTGCTGAACCAGGTGCTTTAATTGCTTTTGCAGGTGCAAGAGTAATTCAAGGAACTGTTAAAGAAGAACTTCCTGAAGGTTTTCAGAAAAGTGAATATGTTGAAAAAACTGGTTTTGTCGATTTAATTGTTGAGCGTAAAGATCTTGCATCTAAAATTGGAACCTTATTATCAATATTGTTAAAGAAAAATTCTGATATAAGTGCTGAACAAAATGAAACTTCAGAAGATAATCAGCCGCTTACAAGAGCTGCATCCTAAAGAAATAGATTTAAGTCTAGATCGTATTCAAAGTCTCTGCAAAAAATTTGGCAACCCTCAAGATAAAATCAAAGCAATTTCAATTGTTGGTACTAATGGAAAGTATTCAACAATCCAAGCAATGTTTTCTATTTTAAAGGAAGCAAATTTCAATTGTAATATCTACACTAGTCCTCATATCAAAAGTATCAATGAAAGGTTTGTTTTTAATAATGAAGAATTGAATGATGAAGATTTAGCAAATTTACTTGAAGAAATTGAAGAAACTAACAGTGGTGAACCAATTACTTTTTTTGAAATACTGACTGCGGCTTATTTTTTAAAAGCATCTCAATACCCAGATAATATAAATTTAATTGAAAGTGGATTATTCTTTAGATTTGACGCTACTAATATTTTAAAAAATAACCTTGCTAGCGTCGTTACATCTATTGGACTTGATCATTTAGATTGGCTACCTGAAAATGAACAAACTGTTGAAAAAATTATTTTTGAGAAAACATCAAGCCTTTTAAACTCAAATATTATAGTTGCAAAACAAAGTACTAATAAAATCAAAGAAAATATTAAAAAAACAATATCAAATAATAGATCAAATAAGTTTTTCCATAATGAAAATTATAGTTTTACAATGCAAGAAAATGACTTCTTTTATTATGAAGATCAATTTGGTGGAATAAAATTACCTATGCCAAATGTTAAAGGTCAATTTCAATTAGAAAATATCTCAACAGCAATTGCGACCCTAAGAATTTTGAAAGACTTAAAAATTAAAGATGACCACATTAAAAAAGGTATTTTAAAAATAAATTGTATTGCAAGATTACAAGAAATTAAATCTGGCAAACTTAAGGATCTTGTAAAAAATCATCAACTTTTTGTTGATGGTTCTCATAATCCTCTGGGTGCAAAAGTACTAAATGAATATTTGGAAAGTTTAGATTGTGAAAAACATATTATTCTCGGGATGATGGCAAATAAAGATCATAAAGAATATATGAGTTTCTTTAAGGATATTGCTACGCTGACAACAATAGATATACCCAATCAACCTAATTCAATTGCAGGAAAAGAGCTACAAGATAAGCTTAATGGCTTCGAAAATGTTAATTATAAAAAAAGTATTGAGGAGGCTATCAAGTCAATCCCAGTAAAAGAAAACGATATAATACTAATTACTGGATCGTTATATCTTGCGGGTGAAGTTTTAAATTTAAATTAGATATTTTTATCTAAAAATTCCTTCATGTGACTTTCGGGAACTCCACCAACTTTTCTATCTACTTCAACACCTTTTTTATAGATAATAACTGTTGGAACACCTCTGATACCTGCTGCACTTCCGGTATTTATTCCACCATCTTCAACATCAGCATAATAGAAACCAGCCTTATCTTTATATTCATCAGATAACTTATCCATTACTGGTTTTAGTGCCTTACATGGACCACACCACTCAGCTGAAAACTGGATGACTGAAACATCTTCATTTTTAATTTTAGTATCAAAATCTTCGTCTTTAAAATTTGTAAGCATATTTCCTTTCTATTAATTAGAGCCTTAAAGTCAACTAGGCAATTTCATATTTTTTTTCTATAGACATAATAAATTCATTTATTTCATCTAATTTTTTTAGTTCCTCTTCATCATCTCGATTTGATGCTTGATCTCTTAAGGTATCAATTTCTTGATAGGCCATTCCTATAGTTTGCCACTTTTCTCTATTTTTGCTTAAAATTCGTCTAGCAATTTCACTTTTTATATTTTTATATAAATCTGGTGGCAAAATATGCGGTGCTTCTTGATAAATAATTTTTTGCCCAAACCAACTACATCTTTTATCTTGAAACTTATCCAACATTCTTAATTTATCTTCCCAAGAAGAACTATGCCAAGTTTTAAATAATTGGGTGTCTTTATTGGGAATGAATTTTTCATATAAAGTTTCTTCAGGTAACAGATCTTCCTGGGTTTGAGTTTGAGCTTTTTCTTCAGCGGCCTCTCTATTAATGATTTGAATATTTTTACAAAACTTTTCACTATTTCTAACCATTTTTGCTCTTTTCTGGATTGTTTCTAAATCTAAGTCAGCATATGCCTTCTCTTTTAATGCAAACTTTTTATCTAAAACTACAGGAGCTTTGTTGGTTTTGATTACTCTAAGTGCTTTTGGACTAAACTTTTTTAAATAAACTTTAAGATCATTTATTGATAAATTTAACAAGGGTTCAGGATCTCTTCTTAAATCAAATAAATATCCCCAAGATGCATATGATGGATGAAAACAATGATCTGGATGTAGTGTAGAAACAAGATACATCATATTTTTTCCTTTAACATTTTCAAAAATTGAATAAATCCCCTCACTTTTTAAGATAGTTTCAACGCTATTTTTTGTGGATGTACTTAAAAAATTTTCCCAATTGTCTTTATGTTTGTCTTTTATAATTCTTAGAATTTTTAAGCTTGTGAATGCATCATGATAAGCAGTGTGTTGTTGAGATGTATCAAATCCTTGTTGTCTAGCTAAACCTTCTAAAGCTAGACTTTCATTTCCAGCTTCTGTTAATTCAGTCTTTAATGTTTCAGGATTCAAGGTTTGTGCTACTCTTGCCACATGTAAACCGTCATGTTCTTTATTGGGTGATGAATGTGTAATGTAAGGATATCTATTCCCTTTAAAAAAATTAAAATGAAACATTCGTCTATCAAAATTTAAGTTACTCCAACCCATAAATAATGCTGGACCAGCTTTGGAGAAAAAATTCTCTACTGCGCCTAAAAAATCGTAATGCGAGTAATTGCCTTTAGTAAGTAAATCAATACTTGTTGAATTAACTAATAAGGCCTTTGCACTTGGAACCTCACCCTCGGGCATTCTGCCACGAATATTTAGCTTACCAATTTCTTTTAAGTTTTTATCAACAACTACAGCACCTACTTCTATTATTGAGCCCCAAATTGTACTATTTGTTGTTTCTGTATCGTAAATTACTATTTTATCCATAAAATCCTAAGTTAAGTCCGATAGTTCATTAAATTTTTTTAATCTTCCCAAAAATAAATTTTGATAAACAATTAAATCATGCCCTTGAATTTTAAACTCTTGGAATAATTTATCTACTGTGCAAACCAAAATTACACAAGAAGTGATATTGGAGTTATACACAATGTTATGTGCTAATGAATATGCACTTGTTTGAAGAAGCCATGAGTCTATATATTCAGCCTTTTTAGGTTTATTACTTTGTTTAAAATCAATTATTGTTTCTTTTCCTTCATAAACTCCAACACAATCAGCAGTACCTGCATACTTCTCTGGGTAATAAAGAGTGCATTCAACACCCCAAATTTCATCCAATCTATTTTTCAAACCTTTTTCTATAATCTCTTTAGCCATTAATTTGTATTGTTCGTTATCTTCAAAAAAACTTAGATTTTCTCTTCCAAGTAAATAAGACTCTAAATAGTTATGCATTTGAGAACCTCTACTACTTGCTGCTTTTGTAATTGCCTCAGCCTCTTTTTGCCCAGTTCTTTCTCTCCAATTTGCTAATGCTGCTTTATCTTCTTCAGATCGAGTTGCATCTAAAATTGAAGTGACACTTGGTAATTTTGTTTCCCCTAATAAGTATCTTCTAATGCCATCAACTGTTGCTCTTGATGATTTTGGATAATCATATTTTTGATTCCACTGCATGAGATTTCTTATAGACGTTATTAAGGAAAAAAAGAAATTAATTTTTAAGCTGCCTATTTCGTTCAACAAATTTTTCTACGTTTTCAGTTTGTACAGCTTTCTCAACCTGCTCGGGATCTTTAATATTTTCTAAGGTTCTTGAAATTGATCTTGCATCCGTTCCAAATTTATCAACAACTCCCATAGCATCTTCTAATTTTTTTCTAAGAACTATTATGTTGTCAAAATGTTTAGAAAATCTTGTACTGATTGTTTTTAAATGATTATAAATTTCTGTTGCACCTTTTTGTACCTTCAATGATTGAAATCCCATATGTAAAGACTGTAAGTAAGCAGAAAGAGTATTAGGTCCACATATTACAACTTTATATTTTTTCATTAACTCTTGAGTTAATAATTCTTTTGTACTTGGATCATGGTATTCAGTTAACTCTTTGTATAAACTTTCTGTAGGAGCATATACGATTGCAAAATCAGTAGTTTTTGGTGGAACAATATATTTTTCATTAACACTTTTAGCTTTTGCTTTAAACGCTGAGGCTAATTTTGCTCTAGCATCTGCTACAGCCCTTTTGTCTTGCGCGTCATGACCATCAGTAATTGCTTTGAATTTTTCTACTGGAAAATGACTATCAACAGGAACTAAAACATCTCCTTGAAGCTTTATTGCAAATTCAACATTTTCACTGGTGTCCTCTTTCATTTTAACATTTGTCATGAATTGAGAGGCTGGTAGCAAATCTTTAATTAGAGCATCTAAGCTAAATTCTGCAAGAGTTCCATATTTCTTAACTCCAGCTAAAATTTTAGTTATCCCCTCTTGGCTTTGATTTAATAGTTGAACTTGTTGATTAAAATTACCAACCTTTTCCTCTACCTTAGTTAAAGTTTCAGTCATATCTTTAGTAACCCCAGTTGATAGATTATTAAATGAAGTCGACATTGCACCAAGTGAGCTATTGATTGTAGTGTTTAAGGTATCTTTTAAACTTGATATTTCTGATTTTAAATTAGCTATTTCCTCAGCTTCTTTGTGTTCATTTTCATCTTTTGGCTTAGTTTTTAAATTTAGATAAAGAATAGCTAAAACGCCACCTAATAACAAAACTAGTAAAATTAACAATATATTATCCATGATTCTAATTTTTTATTTTATCGTAAATATTTGATTAATGTATTTAAATATTTAAAAATACTTTATGGAACTAATTTTAGTATTAAAAATATTCTTTATTATTTGTGTTATTGTTGCACTTTATGCAATTATTAGAAATCTAGATATTATCAAAATTATACTAATTTATTGGAAAGACTTAATTTTTAGAAAGTAATTTTACCATTTTTTTAAGACCCATTTTATTATTGGATGACTTAGAAATCATCATGCAGGCCTCTGATCTTAATATTTCTCCATCCTTTAAAATACGTAGATTGTTTGCTTTTAACGTTTCTCCGGTAGAAGTGATATCAGTAATTATTTCCGACGAGCCTGTAAAAGGATAAGCTTCAGTTGCGCCCAAACTATCAATTATTTTGAATTGGGTAACACCCTTTGAAAACAAAAATTCTCTTGTTAAGTTTGGATATTTTGTTGCTACTCTTAATCTTTTCTTTTTCTTATCTTTAAATTCAAATGCAATTTCTTCTAAATCTGCAACTGTTTGTACATCTATCCATGGATCTGGAATTGCAACTACTAATGTAGCTTTACCGAAATTATATCTTTTTAAAACATTAATTTTCTTTTGAGTGTTAATTTCACTTTCCTTTAATAAATCAAAACCAGAAAAACCTATATCCAAAGATCCGTCTCCAAGTCTTTCGATAATCTCTCTTGCGTGAAGATATAAAATCTTAATATTTTTAAATTGTTTTATAGATCCTAAAAGATCTCTTTCTCCTCTTTCAGAAATGAGATTTAATTTATTTTTTTTAAAAATATTTAAAACATCTTTTCTAAGTCTACCTTTGCTTGGAATTCCAATATTTAAAATATTTTTTGTCATTAGTAATTTAAATTTAAAGCAGCACCTACTGCTGGAGTTTGTTTTTTTGATCCCAAGTCTGAAATTAGACCATCATAACGACCACCATTAATAATATTTTTTAATGAGTTTTTAGATTTAATATCAATTTTAAAAACCATCCCAGTGTAATATTCTAATTGTCTTCCAAAGGATGCTGAAAATACTACATTTAAATTTGAAACCTTATTATTAGAGATTGGAAAATATTTTTGATCTACAGCTAGATTTATTTTGTTTTTTTTAAAAAATTTATTTAACTCAATTGCTGCTTTATTTATGGGACATTTAATTTTTAAGAAATCTTTAATTATTTTTGAAACATTCTTTCCTTTACTAGCTCTTCTAGGATCTTTTATTTTCTGATCAAACCTTTTTAATATTTCATTAATTGTTCTTCCTGCAACAATATTTGATAAATCCTCTTTAAGCATTTTCACGTAACGTTTTTTATCTATTTCTACAATTGTTGGATCAACATCTGAATTAGTTTCTAATCTTTTTAATAAATCATTAAAATACCTTTCTCTCCAGAAGTGTCTGGCTAATCTTAGCTTCCATCTCTTTGGAATATCCAATTTTGAAATTAACAAATTAAATATTTCAACATTTCCAATAGTTAGTGTTCCTGAAGAATATTTGATATTTTGAAGTGATTTAAGAGATGTATTTATAATTTCTTTATCGTCATTTTTCTCATCCTTAGATCCTAAAATTTCAAATCCAATTTGATTTCTAATGATTGAGTCTTTTTTGTTTTGTGATTTTCGATAAGCTTGACCACTGTAAAAAATTTTTTCCTTACCTTTTAAATTATTTTCCAAATACCTTAAACAAGATGCAATTGTTAAATCTGGTCTTAAACACAACTCGCTTCCATTCTGATCAGTAAAGGAAAAGATAAACTTTCTAAAATTTTCTCCTGATCTTTGAACAATGTGATTAGCCTCAATTACTGAAGGTAAGTCAATATATTTAAAACCCTTAGATTTTACTGATCTAAGGATGTTTTCAGATAAGTTTTTTGACTTCATCGATTAAATTTTCTTTTGGAAATGTTTTATTGTTTTCGCCCTTAACGCCTTTGAGACTTTTTATAGTGACTGTATTTTCATTAAATTCGTTTTCACCACATATTATTGCAACATCCAACTCACGTTTATTTGCTAGGGTTAGTTGCTTACCTAAATTTTTTTTTGTATCTAAAAAAATTTCAGCATTGATATTATTATTTCTTAATAGATCTAAAATTTCATAATAACTTTTAAGATATTTTTCATCCATTACACAAACTAAAACTGGTTTTTGACTATCTACTTTTACTTGATCCAATTGCATTATAGCAAATAACAATCGATCAACTCCAAAACTAATTCCGGTGCCTGGAATATCCACACCTTTAAATCTCGAAATTAATTTTGCATAGGCTCCTCCAGAACAAATACTGCCTATATCGACCTCTTTGCCTTTGTTATTTGTGACTTTAAAATTTAGATTTGTTTCAACAATGAAATCTGAATAATAAGCCAAACCCCTAACAATTGTAAAATTTGTTTTGACCTGATTTAAATTTGAACTGTAACCCAATACTTCAAATACTTGTTCTAATTCCTTTATACCTTCTTGAGACAATGGATTTTTTAATGTTTCTTTTAATTCTTTTAAATCTTTGATTTTTAAAAAATTTAGTATTTCAGATGCTTGTTCATCGTTTAAATCTGCGCCCTTAGTAATTGCGCCACTTATATCTTTTCTCTCTTTTTTAAGCAGATCTTCAACACCTTTTAAACCAAAACCTGGTTTATCTAATTTATCAATTGCCCTAATTACTTTTACCTGCTTTTCTTCTGATATTTTTAAATCATCAATTAATCCTTGAACTATTTTTCTGTTACTAACGTTGATTGTAAATTGATCTTTTTTTAGACCACAATCTAACAAGGTACTTGATATTAAATTGCAAAGCTCCGCATTTGCTTGCGCAGGATTAACATTTCCAACGATATCAAAATCTGCTTGCATAAATTCTCTGTATCTTCCATTACCAGCCTTTTCATTTCTAAAGACATTTTGAATGGCATACCTTTTAAAAATTGATGGAAGCTCTTGATTATTTTGAGCAACAAATCTAGCTAGTGGGCTTGAAAGATCATACCTAAGAGTAATGCTCTTTTCTCCATCCTCAAATGAGAATACATCAGACATAGGATTAGCTTCATCTTCTGCCAAAAAAGATCCTATATTTTCACTTATCTCAAACGAAGGGGTTTCCAGAGCCTCTGCTCCAAATTTAATAAAATTATTCTCAATAGCTTTTAAAAGCTTTTTCTTGAGAAGAAGTTTTTTATCCCAACGATCTTCAAATCCTGAAGGTAATCCAGGAATTAATTTTTTTTCTTTATTCATTTTTTGGTACCCGGGCTGAGAGTCGAACTCAAACTTAAAGTTCCACAAACTTCCGTGCTAACCATTACACCACCCGGGCTTATCCTCTTTGTTTTTATCTTATTTTATGTGGATTTAAAATTATAATATAAATAAATAGCCTACTGGCTATGGAAACAGTTTGTGTGAGTACTTCTAAAAGTCTTTCTGTATGTTATATTTATATTCATAAGCAGTCTTTTAGACAAAAAAAATTAATATTCAAGGTCTAAGTAGAAAAAGGACGTTTATCTATTTGATAGATAAAACGCCCTTTTAAATAATTTCTGTATTAGTCTATTTTTTTTAAATTAACTGCAGAAGGACCTTTGGGACCATCTTCTAATGTGAATTCAAGTTTATCACCTTCATTGAGATATCTCATACCAGCAGCTTTTACCGCTGAAGCGTGAACAAAGGCATCTTTTTCTTTATCATCTCTTTCAATGAAGCCATATCCCTTTTTACCATTATACCATTTAATTTTTCCTTGTAGTGTACTCATCTTATTTCTTAGTCCTTTTGTTATTTATTATCTCTTAAAGTTAATTTCTTTTACGATTATTTCAAGATGAAACTTTATGGTGGTGGCTGAGGAAGGATTCGCACCTCCGACACAAGCCTTTTCAGGGCTCTGCTCTACTCCTGAGCTACTCAGCCTTATTTATCCCCTAAAGATAATTCTTCCTTTAGTGAGATCGTAAGGTGTCATTTCAACTGTCACATTATCACCTTGGAGAACTCTAATTCTGTTTTTTCTTAACTTACCAGCTGTATGGGCAGTAACAGTATGTCCATTTTCTAATTTTACTCTAAACATAGCGTTCGGAAGTAGATCTATCACTGTACCTTTAAATTCCAGTAAGTCTTGTTTTGACAAATTTATTTTCTCCTTATTCGTTTTACTACAGATTGAGCATGTCCAACCAACCCTTCGTAATTTGCAAGTGTTATAACTGATGGTCCAAGACTTTCAATACCCTTTTTTGATAAGTTTATGTATGAAATCCTTTTATAAAATTCATTTACACTTATACCGCTTGAGTATTTTGCAGAACCATTAGTTGGCAACACATGGTTTGATCCAACATTATAATCAGTCATTGCCATCACTGCATATTTTCCTAAACATATTGATCCTGAATTTTTTATTTTTGGAACTAAAGATTTATAATTTTTAATATTTAATTCTAAATGTTCTGGTGCAATTTTATTTATAACACTTATTATTTTAGCGTCTGAAGAAACATGCATAAGAATTCCATTATTAATTAAACTTCTTCTTGCAACAGAAGCTCTTGGAATTTCTTTTAATTGTTTAGTAATTTCAATTTTTACTTTATCTAGCAAATCTTTATCTTTTGAAATCAAAATACATTGTGCAAGAATATCATGTTCAGCTTGTCCAATTAAATCGCTTGCAACCCACTCAGGATTTGAGAATTTGTCACAAACGACAGTCACTTCTGAGGGACCTGCGGTCATACTTTCAATTCCAACAACACCAAAAACTTCTTTTTTTGCAGCTGCAACATAGGCGTTTCCTGGACCAACTATTTTATGAACTTTTTTAATTTTTTTAGTCCCATAGGATACTGCTGCAATAGCAGAAGGGCCCCCGATAGAATAAATTTCTTTTATTTTACATTTTTTTGCAGCGTATAATACTGCTGGATTTTGTCTTCCTTTATAGCCTGGATTAATCATAACTATTCTCTTAACACCTGCAACAATTGCTGGAATAGCATTCATCAATACACTGGATGGGTATGAAGCAGAAGAACCAGGAACATAAATTGCAACGGACTCTAAAGGCACATATTTATATTCAAGTTTGTTTTTTAATTTATCTGTATAAGAAATATTTTTAAATTTCTGAAGTGAATGAAATTTATAAATTCTATTATAAGCCGTATCGATTGCTTTCTTTACTTTTTTATCAAGTGAATTTATAGATTTTTTTATTTGTTTTGTGCTTGGAATGATTATGTTATTTTGATTGAATCTTTTCTCATATTTCAATAATGCTTTATCTCCATTTTTTTTAACATCTTTAATTATATTTGTTACAGAAACAGAATCTGATTGAATTTTTTTTTTTCTTTGTAAAAGCAAATTCTCTAATAATTTATCAAAATTTTTACTTTTACTATTTAGTATCTTCATAACTACTTAATTTCACTTTGATCCTCTAATCTTGCTTCAATAGTTTCTGTAGTTAAAGCAATATGAGAATTATTATTAAAAATAAGATTTATTTCATAAACATCATTATTTTTCAAATAATCTATACCTATTAGTTCTAAAACTGTTTCTTGATTAGATTGATCAATGTTCTTTGATCTTACTTTATCAACAAAATCAAACCTACAAATGCTATTGATATTTTTATCTTCCTGATCACTTTCAATCTTGGTTCTTTCAATTGATAATAAAAAAACCTTATTGGATGCGAGATATTTTATATCTGCAATTTTAACCTTAGCCCCTGAAATACAAGCTGAAATCATTTGTAACCCTTCTTTATCACTTGCTATTATTTTTGCTAAATATTTATTCACTATTTTAATCTTTTAATTTTAACACCTATTTTTTTTAATTTATTTTCTATTCTTTCATAACCTCTATCTAAGTGATAAATTCTGTTAATATGTGATTTACCATATGAAACTATAGCTGCTAGAACCAAAGCAACAGAAGCTCTTAAATCACTAGACATTAACTCGGCACCGATGAATTTAGTATTTCCTTCTATCTTAGCTTTATTATTTTTAATATTTATCTTTGCTCCCAGTCTTTGCAATTCTGCAACATGCATAAATCTATTTTCAAAAATACTTTCGGTTATTGAACTTTTGCCAACTGCTTTGCACATTAAAACCATCAATTGTGCTTGAAGGTCTGTAGGAATCCCTGGAAACTCTTTTGTTTTAATACTTTTTATTGATTTTATTTTTTCTGGTCCTTTAATTAAGATTTTATTTTCACCAGTTTTTATTTTAGCACCAACTTTTTTTAGTAATTTTATTTCAGTACCAATAATTTTAGGATTTAAATTATTTATTTGTAAATTACCTTTCGCAAGTGTTGCAGCTACACAAAATGTGCCTGCTTCTATTCTATCTGCCATTACAGAATATTCAGTTTCACTTAAAGAATTAACACCTAGGATTTTACAAACTCTTCCTGTCCATTTTATTTTTGCTCCAGCTTTATTTAAAAAATTCGTAAGATCTTTAATTTCAGGTTCTATTGCACAATTTTTTAAAACTGTTTTTCCTTTTGCTAAACATGCTGCTATTATAGAATTTTCAGTTGCCCCAACACTTATCTTTGGAAAATTTACAGTTGTTCCACTAAGTTTTCCTTTTGATTTTGCTAAAATATATCCATCTTTTAATTCATATTTCATACCAAGTTTTTTTAATGCTGTTAGATGATAATTAACTGGTCTAGCACCTATCAAACATCCTCCAGGTAAAGATATTTTGGATTTATGGTATTTTGAAATAAGCGGACCTAAAACTAAAATAGAACCTCGCATTGTTTTGACTAAAGAATAACTAGCAAAAGTTTTCATATTTTTTTTATTTATAATTTTTGCTGTTTTTTTATCCCGTGATAAAATTATCTTGGAACCAAGAGACTTTAACAAATTTAACATTGTATTAATGTCTCTAACTCTTGGTAAATTTTTGATAACTACAGGTTTATTAAATAATAGTGTTGCAGCTAAAATCGGTAGGGATGCATTCTTCGAACCTGAAATTGAAACATTGCCCTTGATTTTACAAGGGCCATTAATCAGAAATTTATCCATAAATTACTTTTTAATTTTAGCAACTTGAATTGTAGTTTGACCCTGATATTTACCGTTCTTTGATTTATAAGTTGTTTCTGGCTGAGTATTTGATTTAAAAAATAAAAATTGTGCTATTCCCTCGTTTGAATAAATTTTAGCAGGATTGGGTGTTGTATTACTTAGCTCAATTACAATATTACCCTCAAATTCATTTTCAATTGGTGTAACGTTACATATAATTCCTGTCCTTGCATAAGTGCTTTTTCCTACACAAATACATAAGACGTCTTTTGGTATTCTAAAGTATTCTACTGTTTTAGCTAAAACAAATGAATTTGGTGGGATAATACAGTGTGGTCCTTTTCGTTCTATAAAGTTATCATCAGAAAAATTCTTTGGATCAACTAAAGAACTATTAACATTAGTAAATATTCTATATTCATCAGAGATTCTTACATCGTATCCCATACTACTTAATCCATAAGAGATTTTTCCTTCAGAAACTTGATGATCCAAAAATGGCTCAATCATATTGTGCTCTTTACACATTTTTTTAATCCAAGAATCAGGTTGAATTGACATTATTTATTTTTCTTTTTATTTTTTTTTTGGAAAATTTTTCTTTTCTTTAAATTTTTTCTAAGCGCCAAGCTTAAACGCTCATTTTTTTCTTTAGAACTCATTCTTTATTTGGGTTAGTCAGGAAATCTAAAGAAATTGGTTTTTTAGGATCTAATGCAGGTGTTTTTTCCTCTTCTTTTTTTGGGCCTTCTTTAGCTAAACGTTTAGCTTTTTTTTCAGCAAGCTTTCTCTCTCTTTTAGCTTGCTTTTCCATAAGCTTATTACCTTTTGTTGATTTGTAATCGTAATGAATTCCCATAACATTTTCCTAAAATAGATATAAATCATATTCATCAAAAAATTAAGGCAATAATTTGAAAAAAATGCTTTATTATCAATAAAATACTTGTTTCTAAGCTCCTGTAGTTAAATGGTATAACAAGTCATTGGTAATGACTAATTCCCTGGTCAGTACAGGGTGGGAGCACCACTAATTTCTATAAAAAAACTTTCTTAAAAATATTGTTATCAGAATTAAAATAAAGAAAGCTATAATAGGAATGTATATATCTGGTGAAAATATTATATCAGTTATTCTTGGTACTTCAGCATTTTGGTCTATAATTTTTTCTAATCCACTGCCAATAGAAACTGCTAAAAAAATTTGAGGAATTATTCCAATCAATGTAGCAAAGAAAAAATTTATAACCTTAACATTAAATAAAGTTGGTAAGAGACAGCTCAGTTGCCAAGGTATACCACCTATAAAACGGTAAATTAATAAATAAATAAATTCGGATTGTTTAAATCTTATTTCCAAGTTTTGAAACTTATTTAAAAATTTTTCTCTAATAAGTTGTTTTAAAAAATAATTTCCAAAAATATACAAAAAAGTAGCTCCAATACTCAAGCCTAAAACAACAACAAGTGTACCTATCCATTTTCCAAATATAAAACCACCCATTAATGCAACTGGAGATCCAAATCCTAAAAAAGGGAAAACCCAAAGAATAGTTAATGCTAAAAAAATAATAGAAATTAAAAATAAATTAGATTTTTTAAGTTCAAAAAAATAAGATTGGTTATCTCTTAGAAAATCATAGGATGTAATTTCTGAGAGAGAAAATTTTGAAAAAAAGAAATACAAAAATACACAAATAATTAATAGATAAGATAACCCAATAAATATTTTAATTTTTTTTGTATTTTCCATGATTCTTCTTATTTTAATGCTTAATCTTCTATTTGCTATTTTAATTATTACTAATATAAAGGTGCAAAAATTATAAAAAAACTATATCAAATCTAATTATGAAAAGAACTTATCAACCCTCAAATAAAAAAAGAGCTCGAAAACACGGCTTTCGTTCCAAAATGAAAACTAAAGGTGGTAAAAAGCTTTTGGCTAGAAGAAGAGCAAGAGGAAGAAAATCACTAACGGTTTCTGTATAGAATAATGAAAAGCAAAATACTTGCTCTTTCAAAAAATGAAGAATTTAAAAATTTACTTAAACAAAAAAAGATTACTAATAAATACGTAAGTATTTTTTTTGGAAAATTAATAAATAAAGATAAAAAAAGACTAAATATCAGTTTTGTGACTAAAAAAAAAATTGGTAATGCAGTAAAGAGAAATAAAATTAAAAGAAGATTAAGAAACATCATGAATGAAGCTGTTAAAAATATAGAGATAAACTTTGATTATTCATTTCTTGTTATCGCTAAGTCTTCTATGCTAAATAATGAATACAAAATTATAAAAGAAACTCTTTTTCACGATTTTGCAAAAATAAAATAATGAATATATTTACTTTAATTTTAATTAAATTTATAAAAGCCTATAAATATTTGATTAGTCCATTATTAGGTCATTCTTGTAGATATTTACCAACATGTTCTGAATACAGTATAGATGCTTTAAAAGAATACGGTTTTTTTAAAGGTTTATTAATTAGTATAAGAAGAATTTTATCCTGCCATCCAATAAAATTTTTAGGGGGTGGCGAAGGGTTTGATCCGGTTAAAAAAGAAATAAAGGATAATAAATAATGGAAACTCGAAATATAATTGCTGCCATAAGTTTGTCAGCTGCAGTGATCATATTATATTCACTATTTTTTGCACCACCTCCTGTAACAAAAGAAAATTTAGTTGAAAAAACTAAAACCGAACAAAATTCAGATGCACCTAGTCTTGATCAAAAAGAAAATGTTACCGAAATATCACGAGAAGAAGCATTACAACAAAGTGAAAGAGTTCAATTTGAGAACCAAAGTATTGTTGGATCTATTTCTTTAAAAGGAGCTGCAATAGACGATCTTACTTTTAAAGATTACAATGTCAGTTTAGACAGTGATGAAAAAGTAAAATTTCTTGCACCAAGAAGCTCTAAAGAAGGGTATGTTATAGAAAGTGGTTTTATTACTGCTGATAAAAACATTGATGTTCCAAATGCAGATTCAATTTGGTCAGTTTCTGGAAATAATAAATTAACAGATCAATCTCCTATAAAAATAAGCTGGACAAATGATCAAGGAATAACTTTTGAAAAAGAAATTGCTTTAGATGATAAGTTTTTATTCACTATAAAACAAAGGGTTATAAATTCTTCCAATAAAAACTACGACTTTTATTCTTATGGACAAATTATAAGAAATCAAATTCCAGAAGGTTTAACTGACTTTTATATTCTTCATGAAGGCCCTATCGCTACATTAGATGAAGAATTAATTGAGGAAGATTATGATGATATTGAAGAGAAAAAATTTTCAAGAACAGCTCAAAAAGGATGGTTAGGGATTGGAGATAAATATTACATATCAACACTTATTCCACCAAGAGGAAAAGAATTCAAAACTACGATGGATTACAAAAACAAGTACAGAATAAACTTCGTTACAACAGAACCATTAGAGTTAACTGGAAATTCCTCCATAGAAGAAAACTTGCAAGTAATAGTAGCTGCAAAAAGAGTAGACGTAATTGATGGGTACGCAGAATCTTTAAAAATTGATAAATTTGATCTTACGATTGATTGGGGATTCTTATACTTTTTAACACGTCCTTTATTCACTGCTTTAGAATATTTCTTTAAAATATTTGGTAATTATGGATTAGCAATTATTGCTGTTACCGTTTGCATTCGTTTAGCATTTTTTCCACTTGCTAATTTTTCATTCAGAAGCATGGCTAAAATGAAAGCTCTACAGCCTGAGATGACAAGACTTAAGGAGGTTCATAAAGATGACAAGATGAAATTACAACAAGCAATGATGGCTCTTTATAAAAAAGAAAAAGTAAATCCCATGTCTGGATGTTTGCCAATTTTAATTCAAATACCTGTATTTTTTGCTTTGTATAAAGTTTTATTTGTAACAATAGAGATGCGTCACATGCCTTTCTATGGTTGGATTCAAGATTTAAGTGCTAAAGATCCCACTTCTATATTTAATTTATTTGGATTGTTCCCATTTGATGTACCTTCTTTCCTTGTTATTGGGGCATGGCCTGTTGCTATGGGGGTATCAATGTGGGTTCAACAAAAGCTAAATCCAGCTCCGACAGATCCAATGCAAGCAAAAATATTTATGTTTTTCCCTTTATTTTTAACAGTGATTCTTGCACCGTTCCCAAGTGGGCTAGTAATTTATTGGACAGTTAATAATATTTTAACGATGGCTCAGCAGGTTGTAATAATGAAACGTACAACAGTTAAAACTGTAACCTAATAATTTAAAAATAATAAATGAACCTTGAAAGTATATTACCTAAAGATGGGCCACCATTAGATGAAGTAATTAAATATATTGAAAAATACAAAAATGATTTAATTGTTATTAAATATGGTGGAAATGTGTTAATTGATAGAAACGTATTTAATAACTTTATAACTGATCTTAGTGTTTTAAATAAATTGGGCCTTGCAACTGTTGTAGTGCACGGCGGTGGACCTAGAATTAAAAGAGAGCTAGAAAAATCAAATATTCAATCAAAATTTATAAGAGGACTAAGAGTAACGGATAAACATATAATTGATATTGTTGAATCTGTTTTAATTGACTTTAATGATGACATTGTCAATTCTTTGAAAGACAAAGGAACAGAAGCAATCTCTATTCATACAAAAAAAAATAACATTATAAAAACGATACCAGAAGCAGAAGAGCTTGGATTTGTAGGAATACCTAATGAGATAAATAATGAACAAATATTAAATGTAATTAATCAAAATAAAATTCCTATAATTTCACCATTAGGCTTAGGTGAAGAAAATCAAACATATAATATTAATGGAGATACAGCTGCAATGGCTATAGCTAAATCCTTAAAATCTAGGAGACTTTTGTTAATGACGAATGTAGATGGTGTTCTAGATAAAAATAAGAAACTAATAGAGGAAATTTCTTCATCTGAAATTTTAGAAATGATTAAAGACGAAACTGTCACTGAGGGTATGATACCTAAAATAAATGCATGCTTAGATGCAATTAATAATGGTGTAACTGCTGTAGGTATAATTAATGGTACCAAGCCACATTCATGTTTATGGGAAATATTCTCTGACAAGGGGTCAGGAACCTTAATAAGACAATGAAAGAATTAAAAAATATTAAGAACATTTTGTTTGATTGCGACGGTGTACTGTATGCTGATCTTGAAGGAGTATTTGGACAGGTAAGTAAAAAAATGACCCAATATATTTCAAATAAATTGAATGTAGATTTAAAAGAGGCAAAAGAATTACAAACAAATTATTTTCATAAATACGACACAAGCCTTAACGGTTTAATGATCCATCATGATATACCTCCAAAAGAATTTTTAGATTACGTACATGATATTAATTTAAATTTTTTAGAAAAAGATACTGTTTTGAGAAATGAACTAGAAAATATTAATTTAAACAAATTTGTGTTTACAAATGGTAGCAAAGAACATGTTAAAAATATAACCACTCACTTAGGAATTGATGATCAATTTGATGGAGTATTTGATATTGTTGATGCTGAATACAGTCCAAAACCTGCAGCAAAAGCATTTGACCTTATGGTCAAAAAATTTCAAATCGATCCAACAGAGACAATTTACATCGAAGATATCGCAAAAAACTTATCTATTGGAAAAGAGAGAGGAGCAAAAACAGTTTGGTTAATCAATGATGAATACTGGGGTAAAAAAGAGTCTGATAAAGAGTATATTGATTACAAAATAAAAAATCTTTCTTTATTTTTAAAAGAAATAAGGTTATTAAAAAACTCATAAAATTATGAGTATTGAAAATATTATAAACGAAGCTTGGGAAAATAAAGACCAAGTAAATCAAAATTCAGATAAATCTTTAAAAGATGCTGTTAATCAAATTATTGATGATTTAGATAGTGGAAAAGCAAGAGTAGCTGAAAAAATCAATGGTGAATGGGTTACTCATCAACATCTTAAAAAAGCTATCATGTTAAGTTTCAGAATGTATCCAATGGAAAATTTAAATGGTCCTTATAGTAGTTGGTATGACAAAGCTCATTTACTTAAAGGGAAAACAGCTGGATGGACAAAAGAAGATCATGAAAAAGCTGGTTTTAGAATGGTGCCTAATTCACCTGTAAGAAAAGGATCTTTTGTTGGAAAAAATGCGGTTTTGATGCCATGTTATGTAAATATTGGAGCATACATTGATGAAGGTACTATGATGGATACATTCAGTCGTGCAGGAAGTTGCTGTCAAATTGGAAAAAATTGTCATATCTCAGCTGGTACTGGAGTTGGAGGTGTATTAGAACCTGCTCAAGCATTACCAACAATTATTGAAGATAATGTTTTCTTAGGAGCAATGTCTGAAGTAGTAGAAGGTGTAATAGTAGGAGAAGGCTCTGTTCTAAGTATGGGAATATATATTGGACAATCAACAAAAATTGTTAATCGAAAAAATGGTGAAATCACTTATGGAAAAATTCCACCTTATTCAGTGGTAGTTCCAGGATCTTTACCAGATAAAAACAATCCACAAGCACCATCTTTATATTGTGCGGTAATAATTAAACAAGTTGACGAAAAAACAAGATCAAAAACATCAGTTAATGATCTTTTAAGAGAATAAAAATGCAAAAAATTAATGAACTGCAATTAGCTAAAGAGCTGATAAGGTTTCCATCTGTTACAGAAACTGATGCAGGTGTAATTAAATTTTTTGAAAAAAAATTAAAAAAACTTGGCTTTAAAACTAAAATACTCGAGTTCAAAGATAAAAATAGTTATCCTGTAAAGAATCTCTATGCAAGACTTGGTAACACAAGTCCAAATTTTTGTTATGCAGGCCATTTAGATGTAGTGCCACCTGGTAATTTTAATGATTGGATTGTTAATCCATTCAAACCTGCTGTTAAGAAAGGATACTTAATTGGCAGAGGTGCAAATGATATGAAAAGCTCGATAGCCGCATTTGTTACTGCGGTAGGTGACTTTTCTGAGAAAAAAAAAAAATTTGATGGGTCAATTAGTCTTCTAATTACTGGAGATGAAGAAGGAATTGCAATTAATGGAACAAAAAAAGTTGTAGAATATTTAAGAAAAAAAAAAGAAAAGATAGATTTTTGCTTGGTAGGCGAGCCTACCAATCCAAATAAATTAGGAGAGATGATAAAAATTGGTCGTAGAGGTAGTATGACTGGAAAATTATCTGTCATTGGAATTCAGGGTCATGTCGCTTACCCAAATAGAGCGAACAATCCGTCAACAGCTTTAGTCCAAATACTCAAAAATTTAAAAGAAGTTAAATTTGATAAAGGAACAAAAGATTTTCAACCTACAAATTTAGAAATAACAAAAATTAACATTGATAATTTAGCTGATAATGTAATTCCAGGATTAGCTAGTGCATCCTTTAATATTAGATTTAATAACAAACACACATCTTACAAATTAAAGAATAAAATTAATAAAATAATTAAAAAAATTTGTAATAAAAATAAATCAAAATATAAAATCGAATATAGTGTTTCTGGTGAGGCTTTTCTAACTAAGCCTAACAAAACCACATTTATGATACAAGATACAATTAGGAAAATTACTAAAATTAAACCAAAACTATCGACAACTGGTGGTACGTCAGATGCTAGATTCATAAGAAAAATAGCTCCATGTTTAGAATTTGGATTAGTGGGAAAAACTATGCATAAGGTAGGAGAATGTGTGTCATTATCTGATTTAAAAAAATTAACTTTAATTTATTCTAAAATCTTAGATAATTACTTTAAGTGAAAACTGGCTTAATTATATCAGATACATCTCAAAATCATGATACAGGTCCCGGGCATCCAGAACAAATAGCAAGGGTATCAGTCATAATAGAAAATTTTAAAAAACTTAATAATAAAAATCTTATATGGAAGAAACCATCTAAAGTTTCAGATGATATTCTACTAACCACACATGAAAATAATTATTTAAATTTAGTAAAAAGTTCTTTCCCGAAAAAAGGTTTTTCTTCACTTGATGGTGATACAATCATTTCACCTGGAAGCAAAGATGCAACCTTCGATGCAGTTGGATCAATAATTACTGCAATTGATGGGGTGGAAAAAAAAGAGTTTAGAAATGCATTTTGTGGTGTACGACCTCCTGGGCATCATAGCTCACAAAATAAGGCTGCTGGTTTTTGCATTTTAAATTCAGTGAGCATTGGTGCAAATTATTTATTAAAAAAATATAAATATAAAAAAGTTGCTATAGTGGATTTTGACGTTCATCATGGTAATGGAACACAAGATATTTTTTATGAAAATGAAAATGTTCTTTTTATATCAACTCACCAATATCCCTACTACCCAGGAACTGGTTCAGAACAAGAAAGAGGTAAATTTAATAATATCTTAAATATACCTTTGCCAGCTGGCATAAGTTCAGAAGAATATTTAAACGTATTTGACCGTGTATTGAAAAAATTAGAGGAGTTTAATCCAGAATTTATATTGATTAGTGCTGGTTTTGATGCCCATGAGGATGACCCTCTTGCTCAATTTAATTTAAAAACAGAGGATTATTTTACAATTACTAAAAGAGTATTAGAGACTTCTAAAAAGTTTTGTAATGGAAAAGTTGTTTCAATTTTAGAGGGCGGTTATGACCTTAATGCACTTCGAGATAGCACTAAAAGACACGTTGATGCTCTTTTAGAATTTAATTGATAATTCTTAAGAAAACTCTAAATAAAAAATTTCATGAAGTTATATAAAATAAAAAAATCTGGTATTGATAATAAAGGAAGGGGACTTTATGCAACTTGTGACATTAAAGAGGGAACCAAAATAATTGATTATGTTGGAAAACTTATAACAAAAAAACAAACACAAGATTCTGATAAGTACGATAATAGTAAACCAATATATTTGTTTACAATAAATAAAAGATACGATCTAGATGGAGATTTTCCATGGAATACCGCAGGTTTAATTAATCATTCTTGTGACAACAATTGTGATTACGATGGAAAGGGATTGAAAATTTGGGTTAAAGCAATCAAAGACATTAAGAAAGGTGAGGAATTTACCTGTGATTATGGATTTAGTTATGATGAAAACTACAAACAATTTCCTTGTAAATGTAAATCTAAAAACTGTTGTGGGTATATTGTAAGAGCTGAGTCTAGATGGCGAATAAATAAAAAGTTTGCTATGAGCAATAAAAAAAAATTAATAAAGAACTCTAAATAAAAATAAACCACTTGGTGGTGCTGGAGGAGCACACAGTGTTCTTTTTTTTGACTTAAATCTCTTTTCAAAAGTTTTCAAATCCCATTTCTTTTCTCCCAAGTATTTTAAACAACCAACCATAGATCTAACCTGATGTTGTAAAAATGATTGAGAACTGAATTGAAATTCAATTTTATTTTTTGATGATTTAATTTTAATTAATTTAATAGTTTTAATTGGACTTTTCGCGTGACAGCTTGAAGATCTAAAAGTTGAATAATCATTAGTTCCTAGTAACTTTTTTGCACCCTTTTTCATTAATTCTAAATTTAAAGGCCTACGAACATGCCATGCTCTGTTTTTTTCAATTATTGGTTGGCTTATTTGATTAAAAATAAAGTATTTATAAATTCTTTGTTTTGCTGAAAATCTAGCATGAAATTTATTATTTCTTTTTTTAATATTTTTAATTGCAATATCTGTTAAATTTAAAAAATGATTAATAGATTTTAAAAATTTAATTTTATCTTCTATTTTATTTTTGCAATCAAAGTGTGCAGATTGCTCAAATGCGTGAACCCCTGCATCAGTTCTTCCTTGACCATGTAAAACAATTTTTTCTTTTAATAATTTTGATAATTTTTCTTGAATTAATCCTTGAATTGTTGGGCCCTTTTTTTGAATTTGCCATCCTCTAAAATTTGTTCCTACATACTCAATAAATATTTGGTATCTATTCATTATAAAAATGAACCCTTTTTAATTTGTGTTCCTAAAACAAATTCTCCAATACTTTGAGGCTTTTTTCCTTGTCTTTGTATTTCTTTAATTTTTATTGATTTTTTATCTCCACATGAAATTTCAAAATGTTCAGATAAAACCTCACCTGGTTTTCCTTGTGCTTGTCCAATTTCTGCTTTTAATATTTTATATCTCTCACCGTTAAACATGAAATAAGCACCTGGAACTGGATAAAGTCCATTTATTTTACCAATTATAATTCTAGCATCTTCTTTCCAATTAATCTGCCCCTCTAATTTTTGAATTTTTGATGCGTATGTAGCTGATGAGTGATCTTGTTCTATAAAGTTTGCTTTATCCTCATATATATCATCTATATTATCTAAAATTTTCTCTGCAGCCAAACTTGATAGCTTTTCATTAATATCTTCAGCATTTAAATTATTTTCTATATTAATTTTATAAACATTGCATACCGGTCCTGTATCTAGTTCCTCACCTATTTTCATAATACTAATTCCTGTCTCTTTATCTAAATTCATAATTGATCTTTGAATAGGAGCGGCGCCTCTCCATTTTGGAAGAATAGATGCATGTATATTAATAAATCCTTTTTTAGTTAAATTTAAATATGACTTTGGTATAATTTGACCATATGCAACAACTATTGCCAAATCTGCTTCTAAAGATTTAAAATATTCTAATTCATCTAAATTTTCTTTTAATGAATTTGGTGTTCTAAATTCTATATTTAAAGTTTCTGAAATTAATTGAATTGGTGACTTGTTAATTTTTTGACCTCTTTTAGATTTTTGAGGTGGTTGTGTATAAACACAAGAAATAGGATATCCATTTTGATAAAGTGATTTTAAAATCGGAACAGCGAACATGGGAGTACCCATAAAAACTATTTTTTTTAGCATTGATTAAGCTTCTACAGAAGTAGATTTTAATTTTGATAATTTTTTAATTATCATTGACCTTTTTAATTTTGAAAGATAATCAATAAATAGGATTCCCTCTAAATGGTCCATCTCGTGCTGAATACATGTTGCCAGAAGACCATCGGCCTTTAGCAATTTCTTTTCTCCATCATAATCAAGATATTCTACTTCACACTTACTAGGTCTATCAATTTCTGCAAACTGATTAGGCACAGAAAGACATCCTTCCTCATAAGTTGCTTTTTCTGGATCTTTATTTTTGATAACCGGATTTACGAAATATCTTGGCTCTTTTTTACTCTCATTTTTACTTATATCCATTACAATAATTCTCTTTGGTACACCAACTTGTATCGCTGCTAGACCAATTCCGTTTGCGTCATACATTGTCTCTAGCATATCATCCATCAATTTTTGCTCTTCTTTACCAACACAATTTACTGGTTTAGATATTTGCCTAAGTAATTTATTAGGTTCTGTTATTATAGTTCTGATAGCCATAACTTGATTTTATTATAATTTTTATACTTTTAAAGGAAGAACTTTTAGCAATAATTTGTTTCTAATTAAATCAACATTTAATTGATTTAAAGTATTGATAATAAAATAAACTGTATCTTCATCAATATTTTCAATTTTATCAGGTCCAATTACCTCAATTATTCTCAACAATGCGGCACCAATCTCATTATTATCTATCATTGTTTGAATATCAGCAGGCATTTCTGATTGCTTCACATCATAAAGACCATCATATTTTTTTGAAATTTCAACTCCATCAGATTTAAGCGCCTCTAGAAAAATTATATCTTTTTTTGATAAAAAATATTTTTTATCTTTTTTAATTTTTTTTAAAAATTTATCTAGATCCTCTTCAATTTTAGATTTTGCATAGTCCCCATTGAAATAATTTATAAGTTTTGATTGATGTAAAATTTTACTATTATATTTAATCTTTTTATCTGCTGTCTCTTTCTTGTTTAGATTACTATTATAAAATGTTGTAAAATTTGATGGAACATCCTCAACATCAATTTCAGCTAAAAATTTTTTTAATTCTAAATCAAAGGCATCGCCTATATCATCAGATATAAATAGATCCTTTAAAATCTTTATAAATTCTAATTTGATTTTTGGTTCTTCTGTTAAAAGAGTTCTTTGATATAAAAGAGCACGTCCCTCGATTGAAGATAAAGATTTGTAAGCTTCTTTTGCGTTTAAAAATTGATTAATATTAAATTGGAATTTTTTATAAAATTCGAATAACTCTTCTTCAGAATAATTTTTATCATTAACAGCTTTTTCTATTGTATAAATTTTTTTTACATCAGTAATCTCTATATCTTGAATTTTAAAAAGTAAATTAGCTGCTGAAAGATATTTCCAAATTATTTTAGGTGTATCTTCACTTGGTTCATATGAAAACTCAGGGTTAGTTCTATGAGCTAAATGAAAATCTAAAATTGAATTTATTGATATTTCTTTATCTGCCTCATCTAAATATCCAAATAAATAATTTATTTTATTTTCGTAATAACTATCTTCAAAACCTAACTCTTTTTTTAAATCTAAGATTAGTTGTGCTTCTTCATTTTTTCCATAATTGATTAAACAATATAAATTAAATTTAGATAGATATTCATCTTGAATGGGTTCAGAATTTTTAGAAAAAATTTCACATGATTTTTTTACGTTTGATTCTGATAAATAAGTATCTACCAAATATCTTGCTAAATTTGGATGCAAATTTATTATTTGATTTTTAATTAAATATTCTTCTATTAATTCTAAGTTTGCATCTTTTATTAACCAATCAGATTTAAAGCTCATAAATTCTTTCTCAGTAATATTTTGAGTTGGAGAATAAGCGTTGGTTAATAAAGATATGTGCATTATATTAGATGCATCCTCTGAAAGATTAAACTTATTAATATTCTGAAATAAATTTTTTAATTTGGTTCCATCAGAATTTGACCACATATCCATACTCAAACCGTATTCACTAGGATCATATAGTCCAACAATTTTAATTTCTTTTGATGAAAATTCTTTATCAAGTTTAATAGTATCTATTTGTTTATTTGTTTGCAGTTCGTAAACACTATTCTGAGTAGTGCCGTTAGAATTTTCACTTGAAATATTTGTTCCTGAAATAACTTGATTATCTTTTTTTTCTATATTCCAAATATCAATCGGTTTCTCCTCTGCAAACGCAGGTGTAAAAAAAATAAGACAAACTAATTTAATTAAAAGAATTTTCTTATTTAACAATTTTAAAATTTTCATTTGGAATAATTTTTTCAATTTCTTTTTTAGGTGCAGGAAAATCAATTGTACTTAGAAAAAAAATAATACCTAAAATAACCCCTAATCCGATTATAGATTTAATCACAAGTCCTATGATACTTGCTTTGCCTGAACTTGTGTTTTTAATGAATTGCATATACTTTTAGATAATTTCAAATTAAGACATATTTATGTTTTTTCAATAAAGAAACTTATGAAATCAAAAGAAAATCTAGTTTTTTTGGGGATGATGGGTTCTGGTAAAAGCTCTATTGGATACTTAGTAGCTAAGAAATTAAAATTAAATTTTGTAGATATTGATAAAGAAATTGAAAAAAATTTAAATATGACAATAAAAAAAATCTTTGAAGTTAAGGGTGAGAATTATTTTAGAAAAGTAGAGGAACAAAAAACTTTAAAAAAACTAAAATTAAACTCTACTGTGATTTCACTTGGTGGGGGAGCGTTTACAAATAACAATATTAGGAAAGAAATTTTAAAAAATCATTTATCTTTTTGGCTAAATTGGGATGATAAAACATTGTTAAATAGAATTAAAAACAGTAAAAAAAGACCATTAGCGATTAATGCAACCGATACTGAGTTAATTGATTTAATTAAAAAACGATCTAACGTTTATTCTAAAGCTTTATATAAGATAAATTGTGATAATCTTACTAAAAGTGAAATAGTAAATAAAATTGTAGATATTTATGAAACAAACTAAATTAAATATTGTAACTAAAACCGAAAACTATCCTATAATTATTGGATCGAATTTAACCTCTAGTGTATCAAAAATTTTTAAATTAAATTCAATTGATTTTCAAAAATGTTTAATTGTTGTTGATAAAAATGTTCCAAAAAAATTTGTCTCAAATATTAAAAAATCTTTTAAAAATAAAAGTATTTTTGTGTTGTTTTTTAATGCAAATGAAAAAAATAAAAATATTAAAAGCGTAAATAAAATTCTAGAAATTTTGTTAAATAAAAACTTTTCAAGAAATGATGTTTTAATTTCTTTAGGAGGAGGAATTACAGGTGATGTAAGTGGTTTTGCAGCTAGTCTTTTCAAAAGAGGCCTAAAGTTTGCAAATATTCCAACAACTCTTTTAGCTCAAGTTGATTCATCAATAGGTGGAAAAACTGGAGTTAATTCTAAGTATGGTAAAAATTTAATAGGAAGTTTTTATCAACCATCATTGGTTCTCTCGGATATTCAATTTCTCAAATCTTTATCGAAAAGAGAGATAATTTGTGGATATGGAGAAATACTGAAGCATTCATTAATTGATAATAAAAAATTTTTTAATTTCTTAAACAAAAATCTTAAAAAGATTTTAAGTCTCTCATCTCCATTTATTGAAAAAGCAATTTATGAAAGTTGTAAAATTAAAAAAAAAATAGTTGAAAGAGACGAGAGAGAAATAGCATTAAGAAAAGTTTTAAATTTTGGTCATACATTTGCCCACGCCTATGAGGCAGGGTTAGGGTACAACCATAAACTGAATCATGGTGAAGCCGTAATACTTGGAATGAAGACAGCACTTAGTTTCAGTTTTAAAGAAAACATGCTTAGTAAAAGTGAACATAATTCAATTATAAATCATATTGATAATTCCAGTCTACCTTCTTCTATAAAAAAATATTTTTCTACAAATGATTTAAATAAGATTTTATCTTTTATGATCAAAGATAAAAAAAATAATTCCGAAAAAATTAATTTAGTTTTATTAAAAAAAATTGGTAAGCCAATTTTCAACAAACAATACTCCAAAAAAAAGGTGGGTTTATTTATGAAAAAATTTTTAACTAATTAAGATTTGGATTGAGTGAATAAATTCTTTTAATTCTTGATTTAAAATTTTATAAATTTTTTTATTACTTTCAATTTTATTTATTTTTTTGAGTTCTTCAGAAACAATAGTTATTTTTAAATGATATTTTCCTTCTTGATTACCTGTATGATTTTTATGAAGAAAAGATTTATCCTCAATATTTATACTCTCAATATTTATTTGATTTAATAATTTTTTTTTTACAATTGTAATTAACTCATTTATATCCATATATGTTATTATATATCATGAAAAACATTTGTGACTGGAATAATTGTAATGAAATAGGTGAATATAAGGCACCAGTTGAAAAAGATAATAGTAGAAAATTTAGAATGCTTTGCCTTGAACACGTAAAAGAATTTAATAAAAATTGGAACTATTTTTCAGGAATGAATGATGACCAGGTCATGGATTTTTTAAAATCTGATATGACTTGGCACAAACCGACGCAAAGCTTTAGCTCCTCAGATAATTTTTTCAAAGTATTATGGAATACAACTTTGAAAGATGAGCTCGATAAAGAAAAAATAAATGGAGATTATAATCATATGCGTCAATTTAAATTTGATCATAAAGATATAAAAGCTTTCGGAATATTGGGTGTTTCTGTGGGTTTAAAGTGGAAGAAAATACAAGATAAATTCAAATTACTTGTGAAAAAATTTCACCCTGATATGAATTCTGGAAATAAAAAATACGAGGAGAAACTTAAACTTATAACATTGGCTTATACTCAATTAAAAAATACCTACAGAGAAAAAATTGACACCAAATCTTAACACAGAACCGGATATTAAAGTTTCATTAAAACAAACTTTTGGAATTGATTCAGAAATGGAAGTTGACGCATTTTCAAAAAAGAATGAATATGTTCCTGAAATTGATAAAAACTACAAATTTGATAGAGACACTACTTTAGCTATTATTTCAGGATTTGCGTTTAATAAGAGAGTTTTAGTTCAAGGATATCACGGTACTGGTAAATCTACTCATATTGAACAAATTGCAGCAAGATTAAATTGGCCTTGTATCCGTGTAAATTTAGACAGTCATGTAAGTAGAATTGATTTAATTGGAAAAGATGCAATCGTTCTTAAAGACGGTAAACAAGTAACTCAATTTAATGAGGGAATTTTACCATGGTCTATTCAAAATCCAGTTGCACTTGTTTTTGATGAATATGATGCTGGTAGACCAGATGTAATGTTTGTAATTCAAAGAGTTTTAGAAGCTGAGGGAAATTTCACCTTACTAGATAAAAACAAAGTAATTAAACAAAATAAATTTTTTAGATTATTTGCTACTTCAAATACTGTTGGGCTTGGTGATACGACAGGTCTTTATCATGGTACGCAGCAAATTAACCAAGGTCAGATGGATAGATGGAATATTGTTACAACATTAAACTATCTAAGCCTCGAAAGAGAAATGGATATTGTTTTGTCTAAAAATAAAAACTTAAATAACACAAAGGGAAAAGAGAAGGTTGCTAACATGATAAAAGTAGCATCCTTAACACGTAAAGGATTTATAGCAGGAGACATCTCAACAGTAATGAGTCCTAGAACTGTGTTACATTGGGCTGAAAATTCTGAGATTTTTAAAGACACTGGTTACGCATTTAGAGTAACTTTTCTAAATAAATGTGATGATATTGAAAAAAATACTATCGCAGAATATTATCAGAGATGTTTTGGCGAAGAATTGCCAGAGTCTTTAGTTAATATTCAAATTTAAATGAGCTCTAAAGAATCAAACTTAAAAGAAAAATTCAGAATTGCTTTAAATTCAACAGCAAAAGTAATTTCAGATGATTTTGATTTAAATAAAAAAAACTTAGAGGAAAAAAAAGCTAAAGATTTAATTTCATTAGAAATTGATAATCTCACTAATCCAAGTGACTTTATAAGACTACGTGCTGAGACTGACTCAAGTGCCCTTAAAAAAAAATTTTCTAGTGATTTAATTTATAAAAAAAACTTACCTAGCAATACTTCCTCTAGATCACTTTATAATATTGCTGAAAAGATTAGATATGAGGCCTTAGGTGGTCAAATGCTTAAAGGTATAAAAAAAAACTTTCATGAAAACTATTCGCAAATAATTAATCGTAAAAGAAAAGATCAACTAAAAACAAAAGAAGATGTACCTGTGGCAGAGGCTTTTGAATTATATATGCTCAAAAACTTCCATGAAATAAAGTTAAATGCTCTAACATCTAGAATGTTAAATTTTTGGGAGAAAGATTTTGAAAATTCTATTGAAAAACATAGGAAATTCTTGATGAATAATCTAGAAGATCAAAATACTTACTCTTCAAAATTTTCTCAAATATTGGAGGAAATGGATATTTTTCAAAGCGATGAAGATAACGAAAAAGAGGAGGAAAATCAGGATCAAGGGCAAGACAATCCTTCAAATGATGATCAAAATAGTGATAAAGAGGATAATAAAGATGAAAACAATGATCAGGAAACCCAAGCATCTCTAGATGCTGATTATAGCATTGATGAGTTTAACTTAGATGAGCAACTCAACGAAGTTGAATCAGATGAACAAAATTCAGAACAAATAGTAAAAAAAAATATAGATAATATTAATCTTGATTATAAAATTTTTACTACAAAGTATGACGAAATAGTAAAAGCTGAGAATTTAGAAAATGCTGATGAAGCAACTAAATTAAGAAAAAGTTTAGATCAGCAACTAATTGGTTTCCAAGATGTCATAACAAAATTAGCAAATAAACTTCAAAGACAATTACTTGCAAAACAAAATAGAGCTTGGGAATTTGATTTAGAAGAAGGCTTGTTAGATAGCTCTAAACTTCCAAGAATTATAATGGACCCTTATAATTCTTTATCTTTTAAAAAAGAAAAGGACTTAGATTTTAAAGATACAGTAGTAACTTTATTAATTGATAATTCTGGATCTATGAGAGGAAGACCAATTACTATTGCAGCTATATGTGCAGATATCTTATCTAGAACTCTAGAAAGATGCTCAGTTAAAGTTGAGATCTTAGGTTTCACAACTAAAAATTGGAAAGGTGGACAAAGTAGAGAGTTTTGGACTAAAAATTCAAAACCTAAAACACCGGGTAGACTTAATGATTTAAGGCATATTATATACAAAGGTGCAGATACCCATTGGAGACAGGCAAAAAATAATTTAGGACTAATGCTTAAAGAAGGATTGCTTAAAGAAAACATTGATGGTGAAGCTATATCGTGGGCCTATAATAGAATTAAAAAGAGAAAAGAAGAAAGAAAAATATTAATGGTTATTTCTGATGGAGCCCCAGTAGATGACTCAACTCTTTCTGTAAACTCAGGTGACTTTTTGGAAAAACATTTAAAAAAAATTGTAAAGTTTATTGAAAATAAATCGGATATTGAAGTTTTGGCTATAGGAATTGGTCATGATGTTTCAAGATATTATAATAAAGCTATTAAAATTACCGACGTTAATGAATTAGGAGATGTTATGATATCTCAATTAAGCTCTTTATTTGAAACAAAGAACAAATATCACTAAATATTAAATAATTCCTTATTCTTCCATCTAATATTAACTTCAGCACCGTTACGCGTTTTTGAATTTCTACAATTAACTGACGCAAAATTTTTTTCTAATAAAGTTTTTCCAATAAACAAGCCTAGGCCTAAACCCTCTTTAGATTTGTCTTTAGAATAATTTGATTTCAAATATGGCTCACCAATTTTTGAGATTATATCTCTTGGAAAACCATCACCATCATCCTCAACTGTTATTTCAGTTATTTCACTATCACTTTTCAAATTAATAAAAATTGTATTTTTAGCAAATTTATTCGCGTTTCCAATAAAATTTCTTAACCCATAAACTAATTCTATAGATTTAGTTATCTTTTTTGAGTTTGAATCCTGGTCAAAATTGAAGACAAATTCCTTTTTACTTATTTCCTTAAATGAAGAAATAATTTCATGCAAATAATCTCGGATATTAATATCTTTATCAATAAATTCGTCTTCTTCTACAGGATTTAAAGTTAATCGCTTTAAAATTTCATTACATCGCTCTACTTGACTATTCAATAACTCTATATCTTTTTCTAAATCTTTTTGCCCCTTAAATTGTTTTATTAAATCATGTGAAATTATTGTTATCGTTGAAAGCGGTGTACCTAAAGAATGTGCCGCCGCAGCGGCCTGACCACCTAAAGATAATAGTTCGTGTTCTTTAGCCATTGCCTCTTCCATTTTTCCTAATGCTTCTTTTCTTAATCTAGATTGAGTACCAAATGTCATTGCAAAATAATTTAAGAAGACCAAGGCAACAATTAAGGATGTTGGTATAGAATAGTAAAAATAATGATTATTATGAAAATCACTGTTTAAGTTAATTGGCAAATCTTCATAGTTAAAAGTTAGAAAAATAATTATAGTTGTTGTTAAAGTTACTAATAATATATTAGTTCTTAAGCTTAAATTTGATGAAGAAAAAACACTTGGTATCAATATAAAGATTACGAATGGGTTTGTTATTCCACCAGATAAATATAGAAGTATACCTAGCTGTAAAATATCTATAAGTAAGAATAAAAACGCAGATCTATCTGATAATTGTGTTTTTTTATAAATAAAAATTAAATATAAATTACTTAATATTCCTAAAAATATTATTAGATTTGATGTGACAAAATCAAAATTAGAATTTAGAAAAAAATATACAAAATTTACTGCAATTAATTGTCCGATAATTCCTATCCATCTAAGTGTTATATAAGTTGACTTTTTAAAAGAATGATATTTTGAAGTTTCAAAGAACTTCATTTATATATCAAGATTTCTAACATTTATAGCATTAGAAACTATAAAATCTTTTCTTAACGACACATCATTACCCATTAAAGTATGGATTAAATTTTGATCTTTTTTAAAATCTTTTGAGTATTGTACCTGAAGTAGATTTCTTGTTTCTGGATCTAATGTAGTGCTCCATAATTCTTCTGGATTCATTTCTCCAAGACCTTTGAATCTTTGTATATTCATTTTTGATTTTTCCTCATCAATTTTTTTTGAATAATCTTTGGATCCTTTATTAATTTTTTTTAACTCCTTATTATTATTTATTATGTAATCTTCTAGCTCCTTCTCATCCTTAATGTAAATACCTTTAGAACCTTTGTTAATTTTAAATAAAGGAGGTTGCGCTAAATAAATATGGCCATTTTCAATTAATTTATTAAATGGTTTATTATTGAAAAAAGTTAAGAGAAGGGCTCTTATATGAGAACCGTCTACATCAGCATCTGTCATAATAATAATTTTTCCATATCTTAAATCTTTTAAATCAATCTCTTGTGCTTTTGGATCCAATCCTAGAGCATTAATCAAAGTAACTATCTCATTTGAAGAAATCATTTTGGACAAAGCCTTTGTTCTTTGATCAGAGCTATTTCCATTGCCGTTACCATTTTTTTTCACATTAAAATCTTCTACATAAGTATTAAGTATTTTCCCTCTAAGTGGTAATACTGCTTGATTTGATCTATTTCTTCCTTGTTTAGCAGATCCACCCGCCGAATCCCCCTCGACAATAAACAGTTCTGTTCCCTCTTGTTTGCCAATTTGACAATCAGCTAATTTTCCAGGAAGACCACTTAATTCAAGGGCTCCTTTCCTTCGAACATTTTCTCTAGCTTTTCTAGCAACATCCCTCGCCATTGCAGCTTGGATAACTTTGGCTAAAATAATTTTTGCGATAGATGGATTCTGATCAAACCAGATAGATAATTTTTCATTTACTAGTGTTTCTACAATCATTCTTACTTCTGATGAAACCAGCTTATCTTTTGTCTGAGATGAAAATTTTGGATCAGGGATTTTAGTTGAAAGTACACAGGTGAGACCTTCCTTGATATCATCACCTGAAATTGCTAATTTATTTTTCTTTAGTAAATTATTTTCATTTGCATATTTATTAATTACCCTAGTTAATGCACTTCTAAATCCCAACAAGTGTGTTCCACCATCTTTTTGATAAATATTGTTTGTATATGGAAATATATCCTCTGTATATCCTGCATTCCATTTTAAAGAACACTCTAGTTCGATATTATTTTTTTTACCTTCAATATAAATTGGTTTTCTAAACAAATCGTTTCCGTTTTTATTTTGTAACTTTTCTCTTTTTTCGTCTAAAAAGTCTACAAATTCAAGAACACCACCTTCATACTTAAATTCTGATGTTTTTTCTTTCTTTTGACTTGTGTCAGTAAATATTATTTTAATTCCTTTATTTAAAAATGCTAATTCACGCATTCTTTTAATTAAAATATTTGCACTAAATTTTATTGAAGAAAAAATTTCTTTAGAAGGTAAAAAAGTTATTTGAGTTCCAGTATTTTTTGCCTTTCCAACCACCTTCAATGGAGATTTAGCTTCACCATTTTGAAATTCTATGTAATGTTTTTTTCCATCTCTAAATATTTCTAGCTGTAATTTTTCGGATAATGCATTAACAACTGAAACACCCACACCATGCAATCCACCAGAAACTTTATACGAGTCATGATCAAACTTACCACCGGCATGAAGTTGGGTCATAATAACTTCTGCTGCTGATTTTTTCTCTCCTTTGTGGATATCAACTGGAATACCTCTTCCATCATCATTCACCGTAATGGTACCATTTGCGTTTATTTTAACAGCAATATTCTTACAATAACCAGCTAGCGCCTCATCTATTGAGTTGTCCACAACTTCATAAACCATATGATGTAAACCAGTTCCATCGTCAGTGTCCCCAATGTACATACCCGGTCTCTTTCTAACTGCTTCAAGACCCTTTAAAACTTTTATAGAATCTGCTTGATAATTGTTTTTAGATTTCAACATATTTAGATTTTTTTTAAATGTTCAAGGATGATTTTATCATAAATATTTAACAATTGTATCAAAAACCTTTTGTACACTTATTGTTTTTACCTCAAAATCATTTTGAACAAAGTTATCTCCACATCTGTTTATCCCAACTTCTCTACTTTTATCATATATGTTACTTATTATTTTTTTCATTGAAGTAAATCTTGGTAATGTTTTGTCTGTAGGACCTATTATACAGAAAGTATTCTTCCCTAAAGCTCCTGCTACACAAGATGGGCCTGAATCTATTCCTATAAAATAATCACACATATCAATTAGATGAATAATTTGAAATCTATTCAACGATTTGCAATCAATAAACCTTTTTTTATATAAAGATTTATCAATTATTTCTTGAAAATAATTTTTATGATCCATAAAGTTAATCACAAATAATGTACCAGCTAAATTTTTTTTAATTAAATTATCAGATAATTTGGAAAAATTTTTTTGAGGCCAGATTCTATTAATCTCAGTAGAGTCTACACCTAAACATACCCAAGGTTTTGGTAAATTAACAAAATCCTTATTAAAATTTTGTTTATCATTTTCATCTAAAATTAAATAATTTTCATTAAATTTATTTGATATACCAAACTTGCTCAAAAATTTTATCGATTGCTCAGTATAATTAAACCTCAAATCCTTTTTTTCTAATCTAAATAAACGATTTACAAAATACTTTTGAGATCCTATTCCAAAACCATAAATATTTTTAATTCCAGCAAGTTTACACGCAATTGCAGTGCCTTTTGTTTTTTCAAGTATATATGCATGTTGAATATCTTTTTTTTTTAATTCTTTTGTTAGATCTAAAATATCATAAAAAAAATATTTTCCTCTTCTAAAAGAATTTTCAATTATTGAATCAATATATTTTTGTTTTTCAAGTATGTTCTTAATACCTATATGACGGTTAATGCAAAGTGTCACTTTTGTATTATATTTATCAGCAATAGCTTTAAAAAATGGTAATTGTAAGATTAAATCACCTAATTTTGGAGATGTATAAAAAATACAAATATTCATTATTATTTTAATATAATCAAAAACAAACCTTATAACAAAACGTAATATAACTACATTTACATTTTGTATTAATTTTTGGCGGAGAGAATGGGATTCGAACCCATGAAAGAATTACTTCTTTACACGCTTTCCAAGCGTGCGCCTTCAACCACTCGGCCACCTCTCCACTTTTAATTAAATCATTTTTTATTTTCAAAAATTTTCTTAATATTATTTGCTAGTATTACATTAAATTCTTTAGTTGGGTGATTATCACCTATAATGCTATTTTTAATATATTCTTCTTTAATATTTAAATCTTTTATATTAATTTTTTTTCTAGTAGAAAAAAAATTATTTAAATCATTGTCTTTATTTTTCATATCGTCCCATAGAATATAAACAAATTCGCTATCGTAAAATTTTTGTTTTACTTTTCTTTCTATTTCTAACAATATTTTCAAAAAGATTTGAATATCTTTAGAATTTATAGAATCCACTTTATAAAAAATATTCAGTACTTTTGAAGATCGAAAATTTTTTCTTAACTTCATCACAATTTTATAAGGAAAGTTTGAAAAAAAACCTGAAGAAATCAGATTATTATCCATCATATAATATCTTGGCGATTTATCACCCCAAGATCTTTTTCCTGCAGAACGCCCAATATGGTCTGGAATAAATTGATATAAAATAAATAATTTCTTACAATTTTTTATTTCATCAATATATTCATTTTCAATTTTAGATAAAAATTGATGAGCCCCATAGCCATTAAAAGCATAATTAAAAACATTAAAATCATGATCTAAAACAGATTTAAGTAAAAAAGGTAAATTTTCATTGTCATCTAAAGTTTGTCCAAAAGTTATTGAGCCTCCATGTAGAACTATACATTTTGAATTACTATTTTTATTTTTGATATTTCTATGTCCATATTCATTAATTGTATAAAAATTTTCTTTTATCAACTCATTTTTAAAAAAAATTTTGTCACTAAAGATTTTATTTTTTTTTGGATGATATCCGTAATCTTTATTTATTTCATATTCTATATTGGATTCTATTTTATATTCATTATTTTCTTCTTTTTGTTTATTAAAAATTTCAAATAAAATAAAAGTAAAAAAAATACATGTACCTATTATTTTTAAGTATGAAAATTTTGAATATAATTTTAAAGCAAAAATTAAAAAAATAAGAGAATATAAAATTAAAAAATTAAAAAAAATACCAAAAAAAATTAAAAATGAAAAACTTAAAATAATAAATTTTTTTTTCATTTTTTCTTATAATATAAACAAAAGTATAATAAGAAATTTAATAAAAGATAAATAATTGAAAATAAATTTAAAATTTTTTTTGAAGATAATAAATATTTAAATAAACTGATTGTTTCCCTTAACAAACTCATTTTGTTAGATTTTTTTCCATAAATTTTAATTCTGTTTCTAATTATTGGCATATCTACTAATTTAACATTTTCAATTACATCTCCTATTTGTTCTAAATAATTTTTTATTTTCTGAAAATAATTAATATCAGCAAATTTAAAACATTCGTCATAAAGTTGATTGCTTAACTCATTTAAATAATTTTCATTTCTAAGAAGATAATTAATCAATTCTATCATCTCATTTTGATTTTTAAATGTCGGAAATTTTTTTTTAAAATGAATACTTTGACCTTCAGAATATTCTGACAAACAAAATGTTTTACATAATCCTGCCATTAAGATTCTACCTTTAAATTGATAATAGACCTGATTTCTAGAATATTTATTCACTCCTTTTGAAAAATTTAGAATTATTTTAGATTTATTAATCAGATCAACTACCTCCTGATCACTCATTTTATCTCTCATATTCTCATAAGAAACTAAGTTGATATTTGTTTTTTTTAACTGATCCAAATAATTTTTCCTATCAGATTTCAACTCACCAAAAAAAAATACATCTATTGTTTTTTTTACCTCTTTTTTATAAAATAATTTTTCATTTGCTTCTAATGGCATTAAAAGAGCTATCCTACCTAGAGAGTTAATTTTTTTGACAATTGTTGGTTCAATAATTAAATAATGTGAAAAAACTTTATAAGAGCTTAATATTTTTTTTATGTTTTCCTCTGCATCAAATGATAATAATACTTTTTTTTCTGAAACAATTTCAGAAACAAAATACTTATCAAGTATACTGGTATAGTCAAAATCAAACACCACAATTTTTATATTATTATTTTGAATTATTTTATTTATATTTTTTGTAATTTCTTTTGAAGTATACTTTAAATTTTCATTTACTATATATTTTTGGACGTTATATCCTAACTTAAACTTTTCAATTATATGATGAAGATACCAGGGCTCATCTTTAAATATAAATAATATATTTTTCATTGTTTAAAATAACAATAAATATAGTTTTAAAAATTATTTTATCCTATTCTTTAGAATTGATCTTTAATACTCCAATAAAAGCTTCTTGGGGTATTTCAACTCTTCCAAATTGTTTAGATCTAGCTTTACCTTTTTTTTGTTTTTCTAAAAGTTTTCTTTTTCTGTCAGTGGCTCCACCGCCATGTATCTTTGTTAAAACGTCTTTTTTAAATCCTTTTATTGTTTCTCTAGCAATAATTTTTCCTCCTATAGCTGCCTGAACTGGGATCATAAAATTATGTCTTGGTATCAAATCTTTTAATTTTTCACATACTTCTCTACCAGTTTTTTGAGCAAAATCTTTATGTATCATCATCGCTAAAGCATCAACAGGTTCTCCATTCACTAAAATACCGAGTTTAACTAAATCACCTTCTCTATGTTCAATGATTTCATAATCAAAACTAGCATATCCACTAGTCATAGATTTTAATCTATCATTAAAATCAAAAACAACCTCATTCAATGGTAACTCATAATTTACAACAGCTCTATTTCCTGAATAACTTAAATTGGTTTGAATTCCTCTCTTATCCTGACACATTTTTATAATTGAGCCTAAATATTGGTCTGGAGTAATGATTGTTGCTTTTATCCATGGTTCCTCGATATATTTTATTAGAGTTGGATCTGGTAAACTTGATGGATTTTGAAGATCAATTATATCTCCATTATTAAGATGAACTTTGTAAACAACACCTGGGGTTGTGGTTAATAAGTTAACATCAAATTCTCTCTCTAATCTTTCTGTTACTATTTCCAAATGAAGTAAGCCTAAAAATCCACATCTAAAACCCAATCCTAAAGCAGAAGATGACTCTGGTTCAAATGAAAAACTTGCATCATTTAATTGTAATTTAGCTAAACCATCTTTAAGTTTTTGAAACTCAGAACTATCTACTGGAAATAACCCGCAGAACACCACCGGTTTACTTGGTTTAAATCCTGGCAGAGCTTCCTTTAAGGGTTTTGAAGCATCACAAATTGTATCTCCAACTTTTGTTTCAGATAAAACTTTAATTCCTGTTATAATAAATCCTATTTCACCTGTTTTTAATTCATTTATGTCTACTGGTTTTGGAGTAAAAACCCCAACTTTTTCAACAATATATTCTTGATTAGTAGACATCATTTTTATTTTCATATTTTTTGAAAGTTTACCATCTATCACTCTCACTAATATTACTACACCTAGATATGTATCATACCAACTATCAACCAATAAACATTTTAGATCTGCGGAATTTTCTCCTTTAGGTGCAGGCAATGTTGTTATTATTTTTTCCAAAATATTCTCTATACCTTCACCAGTTTTACCTGAACATGGAATTGCATTTTCGGTGTCAATTCCTATTACTTCCTCTATTTGTTTTTTTGTTCTATCTAAATCTGATGCAGGTAAGTCAACCTTGTTTAAAACAGGTACTATCTCATGATTGGTATCTAAAGCTTGGTAAACATTTGCTAAAGTTTGAGCTTCTACTCCTTGTGTGCTATCTACGATCAAAATTGAACCTTCACATGCATATAGAGATCTACTTACTTCATAACTAAAATCTACATGACCTGGAGTATCAATAATATTTAAAGTATAATTTTTTCCATTTTTAGCTTTATAATTTAATTTTACGGTTTGAGCTTTAATTGTAATTCCTCTTTCACGTTCAATATCCATAGAATCCAAAACTTGAGCTTTCATCTCTCTTTCAGTTAATCCACCACAACTATGAATAATTCTGTCAGCTATAGTGGATTTTCCATGATCTATATGCGCAATGATTGCAAAATTTCTTATATTATCAATTGTGCTCATTATTTTTTAGGAACGGATTTTAGCACCAGTTTTATTTTCAACTGTTTCTATTATCAAATTATTAATTTTTTCTAAATCATTATCCGTTAAGGTTTTTTCCAAAGATTGAATAGTAACGCTTATAGCAATTGATTTTTGATTTTCAGGAATATTATCTCCTTTATAAACATCAAATACTTTTATGTTTGAAATTAAATTTTTATCAATATTTGATATGACACTTACTAAATCTTGCACACTTATTTTTTTATCAACAATAAATGCAAAATCTCTTTCAGATTTTTGGAAATCAGACACTGCATATTTTATTTTTTGATCTTTTAAAGATTTTTTTGGCAGTTTTAAATTATCTAGAAATATTTCAAATCCTACTAGAGACTCTGTTTTAATATCTAACGTTTTGATAATATTTGGATGAATTTCACCAAAATAAGCAGCTGGCTTATCTTTTCCCTTATTTAAAAATACTCTGCCTGATTTTCCTGGATGATAATAACTAGGGCTTTCATCATCAATATAAAATTTTTCTGAATCGTAACCAGCTTCTACTAAAGTTTGTGTAACATCTCTTTTGATATCAAAAACGTCTATATTTCTCTCTTGTTCTATCCATGAAAGTCTAAATTTTTTTCCAGCCGACAAACCACAAATAACTATATTCTGTTCTCCAGGTTGTGAACCATAAAATATTGGCCCTATTTCAAATATTGATAAATCCTTAATTCCCCTATCTAAGTTTTTGCTGATGTACATTACTAAATTTGAAAAAATAGAATTTCTTAATACTCCTAATTCAGAGCTAATTGGATTTACGATTTTTATATCTTTATTGTCCTCTTTAAAGTAATCGTTATATTTTGAATCTGTAAAAGACCAAGTAATAGCCTCTAGATACCCTTTAGATGCTACTGCTCTTTGAAGAAAATGAAATAACTTTTGAGTTTGATTTAAAGTATTTTTTGATCTTTCTTTAATAGGGTTTTTTATTTTTATTTTTTCATAGCCACTAATTCTTACAAGCTCCTCAACTATATCAATTTCTTGAACAATATCTGGTCTCCAAGATGGAACTGATAATTTAAAGAATTTTTTTTCTTTTTTTAATTTAAAACCAAGTTTTTCTAAAATGTTTATCATTTCCTTAGTTGTAATTTTAAAACCAGTAATTTTTTCAAACGTTTTAGGTTCAAATTTTATTACTTTGTTTTTATATGATTCAATTTTTTGAATATCTATTTTGCTAATTTCACCACCACAAATTTCCTTAATTAAAAAAGCTGCTTTATTTAATCCATCCTCAATAGATAACTGGTCAATACCTCTTTCAAATCTAAATTTAGCGTCTGTATCGATATTCAATTTTTTGGCAGTTTTTCTAATTGATCTTGGATCAAAATAAGCAGATTCTAATAGAACATTTTTTGTTTCTAACTCTGTACCAGATCTTGTTCCTCCAATAATTCCTCCAAGGCCTAACACACCTTTGTTATCACTTATTACACACATTCCATCATCTAATTTATAATTTTTATTATCTAGAGCAGTAAATTCTTCTCCTGATTTTGAATTTCTAACAACTATTCCCTTATGGATTTTATCAGCATCATATGCGTGCAAAGGGCGATTAATATCAATCATGACATAATTTGTAATATCTACAATTGCAGATATTGGTTTTTGACCTATAGAAATTAATTTATCTTTCAACCATTGAGGACTTTCTGTATTTTTGACGTTAGTTATCAAGCAGCTACCAAAAGACAAACAGCCTTGGTTTTTTTCTTTTGTTATTTTTACTTTTAAAGTCTGTTTTTTATTAGATTTAATTTTTTTATCTTTTACTGGTTTTAAGTTTCCAAAACCTGCGGCTGATAGATCTCTCGCTATCCCCCGAACACCAAGACAGTCTGGTCTATTTGGTGTAATTGATAAATCGATAAGATTAGAACTTGATTTAGAAAAATAACTTTTTCCAATGTTTTTGGCATATTTAGATGACGACAGCTCAGTAATCCCATCACTTTCATCTGATAAATTCAATTCAGATTCGGAACAGAGCATTCCATAAGATGTAACATCTCTTATTTTGGTAACAACAAGTTTAGTTTTATTTTTTGGGATTATTGCTCCTGGTGAAGCATACACAGTAAGAAGACCCTCTCTTGCATTTGCAGCCCCACAAACAACTTTTTTGGTTTCTTTATTACCAACATCAACATCGCAAACTTTGAGCCTATCTGCATTTGGATGTTTTTCTGTTTTTATGATTTTTGCTACCTTAAATAAATCTAATCCTTCAGATAAATTTTCTATACTATCCACCTCAAGACCTATGTCTGTTAGTTTCTCAAGAAGTTTATCTTCTTTAGCACTCGTTTTTAAATGATCTTTTAACCAATCATATGTGACCTTCATCTGCTTAAACCTCTATAACTTGAAGGAACATCGAGCGGATCAAAACCAAAATGATTTAGCCATCTGTAATCACAATCAAAAAACGCTCTTAAATCATTAATACCATATTTAAGCATTGCTAACCGGTCTATACCTATGCCAAAGGCATACCCTTGATATTTAGAAGGATCTACTTTTACATTTCTTAAAACATTGGGATGCACCATGCCACAGCCTAAAATTTCAAGCCACTTATCTCCTTCTCCAATAATTATTTTGCCATCTTTTATTTCATAACCAATATCGACTTCTGCAGACGGTTCTGTGAATGGAAAATGACTAGGTCTAAATCTCATTTTAATTTTTTCAACTTCAAAAAATTCTTTAATAAAATAATTCAAACATCCTTTCAAATGACCCATATTAATATTTGTGTCAATATGCAAACCTTCTACTTGATGAAACATTGGTGCGTGTGTTTGATCACTATCAGATCTATAAGTTCTCCCAGGAGCAATGATCTTAAATGGAGGATTGTCTTTTAGCATAGTTCTAATTTGAACTGGTGAAGTATGAGTTCGTAACAAAACCTCTTTGTTTTCATCTAAGTAAAAAGTATCATGCATATCTCTTGCTGGATGATTATCCGGTGTGTTTAAAGCAGTAAAGTTGTTATATTCATTTTCAACATCAGGCCCTTCCTCAACACTAAATCCTATTTCAGAGAAAATAGATGAAATTTCATCAATAGTTTGTGATACTGGATGAACTTTTCCTCTAACGTATGGTCTTTCAGGTAAAGTTATATCAACTTTTTCCTTTTCTAATTTTTCGTTTATCTTTTTTGCTTCTAACTCGTTAATTTTAGAAGTTATTAAATTCTGAAGTTCATCTTTAACTTGATTTAAATCTGATGCAAATTTTTTTCTATCTGTCTCTGGAATTGACCCTATTGTTTTAAATTTTGATGAAATTAAACCATTTTTACCAAAGAGATCGGTTTTGATTTCATTTATTTGATCAATGCTTAAATCATTTTCAAGCTTTGTTATAAACTGATCTCTAATATTTTTTATCTCTGACATATTAGTAGATTATTTCCTTAAGAAATAAAAACAATAGCGAAGATTAATTTAAAGCTGATTGAGCTTTTTGGACAATAGTTTTGAATGCTTCTGGGCTATCGTAAGCAATTTCAGCAAGAATTTTTCTATCTATTGCAATACCACATTTATTTAATCCATTGATAAATTTTGAATAAGTTAAGCCTTCAGCTCTTACTCCAGCATTGATTCTCTGTATCCACAATGATTTAAAATCTCTTTTTTTATTTCTTCTGTCTCTGTAAGCGTATTGCATGGATTTTTCCATAGCTTGCTTAGCAACTCTAATGGTATTTTTTCTTCTGCCCCATTGACCCTTTACAGCTTTTAAAACTTTTTTATGTTTAGCTTTACTAGTTACACCTCTTTTAACTCTTGCCATTATTAACCTCTTAAACTGTAAGGCATATATGACTTAACAATTTTTCCATCTTGTTTGGACAATGTTGTAGTGCCTCTCAGTTTTCTTATTTGTGAATTCGTTCTTTTGATCATGCCATGTCTTTTACCTGCTTGAGCAGAAATAACTTTACCCTTTGCGGATATTTTAAATCTTTTTTTTGCTGAGCTTTTTGTTTTTAGTTTTGGCATAATTCTGCGGACTTATACAAAGAAAGATATAATTTTACAACCTCTATTAAGGCTTATAAAGGCTGAATTACCATGATCATTTGCTTCCCATCAAACTTGGGATGCAATTCTACCTTGCCGATATCCTTCATATCTTCTTTAATTTTACCCATTAGTTCATTTCCTAAATGGGAATGTTGAAGCTCTCTACCTTTAAATCTTATGGTAAATTTAACCTTATCTCCTTTAGCTATAAATTTTTTAGCATTTTTGACTTTAAACTCATAATCATGAGTTTCAGTAACAGGTCTCATTTTAATTTCTTTTAAAGAAACAATTTTTTGTTTTTTCTTTGCAAGATTAGCTTTTTTTTGAGCATCATACTTATATTTACCCATGTCCATTATTTTACATACAGGAGGATTTGCATTAGGTGCTATTTCAATTAAATCTAAGGCTTGATTTTTTGCCATGGAAATAGCTTCATTAGTATTCATCACTCCAAGATTTTCTCCATCACTTGCTATAACTTGTACATCAGGAGAAGAAATTCTATTATTAGATCTTGGACCTCTGTCCTTGGTTCTTCTTTGAAAATAATTTTGTTTAAAGTCTGCCACTTAGTTTGAAGATGATTTGTTTAAAGCAGAGAATGTTTTTAAGAATTGATCTATACCCATATTTTCTTGTTTGTCAGAGTCTAATCTTCTAATCGTTACTGAATTGGAGTCAACTTCTTTTTTACCACAAATTAATAAAAGCGGTATTTTTGCTAAAGAATGATCTCTAATTTTATAATTTAAATTATGATTTTTTAAATCTACTGCAGAACTTATACCTGAATTTTTAATTTTATTTGATACCTCAACTGCATAGTGGTTAAATTCCTCTGAAATAGGTATTACCATAGTCTGTAAAGGAGAGATCCAAAATGGAAACTTACCTGCATAGTTTTCAATTAAAATTCCAATAAATCTCTCTAGAGAACCAAATAATGCTCTATGCAGCATAACAGGAACTTTTCTAGTTCCATCTTTATCAACATAAGAGGCGTCTAATCTTCCAGGTAAATTTAAATCTACTTGCAAAGTTCCACATTGCCAATCTCTGCCAATAGCATCTCTTAAAACAAATTCAATTTTAGGACCATAAAATGCTCCCTCACCTTTATTGATAGTATATTCTAATTTAGAGGCTTTAACAGCTTCAAGCAAAGAGGCTTCTGCTTTATCCCATACTGAATCATCACCAACTCTTACTTCTGGCCTATCTGCATATTTTAGAATCACATTTTCAAAACCAAGGTCCTTATAAATATCTAGTATTAAATTTGTAACAATTAAACATTCACTAGTAATTTGATCTTCAGTGCAAAAAATATGGGCATCATCTTGAGTAAAGGCTCTTACTCTTAATAATCCATGTAAAGCGCCTGATGGCTCATAACGATGAACTTTTCCAAATTCAGCAAAACGTAATGGAAGATCTCTGTAACTTTTTAAGCCTTGATTAAATACCTGGATATGACCAGGACAATTCATTGGTTTAATTGCAAAGACCTTCTCATCTGGTGTTTCAGAAGTGTACATGTTTTCTCCATATTTTTCCCAATGCCCAGATTTTTCCCATAATTGTCTATCTAATACCTCTGGAGTATTTACCTCTTTATAACCAGCAGCATCTTGTCTGCTTCTCATGTAGTTAATTAGCTTTTGAAACAAACTCCACCCTCTTTCATGCCAAAATACTGAGCCAGGACTTTCTTCTCTAAAATGAAATAAATCCATTTCTCTACCTAATTTTCTATGATCTCTTTTTTCTGCTTCTTCTATTCTTTTTAAATATTCATCTAGATCTTTTTGAGTTGCCCAACTCGTACCATAAATTCGTTGCAACATTTCATTATTAGAGTCTCCTCTCCAATATGCTCCTGATACTTTTGTAAGTTTAAAATATTTCCCTATTTTACCTGTAGAGGATAAATGTGGGCCTCTACATAAATCATGCCATTCTCCGTGAAAGTAAATTGATACATCTTCATTTTCAGGTATCGCTCCAATTAGCTCAGCTTTATAAATTTCTCCTTTTTTTTTAAAATGGCTAATTGCTTTGTTTCTATCCCAAACTTCTCTTTTTGTTGTTTCATTCCTATCGACAATCTCTTTCATTTTATTTTCAATTTTAACAAGATCATCCTCTGTAAATGGTTCTTTTCTAGCAAAGTCATAATAAAATCCATTTTCAATAACGGGTCCAATTGTAACCTGTGTTCCAGGAAATAATTCTTGAACAGCCATAGCTAAAATATGGGCTGTGTCATGCCTTATAGTTTCTAAACCCTCAGGATTTTTTGAGGTAAAAATTTTTACAGAACAATCATTTTCAATTAAAAAATCAAGATCTTTAAGTTCACCATCAACGCTTATGACCATGGCTTGTTTAGCTAATGATTTACTAATTTTTTCAGCTACTTCCAGTCCAGTAACTTTATTTGGAAAATCAATATTGTTTCCATCAGGTAATGTTATTATAGGCATTTAATTTAATAATCTCTTATACTCTGAATAAGTAGAAAAGCACATTTTTTCAACATTAAATTTTTGAACTATGTTTTTTCTTCCTTCATTACCAATTGATTTTAATAGAGTTTCATCCATGTTAAGAGTTCTTAATATTTTATTACTTAATGATTTGGCATTTCCTGCTTCGTATAAAAAACCAGTTTTTTCATCAATTATTGTTTCATTAGACCCTCCAATATTACTTGCTATAATTGGTTTTTCCATAGATTGTGCTTCAACAGCAACTCTACCAAAAGCCTCTGGTTCGGTTGAGGCTGAAACGATAATATCTGAAACTTTATAAGCTAATGCCATATCCTTGCAATGATCTATGAACCTTATTTGTTTAGACAACCTGTATTGCTCCGAAAGTCTTATTAATTTTTTCTTATATAAATCTCTACCTTGATCGTTACCTAAAATGACAGCATAAAATGCTTCATAACCCAGTTCTATGTTCACTAAATTAATTGCCTCTATAAAAACTTCCTGTCCCTTCCAAGAAGTTAATCTACCAGGTAAAAGTATAATTTTTTTATCTTTTTCAATGTCCCATTTTTTTAATAATTTTTTTTCATCAATTTCAATTTTGGTTGTTGGGTCAAAGTAATCAACATTTATTCCTCTAAAAATAACCATTAGTTTTTTTTTCTCATTTAAATATTTTGAATAATTTTTTTTAATATGAGAAAAAATAAAATTAGATCCTGCAATTATTAAATCTGCTCTAGTCATTACAGAATTATAAATTTTTTTTATGTTACTTTTAAAATTGTAAGTCCCGTGAAATGTAGTTACAAATTTTCGTCCTGTAATTTTTGTCGCTAACAAACATGACCAGGCAGGTGCTCTACTTCTCGCATGTACAAGAGAAATGTTATAAATTAAAATTATTCCAATTAAGATAAAAGCATTAATTAAAATTAGTAAAGGATTTTTACTCTGTACTGGAAGTCTAAATACCTTAACTTTTTTCTTATCTACAAATTTAAGTAATTCACCGCCACTAGTTACAATAAATGATTTACAATTATTTTCTGGTAAGTAATGTGCTATATCATAACAGCCTGTTTCAGCTCCTCCATAACCTAATTTTGGTATTACTTGTAAAACTTTTAAATCAGATGACATTTGATATGATTATATATTAATAGACAAATCTTATAAACGATTATGGCAAATTTCAGATTTCATCAAATATCAAATACAAAGAAAATTAGACATATTTCTAAAATTTTTAAAAATAGTTCTTTTATAGTTTTTTTGCATGGCTTTATGTCAGATCTTGAAGGAAAAAAACCAAATGCTTTTTTGAAATTTGCTAAAAAAAATAAAGTAAGTTTTTTAGCACTAGAATACTCTGGTCATGGAAAATCTTCTGGAAAATTTGTAAATGGAAATATTTCAAAATGGAGTAAAGAGACGTCAATTTTAATTAGAAAATACGTTAAAAAAAAAGAATTTGTGCTAATTGGTTCGAGTATGGGCGCATGGATATCGCTCAATCAATTCAAAATTTTCAAAAAACAGATTAAAGGATTTTTAGGAATAGGGGCTGCTCCTGAATTTTTAGAAAATTTAATGTGGAAAAAATTTACTAAAAAAATGAAAGAGGAAACAATAAGTAAAGGTATTTATCAATTAAAACATGGCAATTATGAATATCCAATTACTTTACAATTAATAAAAGATGGAAGAAAAAACAAAGTCTTAAATAAAAAAATTAATTCAAATATCAAAGTAACTATGGTTCATGGTGAAAAAGATGAGGTAGTTCCTGTCTCATATTCAAGAAAAGTTTTAAGATTATTTCCAAAAGCTAAAAAAAAATTAAATATTGTAAAAAAAGGTGATCACAGTTTATCAAATAAAAAATGGTTAAATATAATTTTAAAAGAGCTTAAATTATTAATTTAGCTAACTTTTTTTATATCTTTTTTTAAAGTAATTGGATTTTTTAATTTATCCAACATTTCTTTAGGACACACCTGAACGAAATTATTTACTTCATCTTCAAAGTTTTCAATTATTTTTTTCGATAATTGAGACTCAGTTTCTTTAAAGTGCTCACTGACTAAATTTTTTAAATCTTCTTTCCAATAATCTGTCTCTACATTTTGCCAAACTACTGACTCTGGATTTACTTTCTTCTCAAATTGTTGAGATTTGTCATATATAAAAGCCATTCCACCTGTCATACCAGCTGCAAAATTATCACCAACATCTCCTAAAATTACCACAGTTCCACCAGTCATATATTCACATCCATTAGAATCGCATCCTTCAATTACTGTAACTGCACCAGAATTTCTAACTGAAAATCTTTCACCAGCTTGGCCCGCAGCAAAAAGTTTTCCTGAAGTAGCTCCGTAAAGAACAGTATTTCCTAAAATTGTGTTCTCATTTGAAACTAAATTACTCTCTTCAGGTAATTTTATTGAAATAGTAGCTCCTGACAAACCTTTACCAACATAATCATTTGCATCTCCCTTTAATACAAGTTTTAAACCTTTAGAAGAAAATGCTCCAAATGATTGACCCGCTGAACCTTTAAAATTTAAAACTAAAAAGTTTTCATCAAGTTTTTCATCACCATATTTTTTATACAAATGATGAGAAATTCTTGTGCCTACTGCCCTGTGAGTATTTTTTATTTGATATTCTTTCTCAATTTTTTGAGAATTATCTAAAGCTTGTTCAATTTCTTGCCAAATTTGTTGGTCAAGAGTATCTGGTACACTATTTATTTCTTGATCCTCACAATACCTTGGATTATTTCCAGTATCAGCTTGAACAAATAAAGGATTTAAATCTAAATCGTCTAAATTTGGAGAACCTTTACTAACCTGTTTTAACAAGTCTGTCCTACCAATCACTTCATTTAATGATTTAAAACCTAAATTTGCTAATATTTCTCTTACTTCACGGCCTATAAATGTGAACAAATTAACTACTTTTTCTGGAGTTCCAGTAAATTTTTCTCTGAGCTTTTCATCTTGAGTACAAACACCTACGGGACATGTATTTGAATGACACTGCCTTACCATTATACATCCCATTGCAACTAAAGCTGTAGTAGCAACACCATATTCTTCAGCGCCCATCATTGCAGCTATCACTACATCTCTTCCAGTTTTAATTCCACCGTCTGTTCTTAATGTAACTTTATGTCTAAGATTATTTAAAGTTAATACTTGGTTTGCTTCTGTCAAACCCATTTCCCATGGTATTCCAACATACTTAACACTAGTCTGTGGTGTTGCTCCTGTTCCCCCATTATGTCCAGAAATTAATATTATATCTGCTTTTGCTTTAGCTACACCAGCTGCAATTGTTCCTACTCCTGAGGAAGCAACAAGCTTAACTCCAATTCTTGCTTTAGGATTTATCTGTTTTAAATCATAAATTAGTTGTGCAAGATCTTCGATTGAATAAATATCATGATGTGGTGGTGGTGATATTAAAGTAACTCCAGGAGTTGAATGTCTAAGTTTAGCAATCTCCTCTGTAACTTTAAATCCTGGTAGCTGACCTCCCTCACCAGGCTTAGCGCCTTGTGCAATTTTAATTTCTATCTCATTACAATTATTAAGATAATTAACTGTAACTCCGAATCTTGCAGAAGCTATTTGTTTTACTCTTGAGTTTGCGCTGTCACCATTATCTAAAACTTTAAATCTACTTGCATCTTCACCGCCCTCTCCACTACACGAAGCACCTTTAATCCTATTCATACCAGTTGCCAACGTTTCATGCGCCTCTTTTGATAAAGCTCCATGAGACATGCTCCCACTTCCAAATCTTTTTAAAATATTTTCTATTGGCTCAACCTCAGAAATATCTATTGGCCCACTTAATTTTTTTTCTCTGAAATCAATTAAGTCTCTAAGATTGATAGGTGGTAAGCTGTATATTCCATCCGCATATCTTTTATAGGCATCATAAGAATTAGATCCTACTGCACTTTGAAGTAAATGAATTAATTTTCCTTGATATTGATGAGTTTCACCATTTTTACGATATCTATATATACCGCCTATTGGCAATATGGTTTCAGAACTTTCAAATGCCTCTTTATGAATTTCTCTAATTTTTTTCTCTATACCCGTAAGTCCAATACCTGAAATTTTAGAGACAACTCCTGGAAAATAATCTGCAACAATTGTTCTACTTAAACCTACCGTTTCAAAGTTACATCCACCTCTATAAGAACTTAGAACTGAAATACCCATCTTAGACATGATCTTTAATAAACCTGCGTTTACTGATTTTATGTATCTCTCTACACATTCATCAAAGCTAAATTGACCAAATAATTTCTTTTCATGACGCTGAAATAAACTATCAAATGCTAAGTATGGATTTACAGTAGTTGCTCCAACTCCTATTAAGGTTGCAAAAGAGTGTGTATCTAAAGCCTCTCCAGATTGAACATTTATTGATACATATCCTCTTAGTTTTTTTTCAATAAGGAATGAATTAATTGATCCAACTGCTAAAAGCATTGGTATTGGAAGTTTAAAGCTAGAAAGCTCTCTGTCACTTAAAATCAATTGAGTAACTCCCTGTCTTACCGCAATTTCAGCTTCTTTTTGAATTTTTTTAATTGAATCAAATAAAGTTTCTTCCTCAGAAAAAGTACAATCAATTATAGATGAATTGTTACCAAAAAAATTTATAAATTTTTCAAACTGAGAATTTGATAATATTGGACTATTTAAAACATAAATATTTTGCTTTGTTAAATTATCAAAATTTAAAATATTTCCAAGATTTCCAAATCTTGTTTTCAAACTCATAACCTTGTTTTCTCTTAAAGAGTCTATTGGTGGGTTTGTGACTTGACTAAAATTTTGTCTAAAAAAATGGTACAAAGGTCTATACCTATCTGACAAAACAGCCAATGGTGTATCGTCCCCCATAGATCCAGTTGCTTCTTTAGCATCTTCTGCCATAGGATGCAGTATGAGCTCAAGATCTTCTAGACTTATTCCAAAAGTATATTGCCTTCTTCTTAAATCATCTCCCAAAAAAGAATTTTTTTCATCTGAAATAGTTAACTTGTCATCTAAGTCGATAATTTGTGAATTAAAGTGTTTATACTCTTTGGCTAAATAATCTTTTATTTGCTTATTTGTAAATACTTTACCTTTTTCTATTCTAACTCCAATTATTTCCCCAGGACCCAATCTTCCCTTTGACAAAATTCTTTTTTCATTTAATTCAATCATTCCTGTTTCAGAACCTGCAAATAATAATTTGTCTTTTGTAATTGCATATCTTAAAGGTCTTAATCCATTTCTATCATTTGCAGCTATAACCCACTCATTATCAGTTCCAGCAATAGCAGCTGGTCCATCCCATGGCTCCATTGTACTGTTCAAAAAATTAAATAATTGTTGGTGATCTTTTGGTAGAGTTTTATTTTTTTTAGACCATGCGTCTGGAACTAACATAAGCTTAGCCAAAGGCGCAGGCTTACCAGATATATTTAATAATTCAAAAACATTGTCTAATGCAGCAGAGTCTGATGCTCCCTGTTGTATAACAGGTTTTAAGTTCTCAACATCGTCAAAAAGAGGACTGTTCATCTCTTGTTCATGAACTTTCATCCAATTTTTATTTCCTCTATAAGTATTAATTTCTCCATTATGCGCTATAGCTCTAAAGGGTTGAGCTAAATTCCAGCTAGGCGCTGTATTTGTTGAAAATCTTTGATGAAAAATAGCAAACCTTGAAACAAATCTCTCATCTTTTAAATCAAGGTAGAAATCTGAGATAGCTTCAGCTAAAAACATCCCTTTATAAATGATAGATTTAGAACTCAATGAACAAATATAAAAATTGTTTAAAGATTTTTTAAAAGCTTCATTTTCTATCTTTCTTCTAGTTTCATAAATTTTTCTTTCTAAATCTTTATTTGTTAATTCTGGATTATAAGGTTTAAACAATACTTGAATAATTTCAGGCATTGTTTGGAATGCCTTTTCTCCTAAAACTTTTGGATTAACTGGAACTTGTCTCCAACCGTAAATACTAAAATCATTTTTTGTTAATTCACTTTCTACAATAGTTTTGCAACTTTCTTGCGCTGCATAATCATTCCGAGGAAGAAATATCATACCCACACATATTTCAGAATTGTCATGTGTGTGTCCCGTCACTTCTATCTTTTCAATGAAGAAATCTTTTGGTATTTCAACATGAATTCCAGCTCCGTCACCAGTTTTCCCATCGGCATCTACAGCGCCTCTATGCCAAACTGCTTTTAACGCTTCAATACCATACTCTACAACTTTACGAGATTTTTTACCTTCAGTTGATGCAATTATACCAACACCACAAGCATCATGCTCCATATCTTCTGAATAAACATTATTTTCTTTTAAAAGGTGAAGGTTCTTTTTATAATTTTTCATTAAGCCACTCTTTTTTCCACTTTAGATTTACTCTCTAAATAAGTTTTAATTGAAGCTGCTGCATCTCTTCCATCTTTTATCGCCCAAACAACTAATGAAGCTCCTCTAACTATATCACCAGCTGCAAACACCCCTTTTATATTTGTTTCCATAGTATCAAAATCCGTTTTAATAGTTCCCCACTTCGTTACTTGTAATTCACTACTATCAAATAAATTCGGTAAATCCTCAGGATCAAAACCTAGTGCTTTGATAACCATATCTGCTTTTGTTTCGTAACTTGAGCCTTCTTGTACTTGTGGCTTTCTTCTTCCTGTCTCGTCTGGATCACCTAGTTTAATTTGATCTACAATTATTTTTTCTACTTTATTTGTACCTTTAAATTCTTTAGGACTTGACAACCAAATAAATTCAACACCTTCTTCTTCTGCATTTTCAACTTCTCTTGCAGATCCTGGCATATTTTCTTTATCTCTTCTATACAAACATTTAACAGATTTTGCCTTCTGTCTTATAGAAGTTCTCACACAATCCATTGCTGTGTCACCTCCACCGATTACAACAACATCTTTACCCTCGGCGTTTAAAATTCCTTTATCAAACAACTCAACATTATCTCCTAGACCTTTTTTATTAGATGCTGTTAAAAAATCCATTGCAGGAAAAATATTATCAAGATCATTTCCAGGTAAGTTTATTTCTCTTGCTTTATAAACTCCTGTAGCAATTAAAATTGCGTCGTGTTTTTTTCTCAATTGGTCTAGACTTGCATCCTTACCAACTTCAAAATTTTGAACAAATTCAATTCCACCATCCTTTAAGAGTTTTGTTCTTCGCTCTACAACTTCTTTTTCTAATTTAAAATTTGGAATTCCATAAATTAATAATCCTCCTGCTCTATCATATCTATCGTAGACAGTTATTTTATACCCATTTTTTCTTAATTGTTCTGCAGCAGCTAAACCAGCAGGACCTGCTCCTATAATTCCTACGCTTTGATTTTTTTCATTCGTTACCTTAATTGGTTTTACCCAGCCCTGAGCCCAAGCATTATCTGTAATATATTTTTCTACTGATCCAATAGTTACTGTTCCATGACCAGACTGTTCAATTACACAATTTCCCTCGCATAATCTATCTTGGGGGCAAATTCGGCCACAAACTTCAGGCATATTGTTTGTGCTTTGGGATAGTTCATACGCTTCTTTTAATCTTCCCTCTGCTGTCAGTTTAAGCCAATCTGGAATGTTATTACTTAAAGGACAATGAACTTGGCAAAAAGGTACTCCACATTGCGAACACCTACTCGACTGTTCTTTGGCTTTTTCATTGATATACTCGTCATAAATTTCGTTAAAATCTTTCTTTCTCGTATCAACTTCTCTTTTAGGTGGAGTTTGTTGACCTATTTTAACAAATTTAAGCATTTTATTTGACATAATATTATTTAAGTTTTGGCAAAATATACCCAGATTTATGTATATAAAGCATAAAATAGGTCATATATATTGACCTTAATTTTTAAATTATTACTGCCAATTAACACGTTTTTAATTATTGCATAGCTATTATGCTTAAATCGAATTGTTTTAAATAAATACTTTATAAGTTACGAAGAAACAATGTTTCAAAATATTATAGAAGTTTTAATTCTCTCTGCAATTCAAGGAATATCTGAATTTCTTCCTATTAGTTCTTCTGCTCATTTAATTTTAGTTTCTACTTTATATGAATTTAAATCTAGTTCTTTGCTTATTGATATTAGCCTCCATCTAGGTTCACTAATAGCTATAATTTATTTTTTTAAAGATGAATTGTTTGATATCAGAAAAAATAAAAAAATTTTAAATTTAATTGTATTTGGATCTATTCCATTAATAATTGTTGGATACATACTTTATAGTACAAATTTAATTTATCAGTTAAGAAATTTAGAAGTCATTGCTTGGACTACTTTAATATTTGCAATTATTTTATACATCTCAGACAAAAATCGATTTGATAAAAAAATTTCTTCAAATTTAAATTTTCAGTCAATAATATTTATAGGTATTTTCCAAATTTTATCTCTTATACCCGGAGTGAGTAGGGCAGGAATTGCTATAACAGCTGCGAGAATTTTAAAATTTAATAGAGTAGATTCAAGTAAGATATCTTTTTTACTTTCAATCCCAGCATTAGCTGGAGCTAGTGTCTTAAGCTTGAAAGATGTTTTTGAACAATCAATTCAGTTTAATTACTTAGTTGTTATCGCAATTATATCTTCTTTTATTTTTTCTTTTCTAACAGTTAAATTCTTTTTAATTTATATAAATAAATTTTCAATGAATGTGTTTGTAATTTATAGAATAATAATTGCTTTAATTTTGTTTAGTTTAATTTATTAAGTATATTTCTTTTTAATTAAAGGCAGTAATTGAGACAAAAGAACTCCACATAGAATAAAAAAACATCCGAGTAAATTATTAACATCTAGAATTTGATTTAAAATAAACCAAGCAGCTATAGTCGCAAATACACCTTCAAGAGAAAAAATTATAGCTGCAGGTGCTGGAGTAATATTACGCTGGGCATAAATTTGTAATACAAATGCAAATCCACCAGATAATATACCTGCATATAAAATTGAATAAATTTCCATTAAAATATTGCTTAAAATAAATTCTTCATAAATAATTCCAATTATAAATGAAAAAATAGCTACAATTAAAGTCTGCGCAGCTCCTAAGGTAAGTGGCAGATTGTATTTATTTATAATGATCCCAGTAAAAATGATATGAGTGCTCCAAAATAGAGCTCCGAGGACAACTAAAGTATCTCCTAATCTTACTGTTGCATCATGAAAATTTGTTAATAAATACCCTCCAATTAAACATAGAACTACAGAAGGCCATACACTCCAATGCATTGATTTTTTACCAAACAAAAAAATGATAATCGGAACCATTGGCACATAAAAAATTGTAAAAAAGGCAGCATTTGCAACATCTGTATAAAGCAAAGCAACTTGTTGTAGTGCTGAGCCTAAGAATAAAGAAATTCCAATTAATAATGAATAAATTATGAAAGTTTTTTTATCTAATTTAAATTCTAATTTAAAATTTTTTAATTCAAATAAAATCATAAGTGGAATTATGGCTAGAAAACCAACAAAAAACCTCACAGCATTAAATGTAAAAGGACCAATATTATCCATGCCCGTATCTTGGGCAATAAAAGTTGTTCCCCAAATAAAAGTGCACAATAAGGCACTAAATAATGATATGGATTTGCTCATTTTTAATTAGACAGCTAGTTTATAGGCAAAATTTTTGCCTAAGTTTTCTTTTAGATCATTATTAAACCTAGCTGCTTCTGCACCATCAATAATTCTGTGATCATAAGATAAAGAAATTGGCAGCATAGTTCTAGTTTGAAACTTTCCATTCATAAAAATTTGTTTTTTTTCTGATCTTCCTACTCCTAATATAGCAACTTCAGGATAATTAATTATAGGAGTAAAAAATGAACCTCCTATGCCACCTAAACTCGTAATCGTCATCGAGCCGCCAAACAATTCTTTTTTATCAATTTTTAAATTTCTACAAAGTTCGCTTACCACTTTTAATTCTTTACTTATCAGAGAAATTTTTTTGTTATTTGCATTTCTTATTTTTGGAACCATTAATCCGTTTGGTGTATCAACTGCTATCCCAATATGGTAATATTTTTTTAGAGTCATTTTTCCAGTCTCAATTTCGTCAATAGAAGAATTAAAACTAGGAAATTTCTTAAGCGATGCAACTAAAGCCTTTATAATAAATGCTAGAGGTGTAATTTTAATTTTTTCTCCAGTATACATGTCTGTTAATGAACTTCTAAAACTTTCCATCTCCGTTATGTCGGCTTCATCATGATTTGTAACATGAGGAATCGTTGTCCATGAATTTGTAAGATATTTTGATGATAATTTTTTTACTCTTGGTATGTCTTTAATTTCTATTTCACCAAAATCAGAATGTTCAAATTCGTTTTTAATTTTATCTGGTTTACTATCTTTAACTACAACGTTGTTTTTTGAATTAGATGAAACAAATTTTTTAATATCATCTTCAACAACTCTGCCATCTTTCTGACTTCCTGCCACTTGATTAATATCTACACCAAGTTCTCTAGCAAATTTTCTAGCTTTTGGACTTGCAGATGAAATGTCTGGAATATTATTTTTAGAAAATGTTTTTTCTTTGATTTCAGGTTTTATTACCTCAATATTTTTTGACTCTTTTTCAATTTCTGGTTCTTCTTTAACCTCTTCCTTTTTAACTTCTGTATCACTATCTAAAGTTAAAATTAAGTCGCCCTCAGAAACTTTATCTCCTACTTTTATTTTTAAATTTTTAATTTTACCTACTAAATTTGATGGTATTTCTACGCTAGATTTATCACTTTCAATTGTTATTAGGGCATCATTTTTTTTAATTGATTGACCTTCGGTAACTAATACCTCTATAACCTCAACATCTTTAAAATCTCCAATATTAGGTACTTTAATCTCAGTTTCTGACATTATAATTTTGTTGGCATTGGTTTGTTAGTATCAATATTATACTTCTTCATTACATCTTTTGCATATTTAGAAGTTATAAGCTGTTCTTTTGCTAAAATACTTAAACCATAAGCAACCAAATGTTCTTTATCTACCTCAAAAAATTTTCTTAAATTTTTTCTTGTATCACTTCTTCCAAAACCGTCTGCTCCTAATGAATAAAAGCTTTTATTAGTATAAGGTCTGATTTGATCTGAATTCATTCTCATATAATCAGATGCAGCCATAATTGGGCCTTCTGTTTGGTCCAGGCATTGCTCAACATAAGATTTTTTAGGTTCTTTATCAGGATTCAAAAGATTAAATCTTTCTACCTCCATTCCATCTTTTCTTAATTCATTAAAACTTGTTACACTCCATATCTCACTGTCAATTTGATAATCATTTTGTAAAATCTCTGCAGCAAACATCATTTCTCTTAAGATTGTTCCTGATCCTAAAAGTTGGATTTTAGTTTTTTTGTATTTGTTAAATTCTTTTATTTTATACATGCCCTTTAAAATGCCTTCCTCACAATTTTTATCTTTTGGCATTTCTGGGTGTGAGTAATTTTCATTCATTGTTGTAATATAATAAAAAACATTCTCATTTTTCTCATGCATTCTTCTTAGACCTTCTCGAAAAATTACAGCTAATTCATAATGAAATGTAGGATCATAAGTTACACAATTTGGAATTGTTGATGCTATCAAATGACTATGCCCATCTTGGTGTTGTAAGCCTTCTCCAGCTAATGTTGTTCTTCCAGCTGTTGCACCTACCAAAAATCCTCTAGCCTGACTATCCCCGGCTGCCCAAGCTAGATCTCCTATTCGTTGGAAACCAAACATTGAATAAAAAATATAAATTGGGATCATTTCGATATCATGATTAGTATATGCAGTGGCAGCAGCAATCCATGATGACATAGCACCTGCCTCATTGATACCTTCTTCTAAAACTTGACCACTTTTATCTTCTCTATAAGAACTTAATTGAGCAGCATCCTCAGGTTCATATTTTTGACCCTCATGTGCATAAATTCCAATTTTTTGGAAAAAACCTTCCATACCAAACGTTCTGGCTTCATCAGGAATAATTGGAACTAATCTTGGAGATATATTTTTATCTCTTAATAAATTAGTTAGCATTCTCACAAGTGCCATTGTAGTAGACATTTCTTTTTCACCAGTCGATACTTTCATAAAATCAAAAATATCTTTAGTTGGTGCTTTTATTGGTTTTGCAAAAGTAGATCGTTCAGGTAAAAATCCACCTAATTTAATTCTTCTTTCTTTAATGTATTTTATTTCAGGTGATTTTTCATCGGGCTTAAAATATTCAATATTTCTCACCTGTTCATCTGTTAAAGGAACATCAAATCGATCTCTGTAATACATCAGATCATCAACATCTAATTTTTTAGTTTGGTGAGTAGTATTCACACTTTCACCAGATTTTCCCATTCCGTAACCTTTAATAGTTTTAGCGATAATTACAGTTGGACTTCCTTGATTATTAGTTGCTTTATCATATGCGGCAAAAACTTTATGAGGATCATGTCCGCCTCTGTTTAGCCGCCATATATCCTTATCAGACATGCTTGAAACTAATTCCAATGTTTCACGTGATTTTCCAAAGAACTTTTCTCTTACATAGGCACCATCTCTTGCTTTCATTGCTTGATACTCACCATCTACGGTTTCATTCATAATTTTAACTAAGTGACCAGTTTTATCATTAGCAAGCAACGAATCCCAATATGACCCCCAAATAACTTTAATTACATTCCAGCCAGATCCTCTGAAACTTCCCTCAAGCTCTTGAATAATTTTTCCATTACCTCTAACGGGACCATCTAATCTTTGAAGATTACAATTTATTACAAAAATTAAATTATCTAAATTTTCTCTTGCAGCCAGCCCAATTGCTCCCATTGACTCTGGCTCATCCATTTCTCCGTCACCTAAAAAAGCCCATACTTTTCTTCCTTCATCTTTAATCAAGCCTCTATTGATTAAATATTTCATGTATCTAGCTTGATATATAGCAAGCATAGGACCTAACCCCATAGATACTGTGGGGAACTGCCAAAATTTTGGCATTAACCAAGGGTGTGGATATGAAGATAAACCTCCAGGCTTTACCTCTTGTCTAAAACTATCTAATTGTTTCTCATTTAATCTTCCCTCTAAGAATGCCCTTGCGTACATTCCTGGAGCACTATGTCCTTGGAAATATATTAAATCTCCACCAAATTTATTATTTTTTGCTCTCCAAAAATGGTTCATACCAACATCATATAATGTTGCAGCAGATGCAAATGTACCGATGTGTCCACCCAGCTCAGGATATTTTTTATTTGCTCGAACTACCATTGCTGCTGCATTCCATCTAATTAAAGATCTAATTCTTCTTTCAATATTTTGGTCACCACTAGACTTTACTTCAGCCTCAGGAGGTATTGTATTAATGTATGGAGTACTTTGAGTATAAGGAATATTCGCTCCTTCTCGATAGGCTTTGTTAATTAGTTCTTTGATTAAAAAATGAGCTCTTTGATTACCATCTTTCGAAATAACTGCAGATAAAGACTCTAACCAATCTTGGGTTTCAAGTGGATCAATATCATTCCCATTAACTACTTGAATTGTGGATTGTTTTTTCTCAATTATAGGTTCAGATATAATTTTTTTTTCCTCTTTTTTTTCAGCTATTGCTTCTTCAGCTTGTTTAATTATATTTTCTGTATCTTTAGGAATAGTGCTTTCTGATGATGTTTTTGATGATGATTTAAGATTAAGCAGCAAATCTCCTTTAGAAACTTTGTCACCAACTTTAACTGCTAAACTATCTACTTTTCCAGCAATTGTAGAAGGGATTTCAACACTTGATTTATCACTTTCAATTGTAACTATTGGATCATTTTCTTTAATCTGATCACCAGGTTTTACAAGTATCTCTATAACCTCAACATTTTCAAAGTCACCAATGTCAGGAACAAGTAATTTTTCGCTCATTTTTAAAATGTTATATATACCCAAAAAAATATTATTGGATTTTATTTTAACACATTAATAAGGTTTTTTCGTTAATCTTGTATTTTTATTGTACAAAAAATAAAAAAATAAATGAATTTTAAGCTTTTTAGCTTCTCTCAATACACATAGCTATACCCATACCACCACCAATACAGAGTGCCGCACAGCCTTTTTTTTTATCTTGCTTGATCATTTCATGGATAAGAGTAACCAAAATTCTTGCCCCAGAAGCTCCAATCGGATGACCTAAAGCAATTGCTCCTCCATTAACATTAACTTTTTGTTCAGGAATTTTTAATTCTCTAATTACCGCGATACTTTGAGCTGCAAAAGCCTCATTAATTTCAAATAAATCTACTTCATCCATTTTCCAATTAGCTTTAGATAAAGCTTCTTGAATTGAAGGTATGGGTCCTAGTCCCATTAATGAAGGCTCAACCCCACAAGTAGCCCAAGATACAATTTTAACCAATGACTCTAATGATTTTTTTTCTGCTTGTTCTCTAGACATTAAAACTAAGGCCGCAGCACCATCATTTATACCTGAGGAATTTCCAGGTGTTACAGTCCCATTTTCTTTAAATACTGTTTTTAATTTTTTTAGATCATCTATGTTTAAATTTTCTCTAGGGTGTTCATCTTTTTCAAAAATAAATTTTTTATCACCATCTTCAATTTTTAATTTAATCAGCTCATCTTTAAATTTATTTTCGCTATAAGCTATTTGTGTTTTTTTTTGCGAATTTAAAGAAAAATTATCTTGCTCATTTCTAGAAATTTTATATTTTTCGGCAACATTCTCAGCTGTAACACCCATATGATAATCATTAAATGAATCAAGTAGACCATCTTTTATCATTGTATCTACTAATTTTTTTTCAGAAAATTTTTTATCTTCTCTATAATAAATTGCATGTGTTGCTCTAGACATATTTTCTTGACCACCTGCAATGACTATTTTATTTTCTCCTAAACTTATTGATTGATATCCTGAAACAACTGATCTTAATCCAGATCCACAAACCTGATTAACAATATGAGCAGGTTTAGAAACCGGTACTCCTGCAACGATTGAAGCTTGTCTAGCAGGATTTTGACCAAGTCCAGAAGTTAAAACGTGCCCCATAATTACTTCATCAATCTCCTCTAAATCTAATTTTGATTTATAAATTACCTCTTTAATTGCTATTGATCCTAATTTTGATGCGCTAAGATTTTTTAATGATCCTTTGTATCTTCCAATTGGAGTTCTTAATGCTGAAGTAATAACAACATCGCTAGAATTTTTGCTCATAAGGTAAATAACATAATATTTTATAAGTTAAATTACATCAAAAACTTTGATATATGGGATATATTATTAAAATGGACCGCTGGCCAAATTGGATAAGGCGCTCGGCTACGAACCGGGAGATTCCAGATTCGAGTTCTGGGCGGTCCACCAAAAAGGAAACAAAAATGTTAAATTGGCTTTTAAATGCATCTTTACAAAAATCAGTAATTTATTTTTTTATAATTATTTTAATTATTTTATTAATTTTAACTTTTGTATTATAAAAAATTATGAGCAATGAATTTGAGCAAATAAGTGTTAAATCTGGATTTATGAAACACAATGGGGGTGTTTTATTTAGAGGTATTTCAGAAAATGAATATGAATTTAAATCTATAATTAATGAAAATCATTTAAATGCTGCTGGAATAACTCATGGAGGCTATTTATCTGCTTTAATAGATGCAGGAGCGGGAACTGCCGCACATAGAGCTGCGGGAAATGCTCCATGTGTAACTATCTCTTTAGATATAAAATTTATAGGCGCTTCAAAAGTTGGAGATGAAATTATTGGACATACAAAAATTTTAAAAAAAACAAATACTCTTGTATTTTTATTTTGTGAACTAAAGTGTAATGATAAAATAATTACCTCTGCATCTGGAGTATGGAAAATTATTAAAATAAAGCCTTCTAATTTAGGACCTGGAGGATAAACAATCTATTTTTTTAGTTGTAAAAAAAGCACTGGAGATATTAAAAATAATCCTAAAATAGAACTCTCAATTCCTGGAGCAATAAAAAATAAAGAATTTACGCCCAAATACCAACGTTGATAAATTGGTACATTTTTTAAAAAATAACCAGAAAAACTTATTCCTATTAATCCTATTCCTATCATTGCAGAGATTAAAGTTTGAAAAAAAATATATATATCAAATCCTTGAGCTACCAATAATAAAGATGGTGAATAAACAAAAACAAATGGAACTAATGCTTTAGCAATTCCTAATCTAAAAGCAGTATTTCCTGTTTTAAAAGGGTTAGAACCTGCTATTCCAGCAGCAGCATAAGCAGCTAGTGCTACTGGGGGGGTTATGTCTGCTAAAACACCATAATAAAAAACAAAGAAGTGGGAAACAATCGGTTCAATATTTAGTTGCGTTAACGCTGGCGCTGCGACTGCAACTAAAATTATATAAGTTGCAGTTGTTGGAACACCAGTGCCCATAAAAATACAAGAAAATGCAATTAATAATAATGAAAAAAAAAGTGTCAAATCCTCAATCGTAAATAAATCAAAAGGAATAAAATTAAGAAAAAAACCTCCTATATCACCTGCTGTTTGAATTACAACAAATCCTAATCTGAATCCAACACCAGTTAATGTTACAACACCAACAATGATTCCAATTGCTGCAGCTGCAGCTCCAACAGCTAAAGTATTTCTTGCTCCTTGAGATAAACACTTAATAAGATCTTTAATAGTAAGCCTATTTGTTTTTTTTATAAAACCAATTAATACACATGCTATAATTGAAATTACTGCAGCATAGTCAGGTGTGCGACCAATTAAAATTAAATAAACTAAAAGTATTAAAGGCGCTAAGGACAACCAGTTATCTTTAACTACTGATAAAAATTTTGGCACTTCCTCATTTGTTAACCCTCTAAGACCTAATTTTTTAGCTTCCAGGTGGACCATTATAAATATCCCAAAATAATGAAGTAGAGCAGGAATAAGAGCCGCCGCTAAAATATCTCTTAGTGGAACTTCTAAATACTCTACCATTATGAATGCTGCGGCTCCAAGTATTGGAGGTGTAATTTGGCCACCTGTAGAAGCTGTAGCTTCTACAGCTCCAGAAAAATGTGGTGGATAGCCAACTTTTTTCATTGCTGGAATAGTTAAAGACCCGGTGGTAACGGTGTTTGCAATAGAGGATCCAGAAATAGTTCCTAAAAAAGCCGATGAAAAAATTGCAACTTTTGCTGGCCCTCCAGAGTATTTTCCAGCAATAACCATTGCTAAATCAATAAAAAGCTGACCCAATCCTATTCTTGTTGCAAGCACACCAAATAATATAAATAAAAAAACATATTGAGCCATAACCCCAACAGCAATTCCATATATTCCTTGATTAGTTATATAAATATGATTTACAAAACCGACCCAACTAGTGCCCCCATGTTTTAAAGCACCTGGAAAATATGGTCCAAAAATAGCAAAGAAAATAAAAAGAACACAAATAAAAGGTAGGGTAAAACCAATTGATCTTCTTGCTGCTTCTAGTGTTAATAAAATCAAAAAAGATCCCATTATAATTTCTATATTTTCTGGGTTACCAACTCTTGATGCTAAAACTTCTGGAGGTAGTAAAGGTAAATAAAGAGCTGAAACAACAACTAAAATTGATAGGATTATATCAATATAAGGTACTTTAAAATTTTTTTGATTATCATCAATTTTTTTCCAGCTATAAAAAATAAAAACTAAACCTACAACAAATGATATATGTATTCCTCTGTGCAAAATTTCTCTAATTGTTCCAAAGCCAGAAGCATAAAAATGATATATAGACATTAATGCTAAAACTGAAAAAGCAAAAGATTTTAAAAAAAATTTTAGTTCTCTCTCGTTAGTTTTAACCTCATATTTTTTTTGTAAATCAGAGATTTTTTTTTGTGATATATCAAATTTAGACATAAAAAATGCCCTAGATCAAAAAAGATCTAGGGCAGTATATTTTGATTTATTATTTTAAAAGTCCTGCTTCTTTATAGAACTTTTCTGCACCAGGATGTAACGGTACACCCACTCCTGACAGCGCTGTATCAGGCGTAATTGTTTTTCCTTTTGCATGACCTACATCCATTAGCTTTCTAGACTCCTTATTCCACAAAGCTTTAGTTATTTTATATATCAAATCAGTATCTTCTTTTGCTGATGTAAACCATTGAGCACCAACAGCTACAGTATTAACTGCATCAACTCCTTCATAAGTTCCTGATGGTATTGGACTTTCAGAAAAGAAACCATATTTAGAAGTTAAAGCTTTTGCTCCAGAACCATCGATAGGTACTAATTTAATATCAACTGCAGATGCAAGCTCAACTATTGCACCAGTTGGATAACCAGCGACAACAAAAATAGCATCAACTTTACCGTTTCTTAAAGCGTCTGTTGCAGCTTTTCCTTTTAAAGCTTCTGCTTTAACATCATTGGTACTTAATCCATTTGACTCTAGAATTAATTTAGCATCTACATATGTTCCTGAACCTGGCTCATCTAAAGATACCCTTTTTCCTTTTAAATCTTTTACTGAGTTAATATTACTTTTTTTTAAAGCTACCAAATGGATATGTTCTTGAAATAAAGCTGCAATGGTTCTTAAATCTTTTGCAGGTTCCTTACCCTCCATTGTTCCTGTTCCAGTATAAGCCCAATAAGCAACGTCTGATTGCGCAAACCCAGAATTTCTTAAACCTGATATAATAGCGTTTACATTATCAACTGAACCTCTAGAAGAAACAGCAGATGCAATTAAACCATCAACTCCACAACTTCCTCCTTTTCCGCATTCCCTTGATCCAGGAGGTTTTGAAATTGCATTAGCTATCATTCCACCTACAGGATAATAAGTATAAGCAGTTCCTCCAGTCCCTATAGTAAAAAAAGTTAATTCATTTGAAATAGCTTTTCCAATAAATGAACTTGTAATAACTAATAAAACCGCAAGAGATTTTAATAAATTATTTATCATTTTGTCCTCTCAATAGTTAGATTAAACTTTAATTAAATATTAATCTTATGATAATCTCCCATAAATTAAAAAGAAAATGAGAACTTTTTACCTTCCGATTCGGTCATGTTTTAGTCTATTTTTGTTCTTTAGCAGTAACAATATCTGGTAGGTAAAAAAAAAAGAAGCACAAAAGACAGAAATGACTAAAAATAAAATTACAGCTGTTCTCGGTCCTACTAATACAGGCAAAACCCATCTTGCTATCGAAACCATGCTTTCTTTTGAGAGTGGCATGATTGGATTTCCACTTAGATTATTAGCAAGAGAAGTATATGACAAAGTAATCAAGAAAATAAGTTTAGATAAAGTTGCATTAATAACTGGTGAGGAAAAAATCATTCCATCTAATGCCAAATATTTTTTATGCACGGTAGAGTCTATGCCAATTGACAAACATCTAGAGTTTGTTGGCGTGGACGAGATTCAAATGTGTGCTGATCACGAAAGAGGTCATATTTTTACTGACAGACTTCTAAATATGAGGGGAGAAAAACTTACAATGTTGATGGGTTCAAGTACCATTAAAAATATTATTTCAAAATTAGATGGAGATATTGAATTTATAAATAGAGAAAGACTATCTAAACTTACTTATGGTGGTCATAAAAAAATATCAAGAATTGACAGAAAAACAGCAATCATTGCATTTTCAGCAGAGGAGGTTTATGCCATTGCTGAATTAATAAGAAGACAAAAGGGTGGTGCCGCTATTGTAATGGGATCACTAAGTCCAAAAACAAGAAATGCTCAAGTTGAATTATATCAATCTGGGGATGTAGATTTCTTAGTTGCAACAGATGCAATTGGAATGGGAATAAATATGGATTTAGATTTTGTTTATTTTTCAAATATTAAGAAATTTGATGGAAAAAAATTAAGAAGGTTAAATCTATCTGAAATAGGTCAAATAGCAGGTAGAGCTGGTCGATACCTTAACGACGGTAGTTTTGGTATTACTGGTGATTGTAAAGAAATAACTCCAGAAGAAGTAGAGTTATTAGAAAATCATAAATTTGAAGAAATTAAAACTTTGTATTGGAGAAATTCAAATCTTAATTTCAATAACACAAATAGTTTAATTAAAAGTTTAGAAGAAAAACCTCTGGTGGAATGGCTAAGAAAAATTCATGAATGTGAGGATGAAAAAGCACTAAAATATTTTTTAAAAGATCAAAAAATTTTGAATAAAGGATTTGATAAGAAAACTTTAATGCTTTTATGGGAGTGTTGCCAAATACCTGATTTTGTTAAAAAAACTTACGGAAATCATTTTCAAGTTATTGGAAATGTATTTAAATTTTTAACAAGCAAAAAAGGACTAATTTCTGAAGATTATATGAGGTTAGAGCTAATGAAACTTGATAAATTAGATGGAAATGTAGATTCTTTATCAAATAGAATTGCAAATGTTAGAACTTGGTCATATGTTTCAAATAAAAATAATTGGGTAGAAAATCAAAGTTATTGGATAGAAAAAACTAAATATTTAGAAGACAGACTTTCAGACAGATTACATGAAGAACTTACTAAAACTTTTATCGACAAAAGAGCAAGTGTACTCGCTAGAGGTCTAAAACAAGATATGGAATTTAAAACTGAAATTTTACAAAACAATGAGGTTAAAATTGACGATCAATTTATTGGAAAGATTAAAGGACTAAAATTAGAACTAGATCTAAAAAAAGGAGCTTTGGAAACAGATATTAAATCTTTAAAAAAAGCTGCCAGACAAACTATTGGTCCAGAATTAGAAAAACGTGTTCAATCAATAATTGATTTGGGATTAATAAATTTGAATGAAGACTTTAAAATTTACTGGAATGATTTCCCGATTGCCAAATTAATAGCAGGTACTGATTATTTAAATCCTAATTTTGATTTAATCGTTGATGATATTATTGAACAAAACACTAAACAAAAATTAAATGATTACATTAACAAATGGATACATGCAAAAATAAATAACGTTCTAAAAAGTTTAATTGATTTAAAATATATAAATGAAAATAATTCATCAATTAAAGCATTGGCATATCAACTCTATGAAAATAATGGGGTATTAAAACGAGACCAAGTTTCTGAATACCTAAAAAACCTAGAACAAAATGAAAGAAAAATTCTTAGAAACTTAGGAGTAAAGTTTGGAAGGTATCATGTTTTCCTTTATCAGTTAATTAAGCCAGAAGCAGTATCTTTACGAACATTATTATGGAAAAATTTTTATCAAAAATTTCATAATTTAAAACCACCAACCTTCGGTTTAAATTTTTTAGAAGATAAAGAAATAAAAAATAAAGATTTTATGCTTTTGTGTGGATTTGAAAGATTTGATAATTTTTTTGTAAGAATTGATATTTTGGAAAGATTATTTGTATTAATAATAAATTCTAGTTCAAAAGAAAATTCTGAAGTAAAATTAGTTCCAGAAATGTTAAATCTTTTAGGATGCAGTAAAGATAACTTCAAAAAATTACTTCAAAAAATGAAATATAAAATATTTGAAAAAGAGAATGAAACATTTTTTAAATATAGTCCCACTAAAAAATTTAAAAAAATTCCTTCAAAGAAAATCTCAAATGAAAATCCATTTAAAATATTAAAGAATTTAAATTTAAATTAGAATGATTTTTAAAAAAAATGAAATAAAAAGTAATAATTTTCTCTCAAAAGTTTGTGCTTTATTAATTCATGCTGCTAAAATAGATGAGAATTATACTAATAAAGAGGAAAAAATTATAAAAAAAACACTTAAAGAGCTTGGTGTAGAAGATGAAAATATTTCTAAAACAATTGAAGATGCAAAAATAATTGAAGAAAACTCAAATCAAATTTTAGAATTTACTAGGGAGGTAAAAAATTTACCTGAGCAAGATAAAATTAAAATCGTAGAGGCTTTATGGTCTATAATTTACTCAAACAATGATGCTGATATATACGAAACTAATTTAATGAGACGACTTGCGGGATTACTTTATATTGACAATAAAACAATGGGCGATATTAAAGAAAAAATTAAACAAAATTCAAAATGACATATATCGTTAACGATAATTGTATCAAGTGCAAACTAACAGACTGCGTTGATGTCTGTCCAGTTGATTGCTTTTACGAGGGTAAAAATATGCTTGTAATTAAACCCGATGAGTGTATAGATTGTGGCGTTTGCGAGCCAGAATGTCCTGTCGATGCCATAAAAGCGGATACTGAACCTGGAAGTGAAAAATGGTTAGAGATCAATAAAAAATATTCTGAAATCTGGCCTAACATAAGTGAAAAAAAAGATCCACCAGCGGATCATGAAAAATTTAAAAATGAGCAAAATAAGTACGAAAAATATTTTAAAGAAAATCTTTAAAGGCAAATCAGACAAAAAAGTGAAAAAAAAAGTTTCTAAAAGGACGGTTGTCAAATCAAAAAAAACTGTAAAAGCTAAAAAAGCTAAAAAAGCTAAAAAAATAATTTCAAAAAAGACCAAAAAAATTGCCAAAAAAGTTTTACCTAAAGCAAAAAAAATAAAAAAAACTGTTAAAGTTGCAGAAACAACAGATGAAACAAAAGTAGATAATTTAAGAATTTCAAAAACTAATGAAGTTAAACCTGAAATAAAAAAAGTTAAAAAACAAGAAACCGAAAAAAGAGAATATAAAATTAAAGATCACGTTGTTTATCCAAAGCATGGTGTAGGCCAAATTACTGAGTTCAAAAAAATTAATATTGGTGGAATTGATGTTGAAACATATGTTATTAAGTTTGAAAAAGATAAAGCTAATGGAATGGTCCCTGTAAACAAACAGTCTCACTTGAGACCTTTGGCAACTATTAATCAGGTTAACAAATGTATTTCAATATTAAAAAGTAAGCCAAAAATTAAAAGATCAATGTGGAGTAGAAGAGCACAAGAATATGAAGCGAAAATATCTTCTGGAAAAATATATGAATTAGCTGAGGTTGTCAGAGATTTAAATAAGGGTGATGACCTTATGGTTGACCAGTCTTATAGTGAAAGACAATTATTTGAAAAGGCTTATGAAAGAATTTTATCTGAATTTCAGATTGTTTTAAATGTTTCTTTTGAGGACACTCAGAAAAAATTAGATAAAGCACTGAAAAGAAATTTAGGTGGTCAGCCACAGCCAGTAGCAGCTTCAAAAGCTCCAACTAGTGAACTACCTGTAGACGAGCCAATTTCTGATAACGACGAACCGATTGAAGAATAAAAAAAAACGCCTCTCATACAAAATGTAATGAGAAGCGTTTTTTGTAAAGAATACTAAGTTACTATTTTCTTCTTCTTTTTTTTGCTTTTTTCTTAGCTTTTTTCTTAGCTTTTTTCTTAGTTTTCTTTGCCGCTTTTTTTCTTTTCTTAGGCATCTTTAGCTCCCTTTTTTAGTTAAACGAATCAAATTGATTCGCTATTAACATATTTTTATTTTTTTCTATAAGTTATGTCAATTCTTTAATTAAAAGTTGAATTTTATAAAACTTTTATTTTAATTTTTTATTTTCGTAAAACTTTTTTTATTAATTTAGTTAATGTTTATGCGGTTAATAAACAATTTAATTTTAATTGTTTAATAAAGATTTTCTAGCTGATTTTTATATTTTTCTGTAACTTTTTTTCTTTTCACTTTCATTGTTGGAGTCATTAACCCATTTTCGATAGAAAAATTTTCATCTATTAATTGAATTCTTTTTATCTTTTCTAATAAAGTTAATTTTGCATTTATTTTTTCAATTACTTTATTTATTTTTTCTTTTTCATTTAAAAAATCTTTATTTGGAACAATTAAAGCAACTAAATAATTTTTTTTATCACCATAAACCATACATTGATCTATCTCGGGCTCATTTGTAATCATATTTTCAATTTTGGCTGGTGAAATATTATCTCCTCCAGCACTTACTATGATATCTTTTTTTCTATCGGTTATTTTCAAATAGCCATCATTTGGATCTATTTCTCCAATATCACCTGTATGTAACCATCCGTTTATTATTACTTTTTCAGTTTCTTCTTTTTTGTTCCAATATCCTAACATTACATTTTCACCTTTAACTAAAATTTCTCCATCTTCAGCAATTTTAACTTTATTTCCTTTAAATGGAGGTCCCACAGTTTCTACTTTTATTTTGTGTATTGGATTGCAACTTACTACTGGTGAGGTTTCTGTTAAGCCGTATCCCTGAAGTGTCGGTAACCCTATAGCATTTAAAAATTCACCGATTTCTTTATCTAAAGCACCACCACCTGAAACGAAAGCTCTTAAATTTCCACCAAACTGTTTTTTTATTTTCTTTCTAACTAATTTATCAACTATAAAATTGAGCAATTTTTCGTAAAAAGTCATTTTTTGATTTAATAGTTTTTTTCTTCCCAGACGAAGAGTTGCTTCAATTAATTTTGCTTTAAAACCCATTTGTTTTTTTAAATTTATGTTTATTTTGTTGTAGAGGTTTTGGTAAAACCTAGGGACAGCAGTCATAAGCGTAGGTTTTGCCTCAGAAATATTGTCTAGAAGTTTTTCAATTTTTTCAGCATAAAATACTTTAGCTCCTACCGCTATTTGTACAAATTGAACACAGTGTTCATAGGAGTGAGAAAGAGGAAGCCAAGTTAAAAATACTGGCCTTGAGTTAAATAATGGTTTTATAATTCCACACGATCCCTCAACATTATTCAAAATTCCACCGTGACTCAAAATTACTCCTTTAGGATTCCCTCCAGTTCCTGAGGTATAAATAATACATGCTGGAGACTTTCTATTTAATTTATTATTTTCGATTTTATCTTCCTCTAATAAATTATTCTCAATTACAAAGTTAAAATCTAAATATTTTTCTTTATTAATTAAATTTAAATTATTTGTTACTTTATCTATTTCATCCAAAGTAATAACTTTTTTGATGAAGTCTTTTTGATTAATTGAATTATTTAATTTTTTTAACATTTCATTATTTGAAACAATAACTAAGCTAGGTTCACAATCCTCTATCAAGTACTTATAATCACCTTCCATATAAGTTGTATATGCCGGAACTGTAATTCCACCAGCAACCATGATAGCTAAATCACAAACAAACCATTCAGGTCTATTCTCTGAAACTAAAAGACATCTATCACCTTCTTTTATATTTTCTTTAATAACTTTTGATAATTTTAAAATATTCTTTTCAGTTTGTTCCCATGTATATGTTTTTCTATTACTTGGATTTAGCCATTCTAAAAAAATATCTTTTTTATTTTGTTTATTTGCTTGATTTACAAACAATTCGATCAAATTATTTAAATTATTTATATTCATAATTACGTGGTGGGCGAAGAGAGAATCGAACTCTCACTTCTTGCGAAACACGATTTTGAGTCGTGCGCGTCTACCAATTCCGCCATTCGCCCTTGGTATTCAATTAAATTATATTTAATAGTATAAGAACTAAATTTATATTAAAACCAAAAAATGTTTCAAACACTTTACAAAAAATGTTTAGAATTAGCCGCACATAAAAGTTCAAATTTTTATTTAGGGCTTGTATCTTTTATAGAAAGTTCTTTTTTTCCTATACCTCCAGATGCAATGATAATCCCAATGGTTATTGCTAAAAAAAAAGAATATTTGAAAATTTTTTTAATAGCATCAATATTTTCAGTCCTTGGTGGAATTTTTGGGTATTTAATTGGGTATCTATTTTTTGATTTAGCAATGTATGTAATCGAATTTTATGGATATCAAGATAAAGTTGAAGATTTAAAATTCAGCATGTCCCAAGGTAGTGGACTCCTCGCATGGCTGAGTATTCTTTTTTTAGCTGGCTTTACACCATTACCTTATAAAGCCTTTACGATCTCAAGTGGCTTAATTGCTTTTAATCTTCCTATTTTTATAATTGTTAGCTTAATTTCAAGAAGCCTGAGATTTTTTATAGTTGCCTTTTTATCTTATAAATTTGGAGAATTATTTACAGAGTACATGGAAAAATATGGATCAAAATGGTTCACCTTAATTGGAATTATTATAGTTATAATATTTATTATTATTTATTTATTTTTTAGATTTAATGGTTGAGATTAACAAAACAATTACCTTAAAATTAATTTTTTTAATCAGCATCATTGCTTTATCTTCGGCATTTTTTATTGAGTATGTTTTAGGTCATCAACCTTGTAACTTATGTATTTTAGAGAGAATTCCATACTTAATGGCTATAATAATTATTGTACTAAATTATAAATTTATTCATCTTGAAAAATATTTTATACTTTTGCTTATCTTAGTTTTTTTAACTGCTACAATTTTATCTTTATATCATCTAGGTATTGAGCAAGGTTTCATTGAGGAATCGTTAGTTTGTGATTTAAAAAAAGGGTCAGATTTAATATCTAAAGAGGATATATTAAAACAATTACAAGAAAAAAATATAAGCTGCAAAGATGTTACATTTAAAATTATGGGATTATCACTTACAAGTTATAATATTTTGATTTCTTTGCTAATAACTATTATTAGTGCAAAGATTTATTTAAACTATGACAAAAATAAATAAAAAAAGAGTTGAAGAATTCATAAGGGTTGACCATGCAGGTGAACGTGGAGCTGTTAAGATTTATGAAGGGCAATTGCTAGCTTTAAATACTTTTGTAAAAGATGAAAATCTTAAAAAAACTATTGAAAAAATGAAAGTTCATGAAAAACAACATTGTGAATTTTTTGAAAACGAAATTAAAAAAAGAAATATACAACCAACTAAATTTTTGCCTTTGTGGGATTTATTAGGTGTTGGACTAGGATTTGGGTCAACTTTACTTGGAAAAAAAGCTGCAATGTTATGTACTGCTTCTGTTGAAGAAGTTATAGATGAACATTACTTAAATCAAATTAACCAGCTGGATAAGAGTGAGAAAGATTTAAAAAAGAAGATTACAAAATTTAGACAAGATGAAATAGACCATAAGGATATTGCATATGATGGAGGTGCAACAAAAAAAGGGCCCTATTTATTGCTAGATAAAATTATTAAAACTGGATCTAGAATTGCAATAAATATCTCTGAGAAAATTTAAGCCTCTAACTCTACATCCCAATACAAATAATCCATCCAGCTTTTATGTAAAAAATTTGGTGGAAAATTTTTACCATTTTTGTGTAGATCTTCTGTTGATGGTCGATAAGGGTGCTGATGCAACTTCATCCCTGAGTGTTTTAATAGTTTTCCACCCTTTTTCACATTACATGCAGAACAAGCTGTTACAACATTATCCCAATTTGTTTCGCCTCCTTTTGATCTAGGTAATAGATGATCAAAAGTTAACTCTTCATTGCTTCCACAATATTGACAGGAAAATTTATCTCTTAGGAATACGTTAAATCTAGTAAAACTTGGCTTGCTTTGAGGAACGATATAATCCTTTAATGCTATAACACTTGGTAATTTCATATTAAATGATGGACTTCTTATAATTCTATCGTAATTACTAACAATTATAACTCGATCAAGAAAAACTGATTTAACAGTATCCTGCCATGACCATAAAGATAAAGGGTAATAACTCAAAGGTCTGTAGTCAGCATTAAGCACTAATGCTGGACACTTTTCTAGTGAAACATTTTGTTCAATAAAATTATTCATTAATTTAATTTTAACTTAGTTAAACAAATTTATCAATAATAAGAGATGTTAAATTTTTTTTAAGATAAAATTTAAAGCTGTACTTGATGCTTCAATAGGAATATGATGATCACAATTTTTTATTAATAATGTATCAACTTTAACATTATTTCTAATTAAAAAATCTTTTGCTTCTAGTAAATGTGTTGATGAGACAATTTGATCTGTTTCACCATGTATAAGTAATGTTTCAGTATTATTTTTGATTCTGTTTTTCAAATCTTTTTGATTAATTATTTTTCCAGAAAAACCAACTATACATAAAAATTTTTCTTTAGATGTAAGACCAACATTCAAAGACATCATACATCCCTGACTGAAGCCTGATAAAGAGATTTGATCATTTGATAACTTAAATTCCTGTTTGATTTCATCAATAAATTTTTTTAAAACTTCTTCAGCCTTAATTGATTGCTCTAATATGTAATCATCATCCTCTTTTGTTAAATCAAACCACTGATAACCAGAAGGATTTATAGCGCATGACTCATGACCATTCGGACAAACAAAGAGTGTATTAGGCATATGTCTTTTCCAGTTTAAAGAAAGCATGCTTATATCCTTCCCATCACCTCCATAACCATGAAGCAAAATAATTGCATTTTTGATTTCAACTCCATTTTCTGGTTTAATAATTATTGAATCTAGGCAAAATGTCATAGTAGATAAATTATGTTTTTTATGTCAAAACACAATCTAAAATAAAAAAAAATGATTTCAGGAATATTAGTAAAAGTTTTATCAATAGCTCTTTTGATAGCTGTTGGAGTAGTTTTAATCTTAGGTATCGGAACTCTTTTTAAGGGAGGAGAGACAAGTAAGAAATATTCAAATAAATTAATGCAGTTAAGAGTTATTTTACAGTTTATTGCTATTATTGCTTTAGTTGGCTTTGCTTATTTTTTTAAAAATTAGTTATACTTTTTTATCCAATTAACAAAATTTTTATCTTCAAAATCAATTGAACCCATAATTCTAGCAAATTCTTGGCCCTCTTTATTAATTATTATTGATGTAGGGACACCTCTTAAAGAAAACTTTTTTGCTAATGTAGTAGGTGGATCAAAATAAGGTTCGAAGTTTTTAATGTTAAAATCTACAAAAAATTTATTTACTTTATCTAAAGTTTCTTTTCCAATATTAATTGGAAAAATTTTTATTTTATCCAATTCTGGATTAGCTTGGAGTTTATCTAAAGATGGCATTTCTTCTTTGCAAGGTTCACACCAGACCGCCCAAAAATTCAATATCAAAAGATTACCCTTATATTCATTAATATTAATTTTTTGATCATTTTTGTCTAAAAAAATAACATTATTATGTGTTTTTGGTATTTTATGGATTACAATATTTTTAATACCAGGTATTTCTTCAGCTACGACATTTGTTATCAAAAAAATAAATATTATTAAAAATCTCATGTTAATAGGTATAATTAAATATCATGGCAAAAAATAAAAACAACCAAGCAATCTGGAACACACGGATAAAAAAAAACGCATCAAGTTTGTTTCAAAAAGTCGGTAATTCAATAGATATTGATAAAAGACTTTATAGAGAAGATATTCAAGGATCCATTGCCCATGTTGAGATGCTTTTTAAACAAAAAATAATTTCATTTAAAATAAAAAATAAAATTGTTTATGGACTTACAAAAATTAATAAGGAAATAACAAACAATAAATTTGAGTTTAATAAAAAATATGAAGATATTCATATGAATATCGAAAAGAGACTTTTTCAAATTATAGGAGAAGAAGCTGGCTACGTTCATACTGCAAGATCAAGAAATGATCAAGTAATTACTGATTTTAAAATTTGGATGAAAAATTCAACCAACGAAATAAATAATAACATTAATAAAGTTATTAAGAGTACAATTAAGTTAGCTGAAAAAAACGTTGAGACTATTATGCCTGGATTTACACATCTTAAAAATGCTCAAGCTATTTCTTTTGCACATTATTTAATGTCTTATGTAGAAATGTTTAATAGAGACAAAAAAAGATTTTCTAATAATTTAGACAGTTTAAATGAAAATCCCTTAGGTGTTGCTGCTTTAGCAGGAACATCATTTAATATAGATAGAAATTATACAACCAAAAAACTTGGTTTTAAAATACCTACAAATAATTCTATTGATACAGTTTCAGATAGAGATTTTGTTTTAGATTTTTTATATGCTTCATCTGTATGTGCTATGCATATTTCTAGAATTGCTGAAGAGTTAATTATTTGGAATTCAGATGCTTTTAACTTGATCAATTTATCTGATAAAGTTGTTACCGGATCTTCTATAATGCCTCAAAAGAAAAATCCTGATCTTTTAGAGTACTTGCGTGGAAAATCAGGAAACGCTTATGGAAATTTATTTTCAATGCTTACAATCTTAAAAGGTTTACCATTGTCTTATTTTAAAGATCTACAAGATGATAAAGAGATAGTTTTCAAATCTAAAGACAATCTAAATAATAGTTTAAAAATTTTTGATGAAATACTAAAAAATTGTAATCCAAATAAGAGTAAAATGTTAGAACTCGCTAATTCTGGATATATTACAGCAACTGATTTGGCTGACTATCTTGTAAAAAATCACTCAATGTCTTTTCGTAAAGCATATGAAAAGACTGCTGCTGTAGTTAATTTTGCTGAAAAAAAAAAAAAGAATTTAAATCAATTAACATTAGATGAATTAAAAAAAATTGAACCTAAACTTAAAGAAGATGTATTGAAAGTATTTAACTTAGAAAATTCAATTAATTCGAAAAAATCTTATGGTGGAACTTCTTTTGATAATATCAAAAAAATGATAATGAAATATAAAAGAGAGAAATGAAAAAAAAACTAACCATAATTATATTATTATTTTGTTTAGTTATTTCTTGTGGAAAGAAAGGTGATCCTAAATACGTAGATCCAGATAAAAAAGCAGAAATAAAAGTAGTTTCAATTAACTTAACTTAATGAAATACATAAATAGAAAATTAACAATAGAAAAAATTAGTCTTCAAAAAATTGCAAAAAAATTTGGAACTCCATTTTATTCTTATTCTTATTCCAAATTAAAAGAAAATATTAATAATTTTAAAAAAAGCTTTAAATCTTTTTCACCACTTATCTGCTTTGCAGTTAAATCCAACACAAATGTTAATATAATCAAAGAAATTAAAAAATTTGGATTGGGTGCTGATGTTGTTTCAGTAGGAGAATTGATGATGGCACTAAAAGCAGGAATTAATCCAAGCAAAATAGTATTTTCTGGTGTTGGCAAAACAACAAGTGAAATCAACTTTGCTATTGATAAAAAAATTTTACTTATAAACGCTGAGTCTTTAAGTGAAATAAAAGAAATAAATCGAATAGCAAAATCAAAAAATAAACAAATAAAAATTGGTGTAAGACTAAACCCAAATACAGATGCAAAAACATTAAGTCAAATATCCACTGGGAAAAAAGAAAATAAATTTGGTGTAAATAAAAATAAATTTTATGAAATTATAAATTATTGCAAGAATTCAAAAAATATTGATTTAAAATGTCTAAGCGTTCATATAGGTAGTCAAATTTTAGACCATAAACCTTATGAAAAAATGCTTAAAGCGGTCAGTCAAATTCTCAATAAAACAAATCATAAATTTGAATTTATAGATTTAGGTGGAGGTATGGGCATTACTTACACTGATAAAAATAAAAAACTTAATTATAAAAAATACAACACAGCTATTCTTAAATTTTTAAGAAAACATAAAGTTAAAATTATATTTGAGCCAGGTAGATCAATTATTGGCAATACCGGGACATTAGTGTCAAAAATAATCTATATAAAAGATAGCGGAAGTAAAAAATTTATAATTTTAGATGCAGCAATGAACGATTTAATGAGACCTGCTCTGTATGGTGCGTTTCATAAAACTTTACCTGTTACAAAATCTAACAAAACATCTAAAAAACCATATGAATTTGTAGGTCCTATTTGTGAAAGTACAGATAAATTTGCTACATTAAAAAAATTTCAAGTGTTGAATGAAAAAGATTTAATAGCAATATGTGATGTGGGAGCTTATGGAATGTCACTAAGCTCAAATTATAATTTAAGACCTAAACCAATAGAATTATTATTAAAGGGATCAAAAATTAAAGTAATAAGAAAAAGACAAAAGCATAAAGATATAATTTAGCTTTTGACAAAAATGATAAGAAACTTTTTATTTTCAATATTATTTTTCACTGGAATCATCTTTATTTCGATAATTTTTTTACCATCTTTTTTTTTGCCTAAACAGGTTGTTTTGATTGGGGGTAAGTTAATGGGCCATTGGGCCAGTTTTTGTTTGAGATTTGTTCTTTCAGTAAAAATTTCAATCAAAGGAAGAGAAAATATTATTAATAATGAAAAATTTTTTATAGCAGCATCTCATCAATCAATGTTTGAAACTTTTTACTTACAAACAATCTTTAACTCACCTGTGTTTATTTTAAAAAGAGAATTATTGTTAATTCCAATTTTTGGGTGGTACTTAAAAAAAATAGGATCAATTTCAATAAAAAGAAATAAAGTTACAAAAGATAACTTGGGTTTTTTTGATGATATTTCAAAAATGATGGCCACTTCTAATAGACCTTTGATTATTTTTCCTCAAGGAACTAGAGTTCTTCCTGATGAAAGACCACCTTTTAAAAAAGGTGCTTCGAGAATTTATGAAGAGCTAAATGTTGCTTGTCAGCCAGTTGCAATTAACTCTGGATATGTGTGGCCTAAAAAAGATAAAAAGAAATCTAATAAAACAATTACAATCTCTATTCTAAAACCAATTCCTTCTGGGTTAACAAAAGAAAATTTTATTCAAATTCTTGAAAAAAATATTTATTCAGAGTTAGATTTAATTAATTAGCCCTTCATAGGCATAACAACAAAAATACTATCAAAATCACCTGGATCTTTTATTAGTGCTGGTGAACCAGTGTCATTAAAGAAAATTTCAACTCTATCTCCATCTAGTTGTGAAGCAACATCTATCAAATATCTAGAGTTAAAACTTATCTCTAAGTCATGATCAAACTTAACACTCAAAGTTTCTTTACCATCACCACTGTTGGTATTATTTACCGAAAGATCTAGAGTGTCTTTAGATAAATTGAATTTCACACCATCTTTTTTATCTAATGAAACAGATGCTACTCTATCAACAGAATTTAAAAATAATTTTAAGTCTATCTCTAATTTTTTTTGATTATTTTTAGGTATAACTTGAATGTAATTAGGAAATTTTCCATCAATAAGTTTTGAAATTAAAATACTATTATTTAATTCAAATTTTATTTTTGATTTCACATTTGAAACTTTTACATCTCCATCATAGTTATCTAATAAGGAGCAAAGTTGAAAAATTGTTTTTTTAGGTAAAATTATTGGATCAAAATCAATTTTTTCCTCTAATCTAATTTTTGAAATAGACATTCTATGACTATCAGTTGCAACTGCCGTTAAATAATTTTTATCTTCAACCTCTGTTTGATGAAAATAAATTCCACTTAGATAATGCCTTGTTTCGTCATTAGAAACTGAAAATTTACATTTATTTAATAATTTCAATAATTGTTTTGATTTAATTATAAATTCATTTTGATTAAAATTTTCATCTGTCAGTGGAAACTCTGTTGCAGTAATGCAATTCAAATTAAAAATAGATTTTTCTGACTCTACTTGTAATTTACTTATATCTGTTAAAGAAAGATTTATTTTTTTTCCTGAGTTAAACTTTCTTATAATATCATACATGATTGAGGAAGTTGTGGTTGTTTTGCCCTCCTCTAGAATTTCTACATTATTTAATTGATGTATAAATATTAAATCTAGATCAGTCGCAGTGATAGTAAGTCTTGAATTGCCTGCATCTAACAAAATATTAGAAAGTATTGGTAATGTGCTTCTTTTTTCAATAACGCCTTGGCAATAATTTAATGCTTGCTGAAGGTCTTGTTGATTAACGTTAAATTTCATTTTGTTTATTGTTATATAAAATCTGATTTTTTAATTTATTTATGTTATCAACCATCTCAGGATCTTTTTCTTTTATCTTTTCAATAGTTTTTACTGAATGAATTATTGTTGTATGATCTCGGTTAGAAAATTCTCTTCCAATTTCAGGTAACGATTTAGAAGTCAAAATTTTTGTTAAATAAATTGCTGTTTGTCTAGGTCTTACTAAATATCTTGATCTTCTAGATGATAACATTTCATTTTTGCTGATTTTGAAAAACTTACAAACAATTGTCTGAATTAGATCTATTGTAACTTTATTTTCTGCTAAATTTAATAAATCCTTTAAAACTACTTTAATTTCTCCAAGATTTGGGGCTTTGTTATAAATTCTTGAAAATGAAACAATTCTGTTTATTGCACCAACTAATTCTCTTACACTTCCAGTTATTTCATTACTTATAAAATCTTGAATTTCTCTTGAAACTTGTAATTGATGAGAATACAAAGCATTCAATTCTTCAGTTTTTTTTTCAACTATTTTTTTTCTTAGTTCAAATTCCGGCTTTTGAATATCAACAACTAATCCACCAGAAAATCTTGATTTAATTCTTTCTTGAATTCTCGATAATTTATTTGGTGCTCTATCAGCTGATACAATTATTTGAGATCCTTTATCAAGTAATGCATTAAATGTATGAAAGAACTCTTCCTGCATAGCTTCTTTTCCACTTATAAACTGGATATCATCGATTAATAGAATGTCTATATTTCTAAAATATTCTTTAAACTTAACCATGTCGTTTGATTTAATTGATTTTACAAACTGATACATGAAACGTTCAGCAGAAATAAACATTACTTTATTATTTTTTTTAAGCTCTAAACCTATTGAATTTAATAAATGAGTTTTTCCCATTCCAACACCGCCATAAATATAAAGTGGATTATAATGAGATATATTTTCTGAAACTTTTAAAGAAGCTTCATAAGCTAATTTATTACTTGAACCTGTTATAAAATTATCAAATCTTTTATTTGGATCAATTCGATTATACTGAAGGTATGAGTCTTTTATAAATGAAACATTTTCATTTATATTACTATCTTTAATATTGCTTTCCTTTAAATTGGTTTCTTGAGTTTTTTCAACTATTTTGAACTCAATTCTAATAATATCTTTTTTATAAATTTTAATTATTTTTAATATTTGGTCTAAATATCTTGATGTAATCCAATCCCTAATAAATCTTGTTGGTACTGATAATAACAAATAATTATTAAATTCATCAACAAAAGAAATTTTTTTTAACCAGCTCTCATAAACTTCTAAGCCCAATTTATTTTTCATTTCATTCTGCACTTGCTTCCATTCGAAGCCTTCAGAAGAAAAATTGTTAATATTTTTTGTATTTGTCATTTTATTCATAACTTAAGGGGAAATCTCAGTTAGAACTATTTAAAATAATTTGCAACAAGTTAATAAAGAAAATTAAAAAAAAATAAAATCTATGATTGTGATTTATATTTTCAAAGTTAATCCCAAATTAAAATTAAATTAAAATTATAAATTGAATCAAATATGAATTGAATCAATTAATAGATTTTATTAAAATTAAATCAAATATAGATTGAATGACTAGAATCCAAATATTTACTAAATCTAAATATAGTAACTTAATGAAAAGCTTAAATATATAATGTGGATATCAGGGGTTGTTTAAAAAATTGTACTAACGTTTAGATTGCAGCAATTTTTTTGGTAATTCTAGAAACATTTCTAGAAGCATTTTGTTTTTTTATTATTCCTGATTTTGCAATTTTCATCAACTCAGAGTTTAACTTTGGTAAAAATTTAAGAGCTTCATCTTTCTTTTTACCATCAATAAGAATGTTCATTTTCTTCAGAGCATTTCTAAACCTACTCTTTCTAGCTTTATTTACTGCAGTTTGTTTAGAAATTCTTCTAATTCTCTTAATTGCTGATTTAGTGTTTGCCATCTGCGCAGGGGTATAGCTTGAGAATTTATAGTGGTCAACTAAATATTTAACTATTTTTGACAAGAAATACAAAAAAAAGTTGACCTATTTGACGTTATTTTTTTTTTTATAATGCCCTTGCACTGCTTACGCTTACAATCAGTACCGTCTTGCTGATAAACTTTAAACTCCTTTTGAAAGTTACCTTCATTACCTAATATGTCTTTAAAATCTCTAATACTTGATCCTCCCTTGTCAATTGCCTGTTTAAGTATTTTCTTTGAATTTGAAATAATATTTAAACATTCGTTTTGGCTAAGTCGCTTTGCTTTTTTGAAAGGATTTATTTTACTAGCAAAAAGTATTTCACTTGCATAAATATTACCTATTCCAGAAACAAATCTCTGGTCAAGTAAAAAGCTTTTTATATCTTTATTTTTATTCTTAAAATAATTAAATACGTAATTTAAGTTAAATTTATCGCTAAAAGGTTCAGGACCCATTGATTTAAATCTTCTCTGTAGATCTTGATAATTTTTAATTATTTCAAAAAATCCAAAACGTCTTGGATCATTATAAATTACTTTCAAGCTATCAAATACAAACTCTGCATGATTGTGTTTTTTAGGTAAAAAAGGGGAATGATAAAAACTAGTATTCGTGAATTTTAAAGGTTTTTTCTTATCAAGAATATGAATTGTTCCTGACATTCCTAAATGAATTAAGCAATAATCTTCATTTTGAAAATGGATAATCAAGTATTTAGAAAATCTACTAACTTCAATTATTTTTTTATTTTTAAGAAAACTTTCAAAATCACTTGGTATTTTAAACCTTAAATTCCTGTTTCTAATTATAACTTTTTTTATGCTTTTTTTTTTGATCTTTTTATTGAGGGATTGTCGAACAATTTCTACTTCTGGTAATTCTGGCATTTGATACTATATTCAATATATATTTTTTTATGCAACAAAATCTTCAAAATAAAAAAGGACTTGTAGAAAATGTATTTAATCAGGTCTACAACAAATATGACTTGATGAATGACTTTATGTCTATGGGTGTACATAGATATTGGAAAAAAAGTTTAATCAATATGATGAATCCCAGAATTAGTAGAAAATTAATAGATGTTGCTTGTGGGACGGGAGATGTTGGAAAGTTATATTTAGATAGTACAAATAAAGAGGCTGAAGTTACATGTGTAGACCCTAATAAAGGGATGGTTAGTCAAGGAAAACAAAAATTATCTAATTATAAAAATGTAAAATGGGTCATTTCTCCGGCAGAAAAATTACCAATAACAGACAGTTCATTTGATTACTACACTATTAGCTTTGGACTAAGAAATACAAAAAATTTAAATAAAGCACTTTCAGAAGCCTATAGAGTTTTAAAGCCTGGTGGACGCTATCTATGTCTAGAATTTTCTAAAATTCAAAATTCAAATCTTGATTTTATATATAAAAATTATTCAAAACTCATTCCTATAATCGGCCAGTTTGTAGTTGGAGAAAAAGAACCTTACGAATATTTAATCAAAAGTATTGAACAATTTATTAATCAAGATGAATTAATGGAGTTAATGGAAAAAAATAATTTTCATAAATGTTCTTATAGAAATCTTTCTGGAGGTATTGTTTCAATTCATAGTGGTTGGAAAATTTAATGATTAAAAAACTTATTACTTTATTTAAATTAGGAAAAAAAATTGCAAAATCAGATATTTTAAAAATTGCATCAAAATTTAAAAAACCTCCTTTAGCTATAACAATATTGTTCCAAATTTTATCCATCTCATTTGAAAAAAAGGAACAAAATAATTTAATTGAAGATGATGGAGAAAGACTATCTAGGTCATTAGAGTCTATGGGTACAACTTTCATCAAACTTGGACAATTTCTTGCTACTAGACCTGACATAATTGGAGAAGAATTATCTTTAAAGCTAGAGAAACTTCAAGATCGATTGCCCCCTTTTTCAATTCATGAAGCAAAAGAAATTATTAAAGAAGATCTCGGTATCGATGCGTTTAATTCTATAATTGATTTAAGTGAACCAGTTGCTGCTGCTTCGATTGCACAAGTTCATAAAGCAAAAATAAATGACAATGGAACTATTAAAGATGTAGCAATAAAAATTTTAAGACCAAATATAAAAAAAATATTCAATGAAGAAATAGATGCGATGATGTTATTTGCATTTATTATTGAGTCATTTGTAAAGAAAACAAAAAGATTAAAACTTGTTGAAGTTGTTTTTTTACTTAAAGAAATAACTAATCTTGAAATGGATTTAAGATTCGAAGCTGCTGCAGCAAATGAGTATGCAGAAAATACAAAAAATGATGCTGGATTTAAAGTTCCTGAGATTTATTGGAATTTTACTAGTGAAAATGTAATGACTTTGGATTGGATAGATGGAATTTCAATAAGAGAAACTGAAGAGCTTAAGAAAAAAAATTTAGATACTAATAAAATAGCTGAAGATATTATCCAACATTTTTTGAGACATGCTGTAAGAGATGGTTTTTTTCATGCAGATATGCATCAAGGAAATATTTTTGTTGATAATAGTGGCCAAATTGTACCTATAGATTTTGGAATTATGGGTAGGTTAGATAAACTTAGTAAAAGATTTTTAGCAGAAATTTTATTTGGATTTATTCAAAGAGATTATCGTAAAGTAGCTGAAGTTCACTTAGTAGCTGGATTGGTTCCTAAAGAGGTACCAATTGATGATCTGGCCCAAGCTTTGAGATCAATTGGCGAACCTATATTTGGTCAAGAAGTGAAAGATATTTCAGGAGGTAAATTACTCAAACAACTATTTGATGTAACAGAAAAGTTTAATATGCAAACTCAACCTCAATTATTAATGTTGCAAAAAACTATGGTTGTTGTTGAAGGTGTAGCAAGAAAATTAAATCCAAACACAAATATTTGGACAACTTCAAAACCTGTACTAGAGAATTGGCTTAAAGAAACAAAAGATCCAATTAATAATTTAAATGAAACTTTAAATACAACATCTGAAGTGATTAAACGTTTACCAGAATTTCCTGAGATTATGGATAAAGCAAATCAAGCATTAACGTTTTTAGCTAGCGGTCAAATTCCACAAAATTCAAATTCATATACCGCTTTAAATGATAAGAAATCAGAAATGATAGCATTTAGAAATCAATCTATTATTGGTTTATTACTTCTTGTAATTTTTGGCCTTATAGTATTTTAATTCCGCAAATGAGAAATTTGTTAAATAAAAAAATACTATTCATTATCTGTGGAGGGATATCTGCCTATAAAAGTCTAGAAACAATTAGGCTTTTTAAAAAGAATGGAGCAGAAATAAAGACAATCCTCACTAAAAGTGCAAAAGAATTTGTAACTCCACTTTCAGTAACATCGCTTTCTCAAGGTAAAGTATATAGCGATTTATTCAGTGTAGAAAATGAAGCCGAAATGGATCATATTTCACTTTCAAGATGGGCAGATTTAATTGTAATTGCGCCAGCTACAGCAAATACGATTTCAAAATTAGCTCAAGGAACAACTGATGATTTAGCATCTACTGTGGTTTTAGCTTCTGATAAAGATATTATTTTAGCACCAGCAATGAATGTAAGAATGTGGGAACATCCAACTACTAAAATGAATTTAAAAAAATTAAAGGAGTTTGGATATAAACTAATTGGTCCAGAGGTTGGTGATATGGCTTGTGGTGAATATGGGGAAGGTAAAATGTCAGACCCATCAGTAATTGCAGAAGAAATTGATAAATATTTCTTAACTCAAAAAAATAACAAAAAACTTAAAGCATTAGTTACAGCAGGTCCAACTAATGAGTACATAGACCCAGTTCGTTTTATTACTAATAAATCAAGTGGCAAACAAGGATATGAATTAGCAAAATCATTATCCAAGAAAGGTTTTGATACAACATTAATATCTGGTCCAACTAATCTTGAAATAACAAAAGATATTAATCTTATAAAAGTTGAAACAGCAGATGAAATGTTAGTTGCCACTCAAGAAAATTTACCTGTTGATGTAGCAATTTTTTCTGCTGCAGTAGCTGATTTTAAAATTAATAAAAAATATGAAAATAAAATTAAAAAACAAGATAACCTACATTTAAATTTAGAAAAAAATATAGATATACTTAATTATGTGTCCAACCATAACTCAATGAGACCTGAGCTTGTCATTGGATTTGCAGCAGAAACTAATAAGATTGATAAAAATGCTGAGGAAAAATTAAACAAGAAAAATTGTGACTGGATAATTTCTAATGATGTATCAAATAAAAATATAGGATTTAACTCTGATTATAATGAGGTAACAATTCATTATAAAAACAAATACGTTAAAAAAGAAAAACTTTCGTATAAAAAAAAATCTGGAATTTCTGATGAAATAGTTGATAGAATACTTGATCAATTAAATTAATGGCAAAAGTTCTTATCAAAAAGTTAGACCCTGCAGTTGAATTACCTGCTTACAAAACAGAAGGTGCATCAGGTATGGATTTAATGGCGTTATTAAATGAACCTATCAATCTTAAACCAAACTCATCATGTTTAGTTCCAACAGGGCTTGCAGTTGCATTTTCTAGTGATTTTGAAATCCAAATAAGACCGAGATCTGGTTTAGCTGCAAAAAACAAAATTAGTGTTTTAAATACACCTGGAACTATTGATAGTGATTACAGGGGAGAAATAAAAATAATCCTTTTTAATCATGGAAAAAGTGATTTTTTAATAAATAATAAAGATAGAATAGCACAAATGATTTTGACTCCTATAATTAAAATGGAATTTGAAGAAACAGATGATCTTCCAGAAACTGTTAGAGGAGAAGGTGGTTTCGGCTCGACTGGAAAATGAGTAAAGATTTAAGCAAAAAAGAAATAGATAAATTTTCGAGACAAATAATTTTAAAAAATATAGGTCCATTAGGACAAAAAAAAATTCTAGTCTCAAAGGTTTTAATAATTGGAATGGGTGGTCTAGGATGTCCATCAGCTGATTTTTTAACCAGGTCTGGTGTTGGTACACTAGGAATTGTTGATAATGACATAGTTAGTCTATCAAATATTCATAGACAAAGTTTATATGATGAAAAAGATTTAAATAAGTCAAAAGTTATAATTGCTAAAAAAAAACTAAATAGAATAAACCCAAAAACAAAAATAAATCTTTATAAATTTAAAATGGATAGAGTAAAATTTGAAAAAATAATAAAAAATTATGACTACATAATTGATGGTACTGACAATTTTGAAAGTAAATTTTTAATTAATGATTTAAGTTTAAAATATAAAAAATATCTTGTGACTGGAGCAATTAGTAAGTTTGACGGTCATATTTTTACTTTTGATTTTGTAAATAAAAATACTCCTTCTTTACGAGACTTCTATCAAGAGGAAGTTATTACTGATGAAACATCAAACTGTGAATATGAAGGAATATTAGGACCAGTAGCAGGAACAATTGGAACAATGCTAGCTAATGAAGTTTTAAAAAAAATATTAAAAATTGGTCAAAATTTAAATGGATTTATTCTTATTATAGATTTATTAAATTTAAGCTTTAGAAAAGTAAAATTAAATAAAACAAAGAAAAGTGAAAATAAAAAATCTAATAAATAAAATTTTTATATTCTCTCTTTTAATATTCTTTATTACCTCAAGTAATGCAGGAGAAATATTCGTTTCTCTTAAAAAAAATAAGGTGAACGTACGCTATGGACCAAGTTTTGAATCTGACATCAAGTATGTTTACAAAAAAATAAATTTGCCTTTAAAACAAATCGATAAAAAAGAAAATTTTAGACGAATTATTGATTTTAAAAATAACGGCGGATGGATTCATATTTCACAATTAAAAAAAAGTAATTCAGTAATAGCCACAAAAGATAAAGTTTTATTTAAGAAACCTACATCTTTTGCTAAACCTGTTGCTCAAATAAAAGAGGGAAGATTATTAATTGTAGAAAAATGTGAACAAAATTGGTGTAAAATTACATCAGAAAAATTTGAAGGTTGGATTAAAGCAGATAATATTTGGGGACTAAATTAACTAAAATCAGTATATAAAGAGGCTATATTTTCTTTAGATAATTTTGTGCTATGAGAATACTCTTTATGATCAATTCCAAGCTCTATTTCTGAGCTATTAGAATGAAATTTTTCTATTTGATCATCAGTAAAATTAAAATGAATAAACTGTACTGATGAAGCTTTTCCTTCAGAAGAAGTTCTATCTACATCTTCTTCGGGAACTGCTTTAATTTTCTCACCATTTATTTTCATAAATACTGTTTCTTCTATTCCACCAACTTTTCCAAGAAACGCAGCCCTTGAGATAGGATTATCTATTTCAAACATTAAAGTTGCTGTTAGTTCTTTGCCATTAGGTATTAAGGGATTGTACGCAGATAACTCATCCTGAAGTTGCTCATCCCCACCTTTTTCAATGTATAGCATTTCTTGTACTTGAGCTAACATTGTTTCATAACTTTCAAAATAAAAAGTGGCATAAGGCCCTAAAGCAACTCTTCTATTTTTTTTATAATCAACAATACTTTTTCTTAATTCACGTCTCTTTTCTATATAAACATCTAAAGGCATGATGTCTTCTTTTTGAATTTCTCTTTTTTCTCTAGGCATGATCATAAGTTATAACTTTTTGCCATCAATTCGATAGGGTGTAGTGCCTCATCATTAGATATATTTGTGTCAACTTCTAATTGTTTTAAATGTTTGCCAGCTAGAGGACAATCCGAAGCCATATACTTATTATTTTTAGTTTTTATTTGTCTCGCTGTAGGTCTTCCAACTTTATTTGCTAAATTATGAGTTTCTTTCATAACTCCAAAAGTTCCTCCATGACCCGCACATCTTTCAACTACATCAATTTTAACGTTTGGTATCAATTTTAACATATCTCTTGCTTTAATACCCATATTCTGTGCTCTAGCATGACAAGCATGATGCACGGTTACTCCTCCATCAATCTCATTTAATCCTTCTGCTAACCCTTCATTGTTTGCAATATCCACGACATACTCATCAATGTCCATAACATTTGTGGATAATTTTTTTATTTTTTCATCTTTTGGTAACAACAAAGGCCATTCGAATTTTAACATCAATCCACAACTAGCTGTTAATGTTACTACTTTATATCCTCTATCAATCCAATCGATTAAATCCTTAGAAACTTTTTTCGCTTGTTCAACAACTTTTGGCAAATCTGCTTGCTCTAAAAATGGCATTCCACAACAACCAGGGTAAGCCTCCTGAACCTCTACACCATTTTTTTTCAAAACTTTTAAAGCAGCAACACCTGTATTTTTTTTATTAAAATTTACAAAACAAGTTGAATAAATAACAACTTTTCTATCTTTTAAAGTTGTCTCATAATTTATTTTATCTCTATTTTTTTTAAAGAAGTTTGAAAAAGTTTCTGAGTTATATTTTGGCAGCTGAACTCTTTTATCTATTCCAGCAATAAGTTCTAAAATTTTTCTAATTAATTTATTTTTAATATTTGATGCCCAGTTGATTATTTTAGAGAACATGACACCAATTTTAGCATTTCGATCTATTTGGGCTAATTGTGTTGGTACACTTGGTAATTTACCTAATTTTTTTTGAGCTGTTCTATATCGCAGCATTAAATGTGGAAAATCCAGATCAAAATCATGGGGTGGAACATATGGGCATTTAGTCATAAAACACATATCACACAAAGTACATGCATCAACAACAGGAGTAAATTGATCACTAGATAAGCTTTCAACATCCTCATTTTTAGACTCATCAATCATGTCAAATAGCTTCGGAAATGAATCACAGAGATTAAAACATCTTCGACATCCATGACAAATATCAAACACTCTTCTCATTTCAGCGTCTAACTTTTCAGGATTTAAAAAATCGGGATTCTCAAAATCAATAGGATGTCTTATAGGTGCACCTAAACTTCCTTCTTTACTCATAGAATTATATTATTTGAAATTTGAATTGTTTTTAGTGGGCTTTAGTTGCCCACTAAGAAATTTGATTAGCTTATAGATTCTAAAGTTTTTTGGAATTTACCAGCGTGTGATTTTTCAGCTTTTGCTAAAGTTTCAAACCAGTCAGCAATTTCTTCAAAACCTTCTTCTCTTGCCGTTTTAGCCATCCCAGGGTACATATCAGTGTATTCATGCGTTTCACCTTGTACAGCAGAAGCCAGGTTAGCTTTTGTTTCACCAATTGGCATACCGGTTCCTGGATCACCAACTTCTTCTAGATACTCTAAATGACCATGTGCGTGACCAGTCTCACCTTCGGCTGTTGATCTAAAAACTGCAGCTACATCATTGTAACCTTCTATGTCAGCTTTTTGTGCAAAATAAAGATATCTTCTGTTTGCTTGACTTTCACCGGCAAAAGCTTCTTTTAAATTTTCTTCTGTTTTACTTCCTTTTAAAGACATTTTTTCTCCTTTTTAATGATTATCAGATCATATAATGTATCTTGACTGTATGTCAATAGTTTAGAATTATTATAATGTAGTTTTTAAGTATATGATTTAATTGAATTATTTTTGATTTTGATTATCACTCGCAACCTTAATCAAGACTTCCACTGAATTTATTTTTTTCCCAGTAATATTTTTTTTAATATTTACTGGATCAATATCATTCTCATCACAATCTATTAACTCATTCGTATCTTCATCAAAAAAATGATGATGTGCTGATGTGTTTGTATCAAAATAACTTTTGTGACTATCGATTGAAATTTCTTTTAAATATCCTTTTTTCTCAAATGCATGAACTGTGTTATAAACTGTAGCTAAAGATATCTTTTGATTCATTTTCTCAGATATCATTTTAACCAAATCGTTAATTGTGAAATGGAAAGTTTTTTCTCTATTAAACAAAACTTCGCATATATTTACTCTTTGCTTAGTAGGTCTAAGTCCTAATTCTCTTAATTTTTCAATAAAATCGCAGTTTTTTGCCATAATTGTTTATAATTATTCTAAATAAGGAATAAAATTATAGTGTTTTATTATATTATATTAACATTAAATCAAGTATTAAGGGAACTCAAAATTATGAAAAAAAACTCATACTCCTATGATGACCTTATAACTTGTGGAAATGGGGATCTTTTTGGTCCTGGTAATGCAAAATTACCTTTACCACCAATGCTTATGTTTGACAGAATAACTGAAATCAATGAAAATAACGGTGAATTTAACAAAGGTTCTTTAAAAGCTGAATTAGATATTAAAGATCATCTTTGGTTTTTTGATTGTCATTTTAAAAAAGATCCTGTTATGCCAGGGTGCTTAGGTTTAGACGCTATGTGGCAGCTGGTAGGTTTCTTTCTAGGTTGGCTAGGAAACCCTGGTAGAGGTAGAGCTTTAGGTGTAGGTACTGTAAAATTTACAGGTGAAGTTTTACAGAGTGTAAAAAATGTAAGATATGAAATAGATATGAAGAAAATAATGTCTCCTGGTGGAACGACAGTTGGGCTTGCAAACGGAATTGTTCTTGCAGATGATAAAAAAATATATTCAGCAGAAAGTTTAAAGGTAGGTTTATTTAAATAATGAGAAGAGTAGTTATTACTGGTTTAGGGATAGTTTCTTGCTTAGGCAATAATCAAGAAGAGGTTTATAAATCTTTATTAAATTCTAAATCAGGAATTTCTCATGCTGAAGAATACAAAGAGCATAATTTAAAAAGCCATGTTCATGGTAAACCAAATATTAAACTAGAGGATCATATCGACAGAAAAACAATTAGATTTATGGGTTCAGGTTCAGCTTACAATTATATTGCAATGAAAGAGGCTATTGAAGACTCCGGATTAGAGGAAAGTGAAGTGAGTAATTTTAAAACTGGAATTGTAATGGGTTCCGGTGGCCCATCAATTGAAAACGTAATACTTGCAGCAGACAAAACAAGAGCTAAAACTCCAAAACTAATGGGGCCCTTTATTGTTCCAAGAACAATGGCCAGTACAGCTTCTGCAACACTTGCAGTACCATTTAAAATTAAAGGAACTAACTACACAATGAGTTCTGCATGTGCAACTAGTGGACACTGCATAGGAAATTCTATGGAATTAATTCAAATGGGTAAACAGAATATTGTGTTTGCAGGTGGAAGTGAAGAAATTCATTGGGCTATGACAGCGATGTTTGATGCAATGACAGCATTATCTTCAAAATATAATGACACTCCACAATCTGCATCTAGAGCTTATGATAAAACTAGAGATGGATTTGTAATCGCAGGAGGAGCAGGTGTATTAGTACTTGAAGAATATGAACATGCTAAAGCAAGAGGTGCTAAAATATATGCAGAATTAACTGGTTATGGTGCAACTTCAGATGGATACGATATGGTAGCACCATCAGGTGAAGGTGCTGTTAGATGTATGAAAATGGCAATGGCAACTGCTAAAAATAAAATTGATTATATTAATACTCACGGAACATCTACTCCAGTTGGAGATATAACTGAACTTAATGCTATTCAAGAAACTTTTGGAGAAGACATTCCAAAAATTAGCTCAACAAAATCTTTATCAGGTCATCCTCTAGGAGCCGCTTCAGTACATGAAGCCATCTACTGTTTGATAATGATGAAAAATAATTTCATTACAGGATCAGCAAATATTAAAGATATAGATGATGATGCTAAAAAATTTCCTATAGTCTCCAAAACCGAAACGGGAGCAACTTTAAATACAATAATGTCAAATAGCTTTGGTTTTGGTGGAACTAATGCTGCATTAATTTTTGAAAAGGTTTAATTTATGAGTTTGATGAAGGGTAAAAAAGGATTAATCATGGGTGTTGCCAATGAAAGATCTATCGCCTGGGGTATTTCTCAAAAACTTGCAGAAGCTGGAGCGGAGCTAGCATTTACATATTTAGGTGATGCTCTTAAAAAAAGAGTTGTTCCTTTAGCAGAAAAATTAAATTCAAATGTCACTTTTAGTTGTGACGTTGAAAAGAAAGAAGAAGTAATAAAACTATTTGAAGATATCAAATCTCAGTGGGGTGAAATTGATTTTGTAGTTCATGCAGTTGCTTTTTCTGATAAATCAGAATTATCAGGTGAATATTTAAATACGTCTAGAGAAAACTTTTTGAGAAGTATGTTAATTTCATGCTTTTCATTTACTGAAGTTGCAAAAGAAGCTTCAAAAGTGATGAAACAAGGTGGAAGTTTATTAACTTTAACTTACGAGTCTACTAAAGCTATTCCAAATTATAATGTAATGGGTGTTTGTAAATCAGCCCTTGAAGCTAGTGTTAAATATTTAGCTCGAGATTTAGGCGCTAAAGGTATGAGAGTAAATGCTATAAGCGCAGGACCTATAAAAACTTTAGCTGCATCTGCAATTGGTGATGCAAAATTCCTATACAAATGGAATGAAGACCATTCTTTCCTTAAGCGAAATGTAGATATCCATGACGTTGGAAATTCAGCGTTATATCTATTAAGCGAACTAGCAAATGGTGTTACTGGTGAAATTCACTATGTAGATGCTGGATATAACAAGGTTGGAATGCCAGATCCTAAAAATATCACCTAAATTTTTTAATAAAACCCCTAAAATTTTCATTACAGGGGTTTATAATTTTAATTTGTATATTACTCAGCAGCTTGTTTCATAGAAAGTTTAACTTTACCTCTATCGAAACCAATCACTTTAACTTTTACTTCGTCACCTTCTTTAACAACGTCAGTAACTTTAGCTACCCTTTTATCTGCAAGTTCTGAGATATGAACAAGTCCATCTTGTTTTCCTAAGAAATTAACAAATGCACCAAACTCCATAATCTTCATTACTTTACCTGAATAAATTTTATTCAATTCAGCTTTTGCGGTGATGTCTTTAATCATTTGCATTGCTATGTTTCTAGACTCCTCATCTGGAGCAGCAACAGTTACTACACCTTCATCGTTCACATCTACTTTTGCACCTGATTTTTCAACAATCTCTCTGATTGTTGCACCACCTTTTCCAATTACTGCAGCAATGTCTTTTTTATCAACATTAACTTGTTCCATTTTTGGAGTGTGTTTTCCAACATCAGATCTTGAAGCAGATAATGCTTTATTCATTTCTCCTAGGATATGAACTCTTCCATCTTTAGCTTGGCTTAATGCCTGCTCCATAATTTCAAATGTAATACCTGTAATTTTAATATCCATTTGAAGAGAAGTAATTCCATCTTTAGTTCCAGCTACTTTAAAATCCATATCACCTAAGTGATCCTCGTCTCCTAAAATATCTGATAAAACACTAAAATCATCACCTTCTTTAATTAATCCCATTGCAATACCTGCAACTGGCTCTTTAATCGGTACTCCCGCATCCATTAATGCTAATGATGTTCCACAAACAGTAGCCATTGAAGAAGAGCCATTAGACTCAGTAATCTCTGAAACTACTCTAAAAGTATATGGGAATGCCTCTTTTGTTGGTAATGAAGAATTAATTGCTCTCCATGCTAATTTGCCATGACCAATTTCCCTTCTACCTGTACCAATTCTACCAGTTTCTCCAACTGAAAAAGGAGGAAAATTATAATGAAGCATGAATCTTTCTCTTTGCAATCCATCTAAACTTTCAATTCTTTGTTCATCATCAGAAGTTCCTAAAGTTGCGACTACAATCGCTTGGGTTTCTCCTCTAGTAAACAATGCGGAACCATGAGCTCTTGGTAAAACACCTACTTCACAAGAAATAGGTCTTACATCTGATAAAGCTCTACCATCAATTCTATTTTTATTTTTTAGAATATCTGTTCTAACAATTGATTTTTCAAGATTTTTTAGCTGACTGTTAACATCTAGATCAGTGTAATTTTCGTCCTCCTCATAAAGTTTTTTAGCTTTATCAGTTATTTCTGAAATTTGTTTTGATCTATCTTGTTTGTCTCTTGTTGCAAAAGCTTTCTTAAGATCTTCAGCAAAAGTTTCTTCAAGTTTTTTCTTAACTTCTGATAGATCTTTCTTTTCAACAGTCCACTGAGGTTTTCTACATTCTTTTGCAAGGTCCTCGATCATTTCAATCACTGGAACAAAACCTTCGTGACCAAATTTAACTGCATTTAACATTTCTTCTTCTGTTAATCCATTAGCTTCAGATTCAACCATAAGCACAGCATCTTTTGTACCTGCAACAACTAAGTCTAAACTTGAGTTCTCTAATTCTGCTTTAGATGGATTTAAAATATATTTTCCATCTACAAAGCCAACTCTAGAAGCTCCTACAGGTCCCATGAATGGCATTCCTGATATAGCTAAAGCTGCTGAAGATGCAGTGATTGATAAAATATCTGGTTCATTTTCTTTATCGTATGAAATTACAGTTGGTAATAACTGAACTTCATTTTTAAATTCATCAGGAAACAAAGGTCTGATTGGTCTATCAATTAATCTAGAGATTAATGTTTCACTCTCAGTTGGTCTTGCTTCTCTTTTAAAATATCCACCTGGAATTTTTCCAGCTGCATAATATTTTTCTTGGTAATTTACAGATAATGGAAAGTAATCCATATCGGGATTTACTTTTTTTGCTCCTACCACTGTTGCTAGTACGACTGTCTCTCCACATGTTGCGATTATTGCACCGTCTGCTTGTCTTGCTATTTTACCTGTTTCTAAACTTATCTTCTTTCCTGCTACTTCAATTTCCTTCTTGTATACTTTAAACATTTCATTTCCATTTCGTTTCGTTCGTTTCGTTCCATTCCGTTCTATCTATCTTGACTTCTATTTTCTTAAATTCAATTTCGACAGTACATTTTTGTAAGAACCCATTTTATTTTTCTTTAGGTATTCTAACAATTTCTTTCTTCTATTTACCGCTCTCAACAATCCAACAGATGAATGTTTGTCTTTTTTGAATTGCTTAATGTGCTTAGAGAGAGTTTCAATTTTATCTGTTAACAACGCGATCTGTATCTCTGAAGATCCAGTATCTTTATCGTGCATTGCTAATTCTTGTGCTTTTTTATTCATGCCTTTTTCTTCCTATTTATTTGTTTGTTTTATTAAGTTTTCTATTTTTTCTGCATACTCAAAAGATTCATCTTTTCTAAAAAGTAATTTTGGTAAAAATTTCATAACCACTTTTTGTGATAAAATTTTTCTAATTAAAAATGAGTATTCCTTTAAAACATTAATTGTTTCCTCTGCATCTTTTCCTCCTAATGGAATAACATATGCTTTAGCAATTTTTAAATCTGGACTCATTCTGACCTCAGTAACAGTTATTGTATTCGTTTCTAAATTGGGCACCTTAGCTTCATTTCTTATAAAAATCATGCTTAAAGACTGTTTGATCATTTCTCCTACTCTAAGCTGTCTTTGAGATACTGTTTTTCCTATTCTATCTGCCATTAAATTGACCTCTCTGTAGATGTAACACTAAAAGCCTCTATTGTGTCATTTTTTTGGAAATCCATATAATCTTTGACTGTAATTCCACATTCTTGACCACTACTTACGTATTTTACCTGATTTTTTTCTCTAAATATTGATGAAACTTTTCCTGTATAAATAATAGTTCCGTCCCTAATAATTCTAACATCTGAAGTACTATTAATTTCTCCTTCAATTACTTTTGAGCCAGCAACTTTACCTGCACCCGAAACTTTAAATATTTCTAAAATTTGTGCAGTACCAGTAATTTTTTCTTGAACATCAGGCGCTAATAATCCTGACATTTTTTGTTTAATATAGTCAAGGACTTCATAAATAATATTGTAAGAAGATATTTTTATCTTCTCATTTTCAGCAAGTTTTTTTGCCTCTTTACTTGGTTTAACATTGAAAGCTATTAAAACTGCATTTGAAGCTTTAGCTAATGTAACGTCTGTTTCTGTTACCATTCCAATATCTGCTAAAATTATTTTAGGTTTAACCTCATCATGATTGATTTGACTAATTGCATTTTTGATTGCTTCAGATGACCCATGTACATCAGATTTAATTATTAAATTTAATTCTTCAGTAGATTTATCTGAAAAGGCAGAGTCTTGAGTTGCAAAAGATAGTGGATTTTTTCCATCCTTACTCTCTTGAGCTCTATTTTCGCTAAGTGTTTTAGCTTCTTTTTCTGTATCAAGAACAATAAAATCATCTCCAGCTTTGGCTGCACCATTTATTCCTAAAATTTCAACAGGGGTAGAAGGTAATGCTTCATTAATATTTTTACCTTTATCATTAATAATAGCTCTTACTTTTCCCCACTTTAAACCACTTACAAAAAAATCACCTCTCTTTAGTGTTCCAGTTGTTACAATTATATTTGCAACTGGACCTCTGCCAACATCAATTTTTGACTCTAAAACTATACCTGTAGCTTTAGATTCATAATCTGTTTTAAGATCTAAAATTTCTGCTTGTAGTATTATTGACTCTACTAATTTATCTAAGTTTTGTTTTGTTTTAGTTGAAATCTCAACCATTAAAGTATCACCAGATAAATCTTCAGCAATTAATTCATGCTCTAATAATTGATTTTTTATTTTCTGAGGATCTGCCTCTGGTAAATCACATTTATTTATTCCTACAACTATTGGAACATTTGCAGCTTTAGCATGTTTAATTGACTCAACTGTTTGAGGTTTAACTCCATCATCAGCAGCAACTACTAAAACAACCACGTCTGTTAATTTTGACCCTCTTGCTCTCATTTCTGTAAATGCAGCATGACCTGGGGTATCAATAAATGTTAATTTATTACCCTGACTTTCAATTTGATAAGCTCCAATGTGTTGGGTTATTCCACCAAATTCTCCTGAAACTACGTTCGCGCTTCTTAGCACATCTAGTACTGATGTTTTGCCATGATCCACATGGCCCATAACAGTAACTATTGGTGGTCGATTTTTTAAATTTTCTGTTCTTGAAGCTTTTATTTTTTTAATTATTTCTTCTGCTTTCTCTTCCCTAATTGGATTGTGACCAAATTCTTTAACTAAATATTCCGCAGTATCTGCAGCTAATGTTTGATTAATAGTCACAGTAACACCCATACCAAATAAATGCTTAATAACATTACTTGATTGTTCAGCCATTCTATTTGCAAGTTCTCTTACTGTAATTGCTTCAGGAATATTAACATCTCTTTTAATGGGTTTTAAATTTTCTTGAGAATCATCTTTCGTAGCATTTTTAATTTCTTTTTGTCTTGCTCTCTTTACTGAAGCTAAACTTCTTTGTTTTGCATCAATCTCATCACTTAGTGCTCTTGATACAGTTAATTTTAACTCTCTCTTTTTTGTTCCTGCTTTTAAAGTTTTTCTATCTTTATTATCACTATCTCCTTTAAGTCGTTTGGTAGCTCTTTGCTCTGCTAGTTTTCTCTTTTCAAAATCGTTTGTTATAGGGGGTGATTTAGGATTGAATAAAGGTTTTAATGATGTTCCTCTGTTGAAAGTTGAGGTTGTTCTTGGCTTATTCGTTCCAGATCTAAATGATCCTCCTCTACTCGAGAATTTTCCAGTTTGTTTTTCAATTACTACAGAATTTTTTCCTTGAGATTTAGCAATCTCAATATTCTTGATTGATTTTTTGGCTGAGCCTGAAATTGTTAATTTTATTTTTTTCTCCATACCTCATCACTCAATCTTTATAAATAATGTTTCTGGCAGACATAATTAGTTCATCCGCTTCTTTTTTAGATAAAGCAAAATCTTCCAGATAACCTTGGATTTTCACTCTCTCACCTTTGACCACATCATAACCACCAGTTAATTCATCAGATGCTAAGTCTGCAAAATCCTCTAAACTTAAAATTTTTTGTTCACCAAGTGTGACTAACATTCCCGGTGTTAATCCCTTTAAATTAATCAAGGCATCTTCCAGACCTAATTCTTTAATTCTCAGAGAAATATCCTCTTGATCTTTTTCATGAAACTCTTTAGCTCTTTCTATCAATGCTATAGCTGTATCTTCTTCTATACCTTCAATCTTTGTTAAATTTTCAGCTGAACTATCTTTGATATCATCAATAGTTGAAAAACCTTCAGCAACAAGTAACTGACCCAACGTTTCATCTAACTCTAAATTTTTTACAAAGTTCTCTGTTTTTTCTTTAAATTCTAATTGTCTTCGTTCAGAGTCTTCTGCATCTGTCATTATATTAATTTCATAATTTAAGAGTTTTGTCGCAAGTCTTACATTTTGACCTCTTCTTCCAATTGCTTTACTTAAATTTTCCTCGGTAAGAATTACATCAAGTTTTTTTCTTTCGCTATCAACGTTAACTCTTTGTACTTCAGCAGGGGATAACGCGTTTGAAACCAAAATAGCAGGGTCTTCTGACCAATTAACTATATCAATTTTCTCTCCTTGAAGTTCATTCACAACCGCTTGAACTCTTGAACCTCTCATACCTACACAAGCACCTACTGGATCTAGAGATGTATCAACTGCTTTAACACATATTTTAGCTCTACTTCCAGGATCTCTTGAAGAAGATTTGATTTCTATAAGTCCATCATAAATTTCGGGAACCTCTTGAACAAAAAGCTTTTCCATAAATTTAGGATGAGCTCTCGATAAAAATATTTGTTGCCCTCTAGGTTCTCTTCTAACATCATAACAATAAGCTTTTATACGATCACCTGCTTTAATATTTTCACGAGGTATTAATTCATTTTTTTGAATTATTGCTTCAGTTCTTCCTAAGTCAACAATTACATTTCCAAATTCTAATCTCTTTACAATTCCACTTAAAATAGAGTCTTTCTTATCAATAAAATCATTAAATTGTCTTTCTCTTTCAGCTTCTCTTACATTAAAACTAATTACCTGCTTTGCAGTTTGTGCGGCTATTCTTCCAAAATCAAATGAAGGAAGTGGCTGTAACACCTCGTCACCAATAGACTTATCTTTGTTTAATTCATTTAAATTGATTGCATCCTCCAATTTTATCTCTGTATTTGCATTTTCAGGATTTTCAGCGATTATCAATTTTCTAAAAAGCTCAATATCTCCATTGTCTCTATTGATAGAAACTTTAATTTCATTTTCCTGTCCAAATTTTGATTTTGCAGCTTTAGCAATACCCGTTTCCATAGAACTTATAATTAGTTCTTTATCAATTGATTTTTCTAAAGCTACGGCTTCAGCAATTCTTAATAATTCAAGTTTGTCTGCTCTTTTATTCAACATAATTTTGTTTGCTCCAAAAAAAAATGGGCTAAAGCCCATTTTGTAAAGTTCAATAATGTAAGTGCAATATAGTAAAGTTTTTTTTTAATTCAACAGAAACTATTTAGAAAAAACGTTAGTTTTATCAGTTTTTTCCCATGAAAATGAACCATTTACTTCAGGCGCTCTACCAAAATGACCGTAGGCGGCTGTTTTTTCATATATTGGTTTATTTAAATTTAACATTTCTCTAATACCTCTAGGGCTCAAATCAAAATTTTCTTTAATCTTTTCGACAACAAATTTATTTTTATCTATGTCGTTATCAAATAAATCAACGTAAATAGAAAGTGGTTTTGATACACCAATAGCATAAGCTAATTGAATTAAACATTTTTCAGCAATTTTTGAACCCACAACATTTTTAGCAATATACCTTGCCGCATAAGCTGCCGATCTGTCAACTTTAGTTGGATCTTTTCCTGAAAAAGCACCACCACCATGAGGTGCTGCGCCACCATATGTATCGACAATAATTTTTCTACCTGTCAAACCACAATCTCCATCGGGACCACCAATCACGAAATTACCTGTTGGATTTACATAAAACTCATCTTCATTGAATCCATTAAGAAAATTCTCAGGAATAGATTTTAACATATAAGGTCTTAATAAATCTCTTACTTGTACTTGATTAACATCAGCCGAATGTTGTGAAGATATTACCACTGATTTGACTTTTGAAGGTTTTCCATCAACATATTCAAATGTTACTTGGCTTTTTGAGTCTGGTTCAATATTTTTTAACTTTCCTGACTTTCTGTCTTCAGCCATCAATCTTAAAATTTTATGAGAATAATGAATTGGTGCTGGCATTAAAACATCTGTTTCATTACATGCGAATCCAAACATTATACCTTGATCCCCAGCTCCTTCATCTTTATTTCCTGATGAGTCCACTCCCATAGCAATATCAGCTGATTGGGAATGTAAATGACTTTCAATTTTTGTGGCTTCTTTCCAAGTAAATCCTTCTTGGTCGTAACCAATATCTTTTATACAATTCCTTACTTTTTCAATTAATTCATCTTTTTTAATTTCTGGTCCCCTTATTTCACCAGCTAAAACAACTTTATTTGTAGTAGTTAGTGTTTCGCAGGCAACTCTAGAATAAGGATCTCCGGAAATAAAACTATCAACAACCATATCAGAAATTCTATCAGAGACTTTATCCGGATGGCCTTCTGAGACAGACTCGCTTGTGAAAAGATAATTTTTTAAATTACTCATTTCTTAGTTTCTTAAATGAAAATATCAAAAAAATATACAATAAAATTATAAATCCAAAAATTTTGTTTCCAAATTTTGCAAATAGAGTTGTCTCAATTTTTCTAGACTCAATTAAATCAATGTAACCTGATTTATTTATATCAACTTTTTGCTCAATAACTCCTAATGGATTAATAATTGCTGTTGTCCCATTATTTGCAGACCTTAAAACATATTTCCCACTCTCTATCGCTCTAAAAATACTATGAGTTAAATGTTGCTCTGGTCCAATTGATTTACCAAACCAGCCATCTTCTGAAATATTTACAATATAATCAAAATTACTATTTGTGAAAATTTTACCTGAATAAATTATCTCATAACAAATAAGGGGTAATATTTTAAGTGATAAATTATTATATTTCAGATTAATTATGTTTCTTTGTTCACCTTTTGAATATGATTGATATTCATTAGTAATTGTTTTTAAACCAATACTTTTTAATAAGTTTTCAAAAGGTAAAAATTCACCAAAAGGAACAAGATTGATTTTGTTATATGAATTTATTACATTAAGGTCATAATCAAAAATAGATAATGAATTAAAATATTTAATAGTTTTATTGTCATCTTCTTTGATATTTATCCCAATTGCTAATAAATGATTTTCGTTGAATTTATTTTCAAATAACCATTTGTATTCTTTTAGTTGGTCTTGTGGAATACCTGGAATAATACCTTCTGGCCAAATAAAAATTATTTTTTGATTTTTTTTAGGAGAGCTAATTTCAATTAACTCTTCTATTGCAGTTATTGGATCAATATTATTATAAAATCTATCTATGCTTATATTTGAACTTAAAATTCTTAGTTTATAATCAAGTTTTTTTACCTCTTGATTATTAAATTTTTCTAAATTTTGTGAACCAAGTATATAAAATGACATTATTATAATGAGAAATGCAACACAAATACTAATATCTTTTTTATTCTCTCTTAAAATGAATATTGATGGGCTTGTAAATAATGAAATACAGAAAAGATTAAAGCTGTATGTGCCTATGACTGATGTAATGTTTAAAATTTCGATTTGATTAGAGAAACTATAAGCAATTAAATTCCAAGGGAAACCAGTGAGTATTGATCCTCTTACAAATTCTATTATTCCAAATATTAAAGAAAAAAGAAAAAATGAGCTTAAATTATTATTTGGTTTTAAAACTACAAATAGATAGGCAACTAAAGCATAAAACAAGGCTAAGAAACCAGGTATTAATATTATTGTAAAAGGTATTAAAAACTTAAAATTTTGATCAAACGTTAATGATATTGAGATCCAATATAAATTACTTACAAAATAACCAAACCCAAATAACCAACCATAAAGAGAAAATATTCTTTTATTTTTATAAAACTTAATTTTTTTTATTAAAAATATATAGAATAAACTAAAAGTTAAAAAATTTATTACAACATAATTAAATGGAGGCAAACTTAAGGAAGTAAGTACTCCTAATAAAATTAAATAAATTAATTCAATATAAAATTTATTTTTCAATTTAATTTATTTTTGATTGTACAGATTTAAATAATAGAACTTCCTCTTTTAACATTTTGGAATAATCTTTATTTTTTTTATGATCAAAACCTAAAAGATGAAGAAAACCATGTATGAATAATTTAGTAACTTTTTCTTTAAAAGATTTTAAATTTTGTGATCTTGGTTTGTCTAGATAATTATAGCTAATTATAATGTCTCCCAAATAAGTATTTTTTGAAATTTTTATTTTTTTATCTAATGGAAAAGATAATATATCGGTAGATTTATTTTTTTTTCTAAAAACCTTATTTAATTTTTTAATATTCTGATTATTTGAAAGTAATAGTGTTAAGGTTACTTTTTTATTCAAAAATTTATATTTTTTTGGAAAAGCTTTACATATTTTTTTAAAAAAAATGTCCTTATTTTTAAGTCTTTTGGACCAAGCCTTCTCCTCAGAGAAGACATTAATACTAATCATTATTTGAGTATGCTTTGACTATTTTAGAAACAAGTGGATGCCTGACTACATCTGAATGATCAAAATCAACTATAGATATTTCTTTTAAATGCCCTAGTAACTTTTTTGATCGAACTAATCCTGACATACTTTTATTTGGTAAATCAATTTGAGATGGGTCACCATTTACAACAATTTTAGAATTTTCTCCAATACGTGTTAAAAACATTTTTATCTGAGTATCCGTAGCATTTTGTGCTTCATCTAAAATTGCAAAGGAATTTTTTAGAGTTCTACCTCTCATAAAAGCTAAAGGTGCAATCTCTATATCTCCAATCTCAATCATTCTTTGTATTTTTTCAAAGTCGAAGAGATCATATAAAGAATCATACAAAGGTCTAAGATAAGGGTCTACTTTTTCCTTCATATCACCAGGTAAAAATCCCAAACGCTCGCCTGCTTCTACAGCTGGTCTTGAAAGAATAATTCTCTCAATCTTTTTTTCTAAAAGCATAGTTAGACCTACAGCGACTGCCAGAAAAGTTTTTCCAGTTCCTGCTGGTCCGGCTGAAATTACAATATCACTCTCCCTCAAAGCTCTCACATAGCTTTTTTGTTTTTCAGATCTAGGAATTATAGATTTTTTTGGAGTTTTGATAATATCTGTAACGTTATTATTTTTTACTTTTTCATTAATCATAAAGTTATCAATCGATGAAAGTATATCTTTATTCTCTATACTTCCATTATTAATAAACTGATTAGCCAAAAATTGAATAGCATTTTTAATTTTTTCATTTTTTTCAGGTGTTGATTTAATTAAAATTGAATTTCCCCTTGAATATAAGCTGCAATTTGTAATTTTTTCTAATTCTTGTAAATTTTTATTAAATTCCCCAACAACACCCCTTAACAAGTTATTGTCGTGAAATATAACGCTCAAAGAATTGTTATCTGAATAAACAAATTTTAAAGACTGATCGATATTTTTTTTAGTTATTCCAGTCAAATTCTATGCAACCTTCTGATCCGAATTAGTTATAACTTCACCGAATAAAGTATTTCTATTACTATCTTTAATTCTCACTTGCACTATTTTTCCAATATCATTCTTTTTACCATTAAAAATTACAGATGTCATATACTCAGATCTACCAAAAGCTTTGCTTTTATCGTCGGTTAAATTTTCAACCAAAACATCTATAACTTTTCCCTTCAATGAGTTGTTCATTTGGATTTGATTTTCGAATAAGATAGTTTGAATTTTTTCTAATCTTTTAAAAGAAATTTTTTTTTCAATTAAGTCTAAATTTTCTGCCACTGTCCCGGGTCTTGGGCTAAAGATGAAAGAGTAAGAGTTAATAAATTTAACCCTTTCAATTAAATTAAAGGTTTCTTCAAAATCCTGATCTTCTTCACCAGGATAACCTATTATAAAATCACTTGAAAATTCTATCTTTGGGTTAATCTCTTTTAATTTATCAAAAGTATTTAAATATTCCTGAACAGTATGTTTTCTGTTCATTGATTTTAAAATTTTATTAGATCCACTTTGGACAGGTAAATGCACTAGTGGCATTAACTTTTTAGAGATTTTATATACTTCAATCAAATCCTCTGTCATATCTTTTGGGTGAGATGTTGTATATCTAACTCTCTTAATTTCAGATAATTTTTCAATATTTAAAATCAAATCTGATAGTCTATACCCTTGATTATCATAAGCATTTACATTTTGACCGAGTAAAATTATTTCTCTTGCACCATTGTCAGCTAAATATTTTGCTTCATCCACAATTTGTTTAAATGGTCGAGAATATTCTGGTCCTCTTGTATATGGTACTACACAAAAATGACAAAACTTATCACATCCTTCTTGAATAGTTAAAAAGGATGAGACTTTTCCAGCCTCATTTTTTATTTTGCTTAAATATTTAAACTTAGAGACTGCATCAAACTCAGTCTCTTCTATCTTTTTCTTTTTCTGAGAATAATTTAAAATTGTATCATTAATTTTATGATAAGCTTGAGGACCAATAACTAAATCTATGTAAGGTTCTCTTTTAAGCATTTCATGATTTTCTGCTTGAGCAACACAACCAGCAATAATTACTAATGGTTTTTTTTTAGATCTAAAAATTTTTTTTACTCTTCCTATTTCAGAGTAAACTTTTTCTTTTGCTTTGTCTCTAATGTGACATGTATTTAAGAGATAACAATTTGCTTCTTCGTATTTTTCTGTTTTTTCATAACCAATTTTTTTAACTGAGTCATAAATTCTATTTGAGTCATACTCATTCATTTGACAACCAAAAGTTTTGATAAATATTTTCTGACTCATATTATTGGGATTTTTTCTTAACCCCATATAATTCCAATTTATGGTCCACTAATGTATATCCATATTTTTCTGCAACTTTTTTTTGAAGCTTTTCAATTTCTTCGTCTACAAATTCTATAATTTCACCAGTTTTAACGTCAATTAAATGATCGTGATGACCCTCATTAAGTTCTTCATATCTTGCTTTTCCACCTTTAAACTCATGCTTCGTTAATATTCCTGTCTCTTCAAATAATTTTACTGTTCTATAAACAGTTGCAATACTAATTTTTGGATCAATTTTAGATACTCTATTATAAAGTTCATCTACGTCTGGATGATCAGTAGACTCGGACATCACTTGTGCAATTACTCTTCTCTGATCTGTTAATTTAACCCCTTTTGCTAAACATTTTTGCTCTATTGTTTCTGACATAAAATAATTTTAACTTAAATAAATAGGGTTAATCAAATTTTTTTTGATATTAAATTTATCACACAAATCAGGGATATTTTCGTATTTAATGTCTTTTTCACCTTTAAAATCTTGAATGCTGTAACAATAATAATCAATATTATTAATTAAATTAAATGCTTTCACTATGGATAATGAATTTCTAATCCCTGCAAAGCTTCCTGGACCCCTGTTTAAGTAAATTATATTTATATCTTTTAACTTTAATTGATGAGAATTTAAGAAATCATTAATAATTAAAGTTAATTTTTCATAATTTATTTTAGTATTCTCTTTAGTAATATTATAAATATCATTATTAGTAATGATCATTAAAAAAATTTTTTCACCCGCAACATCAATTATCAGTTTATTCATAATTATTTTATTTTCTAATATCATTTCTAAATCAGATGAAAAAAATATCAAATATTATTCTAATGATGAGGGAATACTTTCAATAATGTATCACCGTTTTAATGAAAACAAATACCCTTCAACAAATATTAAAATGGAAATATTTAGAGAACATATAGATATTATTAGAAAATCAAATTTTGATTTTCACAATCCAAAAAATTTTGAGGAACAATTTAATATACCAAAATCAAAAAAAGAAATTCTTATAACTATCGATGATGCCTTTGAATCTTTTTATACTGAAGCATGGCCTTATCTAAAAAAAAATAAAATTCCCTTTATTTTATTTGTTTCAACTGAGCCTATAGGAAAAAGAGGCTATATGACTTGGGAACAAATTAAAGAGGTTGAGAGTAATAATTTTGCAAACATAGGACATCATTCTCATACACATGAATATCTCATAGATGTAAGCAATGAAGAGTTTATTTTAGATATTGAAACAGCTAATAAAATTTTCCTAAAAGAACTTGGTTACGTACCTAGTCTATTCTCATATCCATTTGGTGAATACTCTAAGTTTATGAAAGATTATATATCTAAAAATTTCAAATATGCTTTTGGTCAGCATTCTGGTGTAATTGATTTAAATAAAGATAAATTTGAATTACCTAGATTTCCAATTAATGAAAAATATGGTGAGTTAAAAAGATTTAAATCAATTATAAATTATTTTCCCCTTGAATATAAAAAAATATTTCCTGAAGAAAAACAATTATTCAAAAGCACAAACCCTCCAAATTTCAAAGTTGAATTTTTCAAAGAGCAAAAAAATTTATCAAATATCAATTGTTATTCTAATGAGGGAGATGTTTGGGAAAAATCAAAAACATCCATTTCCGACAACTTTTTAACGATTGAATTTAGAGAACCATTCAAACCAAGGAGAGGTAGAATTAATTGCTCTCTTAATGATAATGGAAAATGGAGATGGTTTGGTGTACAATTTCCTATAAAAGAAAATTAAATCAAGCTTTCTAAATCTTTACTTGATGGCAGCAATCTAGCCTCGTCAAAATCTTTTAAATTATTCTGTTCAATAATTTTTTGTAATACCTCAATGTATTGGCTTCCTGTTTCTGCATATTTATCTAAATGTTTAGACAAAACTAAACTATCTAAAGGTTTATTTTGATTTCTAAGTTCTGTTCTCGCTTTTCTTAAATTTTTATATGTTGAGTGTGTATTTAAATTTCTTAAATATGCTCTTACAGATAATTGTAAGCTATGAAACTTCATAACTTTATGATCTTTTCCCTCATCAGCATTTTTAGGTTTTAATCCCTCGCCAGACCAAGTCCATTGACCAAATAAAGCGTTTCCCTTTAATGCAAACCGTGAGGTTCCCCAGCCAGTTTCTTTAGCAGCTTGTGCTATTGCTAATGAAACTGGTATTTCATCCATTCTTACTTTAAGAGTAGATAAATCATCTTTTCTTACACCATATTGTTTATATTTTTTTTCTAACCACTTTTTTTCAATGTCAGTGTTGCTATTCTTATTTAAAATTATGAATAACCTTTTTCTATCAACTCTAATTTTATTGTTTTCTTTAACTATTAAAGGAAGAACAATTTTAATAAACATATCTTTTCTTTTTTTAGTGTTAGCTATGCTTTTAATTTCATTCGGAAGAAGACCAATATCTATAGGTTTAACTAATTTTGTATCTCTTACATCTTTTAAATTATAATTTACCTCTTTAAATAATGAGTCAATTTCAGATGTTGTGTATCTTACTAGATTAATTTCAGAATTATTTTCTTCTAAAATATCATATAATAAATCTCTATCACCAGCTTCTGTAGTTGAGTCTTCTTCAATTAATTTATCTTTGTTTAAAGTATTATTTAAAATATTTTTTGAATTATTGGTAAATTCTTTATTATTAAAATTCTTATCAGCAAAATTGATAAATATAGGAGTTACATAAAAGAATGAAATTACTATAAATGAACTTAGGAAAAATCGTGAAACTATATTAAAACTTTTATTTTTTAAGAAACCAGATTTTTTAATTTTCTTCATAAATTTTTACTGTATCGCAACAACCTCTTTTACTTCTGGTAAATAGTGACGTAAAAGATTTTGAACACCTTGTTTTAAAGTCATAGTTGAACTAGGACAACCTGAACAACTACCTTGTAATTGTACCTTAACGATACCATCCTTAAACTCTTTAAATTTTATATCTCCACCATCTCTAGCAACAGCAGGTCTTATTTTCTCTTCTAGAATTTTTACAATTTTTGTTTCAATTTCACTTAAATCAAAATCTTCCTCTTTTGTATTTTCATCAATTACAAACTCTTTACCATCTGCATAAAAATCATTTATTAGAGAAATTACGATATGTTTAATTTCATCCCACTTAATGTTTTCTTTCTTATTTACTGAAATAAAATCGTGACCTAAAAAAATGCCCTCAACACCATTTATTGACAAAATGTTTCGTACCAATTCATTTTTCATATCATCTTTATTTGTAATTTCATAAGGACCACTATTTGAAACTTTCTTCCCAGGAAGAAATTTTAAAGAATTTGGATTCGGTGTTTCTTCAGTTTGAACGAACATAAATTATATATAATGAATATTTTAAAAATTAAAACTTGATAATAAATTTTTATTAAAAACCTACTATTTCTTTAATTCTTTCAATCTTTTTGGATGCAATTAAATTGGCTTTTTCAACTCCATCTAGAAGAATTTTATCTAAATAACTTTTATCTCCTAAAAGTTTTTTTATCTCATTAGAAATAGGTTCAATTTTATTCACAAGTTCTTCAGCTAATTGTTCTTTAAATTCTGAAAAGTTTTTACCTGCAAAATTTTTTACTGCGTTTTCCAATGTAGAATTAGTTAAACTTGAATATATTCCTATAAGATTTTTTGCTTCTAATCTTTCATCAAGCTCCTTTATGTCTTGCGGCATTGGCAAAGGATCAGTTTTCGCTTTTTTTATTTTATTTATTATTTGATCTTTGTTATCTGTTAAATTTATTCTACTTAAATCTGATAACTCTGATTTACTCATTTTTTTTGAACCATCTTTTAAACTCATAATTCTTGAAAATTCTTTTTGAATTAAAGGTTCAGGAACTTGAAGAAAATTTTCTACTTCAAAATCGTTATTAAATTTTTGAGCTATATCTCTACACAACTCCAAATGTTGCTTTTGATCATCACCTACTGGAACATGAGTAGCATCATATAAAAGAATATCAGCTGCCATTAAAACTGGATAAGAGTACAGTCCTATACTGGCTTTCTCTTTATCTTTACCAGCTTTCTCCTTAAATTGAGTCATTCTATTCAACCAGCCCATTCTAGCAACACAGCTTAATATCCATGCTCCTTCTGCATGAGCAGCCACACTGGATTGATTAAAAATTATACTTTTTTTTGGATCTATTCCGCTTGCTACAAAAGTTGCAACAGTTTCCTGTATATTATTTTTTAATTCTTTAGGATCTTGCTTTACTGTAATGGCATGTAGATCAACTACACAAAAAATACATTTATTATCTTTATCTTTATTTAAGTCTACAAAGTTTTTTATGGCACCTAAATAATTTCCTAGATGAAGATTACCTGTAGGCTGAACACCAGAAAATATTTTTTTACCCATAAAATTAATACTTTAATTTAATATCATTCATTTGAAAAGCTTTGATGAAATAACACACAATTAAATAAAACAATAATCCTAATATAACAGATAAAACTAAATAAAAAGATTTAATTGATTGATTAAATGCTAATTCGTTTTGGAAATAATTTAACATAAAGTTAAAAAATAAACCCATCATAATTGATGCAAAAATTATTTTAATAAATTTAACAAAAAATATTTGGTTAAAATAAAATAATTGTCGATTTTTTAAAAATAAAAATAACAATATTGAATTAAACCAAGATGAAATAGATGTGGCTATTGGAATTATTATAAAACCAATTACACTAAAAAAATACAAACTGATAAAAATATTAACTAATACTGAAATCAAAGAAATGTAAAATGGAGTTTTGGTATCATGGTTTGCAAAGAAAAAACTTGAAAAAACTTTTATCAATGCAAAAGCAGGCAGACCTAATGCAAAATAATATAAAGCTAAGCTTGAATTGCTCACCGAATTTTCATTGAAAGACCCATAGCCAAATAAAGCTGAAATAATTTGTTCTGATCCTATGATTAAAGCGATAGTTGCTGGAAGACTTAAGAATAAACTTAATTCGAGAGCTTTATTTTGAATAAGCAAAATCTTATTTTTTTTTTTAGATTGAATATGTTTTGACAGCTGAGGAAGTATTACAACGCCAATCGCGATACCAGCTATAGCTAAGTTAATTTGATAAATTCTATCAGCATAATATAAGTATGAAACTGCACTTGCTTGAAATGATGCAATTATTGTACCAATTAAAATATTAACTTGAGTGACACCTGATGAAAAAATACTTGGTAAAAGTTTTTTAAAAAAAAATTTAACTTTGTTACTTACTTTTAATTCATAACTAAATTTAAGTGAGTAATATTTTGATACATATTTATATAAAAATATTAATTGTAAAAAACCAGCTAAAGAAACACCATAGGACAAATAATAAACTAATTGATCACCTAAAGATTTAGAAAAAAATAATACTAAAATTAAAACAATATTTAATATTATGGGCGCTGCAGCAGCAGCTGCAAATTTATTGTGTGAATTTAAGATTGCAGAAAAAAATGAGGCTAAACAAATAAAAAATAAAAAAGGAAAAGTAATTCTTGTTAAATTAATTGCTAACTCCATTTTTTCTAAATCACCCACAAATCCTGGCGCAATAATCGAAACAAATGCTGGCATGAAAATTTCAATTATTATTGTTAAAAATAACAACCCTAAAAAAAGGAGATTAAAAATATCGTTAGCAAATTTATTTGATTGTTTTTTTCCCTTATTTATTTCTGATGAATAACTTGGAACGAATGCTGCATTAAAGGTACCTTCAGCAAACAATCGTCTAAAAGTATTTGGGATTCTAAATGCTACAAAAAAAGCATCCGCCAACATCCCTGTGCCTAGAAAAATTGCTATTAAAATATCTCTTAAATAACCCAGCAATCTACTAATGATAGTATAAAAACCAAATGTGCCTGTTGACTTAAGTAAATTCATAAATCATATTAGTCTTAATTTTACCCCAATTGTACACTTATTGTTATCAGAAATGAAAAAAACAAAAATTGATCATTACACAGATAAAGAAGCTTTAGATTTTCATAAAGACAAAAAACCTGGCAAGATTGAGATTATTTCTTCAAAAAATATGACAACTAAGCGTGATCTCGCTTTAGCATACTCTCCAGGTGTTGCTGCTCCTGTAAAAAAGATAAGTGAAAATCCAGAAGCAGCTTATGATTACACGAGTAAAGGAAACCTTGTTGCTGTAATAAGTAATGGTTCGGCAATATTAGGGATGGGAAATTTAGGTGCTCTTGCATCAAAGCCTGTGATGGAAGGAAAGGCCGTATTGTTTAAAAGATTTGCAGATATCGATTCAATTGATTTAGAGATTGATTGTAAAAATTCAGAAGAAATCATAAATTCAATTAAAAATTTTTCACCTAGCTTTGGTGGTATAAATTTAGAAGATATAGCGGCCCCAGATTGTTTTATAATTGAACAAAAATTAAAAGAAATTTTAGATATTCCTGTTTTTCATGATGATCAACATGGAACAGCAATTATAACAACTGCGGCATTAATTAATGCTTTAGATATCAGTGGTAAATCAATTAAAAAAATTAAAGTTGTAGTTAATGGTGCAGGAGCTTCAGCACAAGCTTGTACTGAGTTATTTAAAAACTCAGGAGTAAAATCCGAAAATATAATAATGCTAGACAGAAAGGGTGTTATTTTTGAAGGAAGAACTGAAGGAATTGATCAATGGAAATCTAGATACGCAGTAAAAACTAAGCATAGAACTTTAAAAGATGCTGTTAAAGGTGCAGATGTTTTTTTAGGATTATCTGCAAAAGGTGTTCTAAAAAAAGAAATGGTTAAATCTATGGCAAAAAATCCAATTATATTTGCTTGTGCAAATCCTGATCCAGAAATTATGCCAGAGGAAATTAGTGAGGTAAGAAATGATGCAATTGTTGCAACTGGGAGATCAGATTATCCTAATCAAGTAAATAATTTAATTGGATTTCCTTATATTTTTAGAGGAGCTTTAGATGTTAGATCCAAAACGATAAATGAGGAAATGAAAGTTGCTGCAGCTAATGCAATAGCTAAGCTTGCAAGAGAAGATGTTCCTGATGAAGTGGTTGCAGCTATGGGTGGAGAAAGACCACATTATGGAAAAGATTATATTATTCCATCAACATTTGATCCAAGATTAATTAGTGTAATACCAGCAGCTGTAGCAAAAGCAGCTATAGATAGTGGAGTAGCTAGAAAAAATATAGATGATTTTGATTTTTATAAAGAGCAACTAAAACAAAGACTAGATCCAACAGTAACTATCATGCAAGGTATCAATTCATTTATTAAAAAAAATCAGAAAAGAATTGTTTTTGCTGATGGTGAAGATGAAAATACTTTAAAAGCCGCTATAGCATTTAAAAATTCAAAATTAGGTATTCCAATACTGGTTGGGAAAGAAAGTAAAATTAAAGAACAAATTAAAAATATTGGTTATAGTGAAAATTTTGATATTGAAGTTATTAATTCAAAAGATGAAAAAAAGAGAAAAAGATACGTTAAACATTTATTTGGGAAATTACAAAGAGAGCAAGGATTATTAGAACGAGATTGTGACCGGATGATCAGAAATGATAGAGTTGTTTGGGCTACTAGTATGGTTGCCTGCGGCGATGCTGATGGTGCTGTGACAGGCAATACAAGACGATTTGGTGCTTCATTAGAAAAAATCAAGCAAGTTGTAGATGTAAGAAAAGGTGAAATTATGTTTGGTTTAAATATGATCGTTCATAAAGGAAGAACTATTTTTGTTGGTGATACAACTGTTCATGAATATCCAACTTCTGAACAAATGGCTGAAATAGCTATATCAACAGCAAGAGTGGTTAGACTTTTTGGATTTGATCCCAAGGTTGCTTTTGTATCTCATTCTACATTCGGACAACCTCTTACTAGTAGAACAAAACATATCCGAAGAGCAGTTGAGATATTAAAAGAAAGAAAAGTAGACTTTGAATTTGATGGAGATATGCAGCCTGATGTTGCTCTTAATCCAGAGTATGAGGAACTTTATCCTTTTGCAAAGATAGTAGGTAAAGCAAATATTTTAATAATGCCTGGACAGCATAGTGCAGCAATTTCATATAAACTTATGAAAACTATTGGAGATACAAAAGTAATAGGTCCTTTATTAATTGGATTGGGTTTACCAATAGAGATTGCTCCTCTTAGATCATCAACTTCGGAAATTCTCAATATTGCTTCTATTGCAGCATACTCTGCTGAAGTGATTGATTATAAAAAGTAATTAATCTCTTTGAATTCTTAAATCTTCAACAAGTATTATACTTGCAATCACGTCTTCCACATCTAGAATTTCTTTTGCTTCACTAACAACCAAATCTTTTTCTTCAGAAGTTAAAGCAATTCCATAAATATAAATTTTCTTTTTGTAAGTATCTATTTGATAGTTGGTTGCCTTAATATTTTTGTTAATAATTATAGCTGTTCTAAGTTGAGAAGTTATCAATAAATCTTTTGCAGATTGCTTAAAGTTAAAATCTTCCTTAATTTTAATATCATTTCTAACAGATCTAGCACCCTTAGTTTCCCATGCTAATTTTGTAATAATTAATTTTTCTTCAGGACTATCTACTTTTCCAGTTAAGAAAATTCTGCCATCTAAAACTTTACTCTTTACAGATAAAAGATACTTACGATCTTTGGCCAAAATTTTTGCACTAATAATTTTTTGCATTATTGAGTCATCTATTTGAGTACCAACTGTTCTGGGATCTAGAGCAACTGAAACACCAGTGCCAAAAAGACCTTTGGAACCTACACCTGCACAACTAGTTAAAATTAAACTTATAAATATATAAACTAATAATTTATTTTTCATTTTTTAATTTTAAACAGTAGTTGTATATCTCTTTTTTAGACACTTTAGTATTTTGGCTTAAAATATCTATTATTTCTTTAGTAGATAATTTATTAATCATTTTTTTAATTATATACATATCTGATTCATTTAGTTTTTCAGATAAATTTTTATTTATTTTTTTTTCAGAAATAACAACTGTGAGCTCGCCTTTTGGTTCATTTTCAAATAGTTCTAATTCGTCTACATTTTTTCTAATATATTCTTCGTACATTTTTGTTATTTCCCTGCAAAAAACTATCTTTCTTCCGGTAAAGTTCTGTTTAATTTCAGGAATGATTTTGTTAATTTTTTTAGGAGAAATAAAAAAAACCAAGGAGTTTTCAAATTGTGAAAATTTTTTTAATTCATTTGATAAATGATTTTTTTTTTCTTTTAAAAAACCACAAAACAAAAATTTATCTGAAAAACCACTAATTGAAACAGCTGCCGCAACAGCAGAAGGCCCAGGAATGGGAAAAATTTTTACATTATTATGAATGCATTCATTAACTAATATTGAACCAGGATCAGAAATACCAGGTGTGCCAGCATCAGATATCAAAGAAATTATTTTTCCGGATTTTAAATATTCAATAATTTTTACTAAATTTTTTTTCTCATTAAATTTATGATTTGAAATTAATTTTGATTTTATTTGATATTTATCTAAAAGATTCTTTGAAACTCGAGTATCTTCACATAATATATAATGAGATTGCTGTAAAACCTCAATTGCTCTTAACGTTATATCTTTTAAATTTCCTAAAGGAGTTGATACCAAATAAAGACCATTTTCGCGTTCTTTTAATTTAAATTGTGGTTTTATGATCATAATTTAGCTTAAAAAATATTATACTAGCATCAAAATGATCAAATTAATTAAAATTATTTATTTTATTTTTTTAAGTTTTTACTTTCTATTTTTTTCAAATGTTAATGCTCAAGAAAAAATCAAAATAGGATTATTAGTACCTATAACAGGAGAAAATAAGGAGATTGGAGAGTCGATTATTAAAGCAGTTGGATTAGCTGTGAAAGATATAGATAATGATTTAATAGAAATCTATCCAAAAGATACAGCAACTAAAGCAAACCAAACTTTAAAATCAGCGTTTGAATTAAGTGAAATGGGAATAAAGGTTGTTATTGGTCCAGTATTTTATGAAAGTTTAACTTACTTAGATGAAATGAAAAATTTAACATTTTTATCATTAACAAATAAGACTTTAGAACTTCCTAAAAATGTAATTTCTGCTGGAATTAATTCTACGTCACAATTTAATACCATAAAAAAATTTTTAGAAACTAATCAAATACAAAGAACTATTTTTTTAACCCCAATCCAAGATTATGAATTTGAAGTTAAAAGAGGAATGAAAAATTCAAAAATTAAAATTTATAAAGATTATGAATATAATACAGACCCTACAAAACTTACAAAACAAATAGAAGAAATTACGAACTACAGATTAAGAAAGCAAAATTTAGAGGATGAAATAAGAAGGATAAAAAATTCAAATGATCCTAATAAAGAAAAAAAAATAAAAAAACTTGAAAAAAGATACACTTTAGGTGGTTTAAATTTTGATGCTATTGTAATTGCAGATTTTGATGAAAGTCTAAAAAGTGTATCTACATCACTTTTATATACTGACGTACTTCCTAAAAATAAATACTTTATAACTTTAAATCAATGGTTTGATGAAAGTCTATTAAACGAAACTGATATCCAGCCATTATATTACCCATCAATAAATAAAGGAAATTTTGATAGCTACAAAATAAAATACTTTAACGCATTTAATGAAGACCCTACACACTTATCTCTATTGAGTTATGATCTTGTTGGCTTAGTTTATTATTTGTCAATTAACTCAAAAGCAGAGAACCTAAACAAAATTTTTAATAAAAAAAACTCGTTCAAAGGAAAAATAGGGATTTTTGATATCAAAAATAATAAAATAAATCATAGACTTAATTTTTATAAAATTGAGGATCAAAAACTTATAGAAATTTTTTAATTTTTTGAAAAGCTTGATATCTATGATCCATTTTATACTTTTGAGATGGCTTCATTTCTCCAAAAGTTTTTCTTTTTTTTAAAGGAATAAAAATTGGGTCATAACCGAATCCATTTTTTCCTTTTGGTTTATTGGAGATGTGACCCTCAACTTTTCCTGAAACACAAACAATTTTTTTATTTAAATAAGAAATAGAAAGTGCACAAATAAATCTAGCTTTAATTTTTTTATTTTTCCAGTTTTTATCTTTTTTATTTAGTTCTATGTAAACTCGTCTTATAGCTTTATTAAAATCTCCATACTTTCCACCCCACCTTGCGGAGTAAATTCCAGGATTTTTATTCAAAAAATCTATCTCTAAACCGGAGTCATCAGCCAAACATGTCAATCCTGTTTTTTTTGAAAAATATTTTGATTTAATTAATGAATTTTCTTTAAATGTTTTTCCATTTTCAATTGGACTCTTGAGTTTAAACTCAGATGTAGAATAAATTTTAATACTTTTTGGCAATAAACTCTTGATTTCACTTAATTTTCCCTTGTTATTAGTGCCAATCAGTAATTTATCAATTTTTTGTTTAAACATCTAGAAATTACTAAAATCCTTACCATATAAGAGGCTATGGAAAAAGAGGAAAACAAAAATAGCTATTCTGCAGATCAAAACCAGGATACGATAAAAGAAAATGAGAAACCTGAAGAAAATTTAGCCGAAGAAAATAAGCAAGAAACAGACCAAGAACCCAAAGAAGAAATCAAAGAACCAACTCCACAAGAAAAAATTTCTGAACTTGAGGATAAATTGGCAAGAACTTTAGCTGAAATGGAAAATCAAAGAAGAAGGTTTGAAAAAGAAAAAGAGGATGCTTTTGAATATGGTGGTTATAGTTTTGCTAAAGAAGCATTAAATTTGATTGATAACTTGGATCGGTCAAAACATGTTCTTGAAAGCGACGACAAGTTAAAAGAAACTGAAGCATTAAATAAGACATTAGAACATTTAGACATTATTAAAAAAGATCTAATCTCAATATTCGAAAAAAATAACATTAAACCAATTGATAGCCTTAACAAAAAACTAGATCCAAACTTTCATCAAGCAATGATGGAAATAGAGGATGATACGAAAGAACCTGGAACAATAATTCAAGAAATTCAAAAAGGCTTTACAATTAAAGACAGGTTACTTAGACCCTCATTAGTTGGGGTATCAAAAAAAGTTACAATAAAACATGAAAAAACTGAAGAAAATAAGGAAAATTTGGAAAATAAATAATTATGAGATCAACTTGTAGTTTCACATTTAAACCCTATATGACGGAAGAGAGACTTTAATATTATGAGTAAAATTATTGGAATAGACTTAGGAACAACAAATTCATGTGTTGCCATTATGGAAGGGACACAAGCTAAGGTTTTAGAGAATGCTGAGGGAGCAAGAACTACTCCTTCAGTTGTAGCATTTTCAGACGAAAATGAAAAATTAATTGGACAACCAGCAAAAAGACAAGCTGTTACAAATCCAGAAAATACTATTTTTGCAGTAAAAAGACTAATTGGAAGAAATTTTGACGACCCAACGGTAAAAAAAGATGTAGAGGCTGCACCTTTTAAAATAATTAATTCTGAAAAAGGTGATGCTTGGATTGAAGCTAAAGGTGAAAAATATTCACCTTCTCAAATATCAGCATTCATTTTACAAAAAATGAAAGAAACGGCAGAAAAATATTTAGGTCAGGCTGTAACAAAAGCTGTGATTACTGTTCCAGCATACTTTAATGATGCACAAAGACAGGCAACAAAAGATGCAGGAAAAATTGCTGGATTAGAAGTTTTAAGAATTATTAATGAACCAACTGCTGCATCATTAGCTTATGGTTTAGATAAAAAACAAAATAAAAAAATTGCTGTATATGATTTAGGTGGAGGAACTTTTGATGTATCTATCCTGGAATTGGGTGATGGTGTATTTGAGGTTAAATCAACTAATGGTGATACTTTTTTAGGTGGTGAAGATTTTGATAATGCTGTGGTTGATTATTTAATCTCTGAATTTAAGAAAGATAATGGAATTGATCTTAAGTCAGATAAACTTGCTTTACAAAGATTAAAAGAAGCTGCTGAAAAAGCAAAAATTGAATTATCTTCTGCAGAACAAACAGATATAAATCTACCTTTTATTACTGCAGATAAAACAGGTCCAAAACATATTAATTTAAAAATGACTAGAGCAAAACTTGAGGCTCTAGTTGAGGACTTAATTGCTAGAACTATGCCTCCATGTAAAACGGCTCTTAAAGATGCAGGAATTACTGCTAGTGAAATTGATGAAGTAGTTATGGTAGGTGGTATGACTAGAATGCCAAAAGTATTAGAAGAAGTTAAAAACTTTTTTGGGAAAGACCCTAATAAAAGTGTAAACCCTGATGAAGTAGTTGCTATGGGTGCTGCTATTCAAGCAGGAGTATTACAGGGTGATGTTAAAGATGTACTTCTATTAGATGTAACTCCATTATCACTAGGTATTGAAACACTTGGGGGAGTTTCAACAAAATTAATTGATAAAAATACAACAATCCCGACTAAAAAAAGCCAAGTTTTCTCAACAGCTGAAGACAATCAGCCTGCTGTATCTATTAGAGTTCTACAGGGTGAAAGAGAAATGGCAGCTGATAATAAAGCCTTAGGTAACTTTGAATTAGTAGGAATTGCGCCGGCACCAAGAGGAGTACCTCAAATTGAAGTCACATTTGATATTGATGCTAATGGTATCGTAAATGTTTCAGCTAAAGACAAAGGAACTGGTAAAGAACAAAAAATTCAAATCCAAGCATCTGGAGGATTAAGTGATGAAGAAATTGAAAAAATGGTAAAAGATGCAGAAGCTAATAAAGAAGCTGATAAGAAAAAAAGAGAGTCGGTTGATGTTAGAAACCAAGCAGATACTTTAATTCACTCTACTGAAAAAAATTTAAAAGAGCATGGATCAAAAATTTCTGATGCAGAGAAAAAAGCAATTGAAGATGCATCAACAGCTGTAAAAGAGTCTTTAAAAGGCGAAGATATCGAAGATATTAAGAAAAAAACTGAAGTTTTAGTTCAAGCTTCAATGAAACTTGGAGAAGCAATCTATAAATCACAACAAAGTGCAAAACCTGATTCTGGAAAAGATGATGGTGGAGATGATGCAGGTAAAAAAGACGAGAATGTTGTTGATGCTGATTTCGAAGAAGTAAAAGACGAGAATAAAGAAAAAAGCGCTTAAACTGACATTTAATTGTCTGGGGTAATTTGATGGCTAAAAGAGACTATTACGATGTCCTAGGCGTTAACAAAAGCGCAAGCCCAGACGAATTAAAATCTGCATATAGAAAATTAGCTGTTAAATATCATCCTGATAAAAATCCTGGGGACTCTAAAGCAGAAGAAAAATTTAAAGAAGCAAGTGAGGCTTACGGAATACTTTCAGACAAAGAAAAAAAGCAAAACTACGATAATTTTGGTCACGCTGCATTTGAAAACGGTGGTGGTAGACCAGGTGGTGGCTTTGGTGGTTTCAGTGGAGCAGATTTCTCAGATATTTTTGAAGATTTCTTTGGAGATTTTGGTGGTGGCGGAAGATCAAGAAGTAGAAAATCTAATAATAGAGGTTCTGACTTAAGATATGATTTATCTATCTCTTTAGAGGAAGCTTATAGCGGAAAAAAACAAGACATAAAATTTTCAACAACAGAACAGTGTGGAACCTGTAAAGGTAATGGATCTAAGCCAGGTTATTCACCAGACAGATGCTCATATTGCGGAGGAAACGGTAGAATTAGATCTAACCAAGGTTTTTTTACTGTTCAACAAACATGTCCTCAGTGTAATGGAAATGGGGAAGAAATTACAAACCCTTGCAATGATTGTAATGGCCAAGGTAAAAAACAAGCATCTAAGAAAATTTCTGTAACAATTCCAAAAGGTGTAGATGATGGAACAAGAATAAGGCTTGCAGGAAAAGGTGAAGCTGGAACACGAGGTGGAGCAACAGGTGATCTTTATTTATTTATTAATGTAAATTCTCATAACCTATTTAAAAGATCTGATGAAAATTTATTTTTTGAATTTCCACTTTCTCTTGCAGATGCAGCATTGGGAACAACAATAGAAATTCCAACAATTGATGGAGGAAAGGCTAAAATTAAAATTCCTGATGGAACTCAAAATGGTAAACAATTTAGATTAAAAGGTAAAGGTATGCCTTTTATGAGAAGAGGTGATTTTGGTGACCTATATGTTCAAGTAAAAACAGAGGTGCCTGTATATTTAAATAAAAAACAAAAAGAATTATTAGAGCAATTTAGAGAAATTGAAAACGATAAGTCAAATCCAAGTATTAAAAAATTTTTTCAAAAAGCAAAAGATTTCTGGAAAAACTAAAAGACTAATCTTCTAAAAAAGGTTAATATTAGCTTAATGAAAAAAATTAATTTAGCTATTTCAGGATGTATGGGAAGGATGGGTCAGCAACTCATCAAATCTTCTAAGAAAAATAAAAATTTTAAATTAGTTACACTTACGGAGAATAGAGTGGTGAATAAAAAATTTAATGGAATTAAACCTGAATTAAATTCCAATAAAGCCTTTAAAAAAACTGATGTAATTATTGATTTTACAGTACCTAATTGCACGCTTGAAATACTCAAAATAGCATCAAAAATAAAAAAAAAAGTAGTAATTGGAACTACTGGATTTACAAGAAATCAAGAAAATCAGATTAAAAAATTTGCAAAAAAAATACCTATTTTAAAGGCAGGTAACATGAGCTTAGGTGTAAATTTATTAATGTATTTAACTGAGATTGCCTCAAAATCATTGAATGATGAATACCTAAGTAAAATATTTGAAGTACATCACAAACATAAAAAAGACTATCCATCTGGTACTGCGTTAATGCTAGGTAAAGGAATTGCGGATGGAAAGAATAAAAATTTATATAGTTTAATTGGCAAAAAATTTTTAAACAAAAAATCTTTTCCTTATGGAAAAAAAATTAATTTTAACTCAATTAGAAAGGGTGAAATTATTGGTGAACACGAAGTAAAATTTTCGAGTGGAAAAGAAATAATTACATTAAACCACGAGGCTTTTGATAGGGCTCTATATTCTGATGGTGCTTTAACCGCTTCGAAATGGTTGATGAAAAAAAGACCAGGTTTATATTCTATGAGAGATTTGCTTAACTTTTCATAATGAATGAAAAACAAAAAGCGAAAGTAATCATTAAAACTCTTAATAAAATTTACCCTAAAGCACCTGTTCCTTTAAAAAGTAAAAATACTTTCACACTATTAATTTCTGTACTGCTCTCTGCACAATGCACTGATGTAAATGTAAATAATGTAACAAAAGATATATACCCAAAATATTATAAACCAGAACATTTTGTAAAATTAGGAAGAAAAAAAATTGAAAAATTAATTAAGAGAATTGGTATTTTTAGAATTAAAGCAAAAAGTATCTACTTAATGTCAAAACAAGTTTTAGAAAAACACAACGGTCGAGTGCCTAAAACTTTTGAAGAACTTGAAAAACTACCTGGCGTAGGACATAAAACTGCAAGTGTAGTAATGTCCCAAGGCTTTGGATATCCAGCGTTCGCTGTTGATACTCATATTCATAGACTTGCACAAAGATGGGGTTTAACAAGTGGGAAAAATGTAGTTCAAACTGAAAAAGATTTAAAAAGAATATTTGATAAAAAAACATGGTCTAAACTTCATTTACAAATTATTTTTTATGGTAGAGAATATTGCAAAGCAAGAGAGTGTTATGGTTTAAAATGTAAAATATGTACTACTTGCTATCCAAAGAGAAAAAAACCTGTTATTACCAAAAAAGCATAGTATGAAAATTTTAGGAATAGGAAATGCAATAGTAGATGTCATTTGTAAAGTTGATGACAATTTTATTGAACAAAATAATCTCACAAAAAGCACAATGAAATTATTTTTTGATGAGAATGAATTTCAAAATTTATTAAAAAATTTAAAAATTGAAAAAACAGTCTCTGGAGGCTCTGTTGCAAACTCCATCGTTGGTATATCTCAGCTAGGTGATAAATCTGGATTTATAGGAAAAATTTCAGATGACGAATTTGGTGCCAATTATGAAGAAGGATTAAAAAAGGAGAATGTAGAATACTTTTATTCTAAAAAGAAAGAAGAATTACCAACTGGGACGTGTTTAATATTGGTAACACCAGATTCAGAAAGGACAATGTGTACTTTCTTGGGAACAGCAGGAAAAATTAATGAGAACGATGTTAGTTCTGATGCAATTAAAAAAAGTGAGATAATATTTTTGGAAGGTTACCTATGGGATGAAGGCGAACCAAAAAAAGCATTTGATAAAGCTATCAATAATGCAAAAAAGGTTGCTATGACACTATCTGATCTATTTTGTGTAGAGAGACATAAACCTCATTTTTTAAACCTAGTTAAAAACAAGCTCGATATAACTTTTGCCAACGAACAAGAAATTACATCGTTAATAGAAGCGAAAAATTTTGATGAAGTTATAAACTTTTCAAAACAACTTAATAAATTATTGGTAGTAACTAGAGGTGAGAAAGGTGCAGTTGCAATTAAAGGAAATGAAGTTTTTGAAAGTAATATACATCAAAATCTTAAAATTGTAGACCTTACAGGTGCAGGAGATCTCTTTGCTGCTGGATTTTTACATGGATATATCAACAATTTATCAACAAAAGAGTGTCTTGAAAAAGGTACTGAGATGTCTTCGAAAGTAATACAACAAATTGGAGCAAGAATTTAATTTAAATTTACTTTAATTGGATTAAAATGCTCACATGTTAGAAAGTGAAGTTTTAAAATTTTTTCCTGAACCTGTTTTTAAATATAAATTTGAAAAAGCAGAATTTTTTAACAATAAGTTGGCTCAATATATTTATAGTCTACAAAAAGAAGATTTAAATGGTTTAACAAAATCTAACAGGGGAGGATGGCATTCTAAAGATTTTAAATTAACTGATCAAAATTCTATACAATTTAAATTTGCAGTAGAGTTACAAAAATATATTTTTGACACATTTCAAAAGTTTGGTTGGGAAACAGGAAAAAATAATATTCGAATCACGCAAATGTGGGCGATAATAAATAAAAAAAATGATTTTAATGTAATTCATACTCATCCAAATACTTATTTGAGTGCAGCTTATTATGTAAAAGCTCCAAAAAATTGTGGAAAATTTATTGTAGAAAATCCGAATATAGCTAAAAGGCACTCATTTCCTCCTATTGCCCATAGAAACGAATTAAATTTAGTGCTTAATGGTTTAGATATAAATGAAGGTGATTTACTCCTTTTCCCAGGTTACTTGCCCCATAAAGTTGGAAAAAATGAGGCTGATGAAGACAGGATTGTGATCAGCTTTAATGTAGATCTCAAGAATTAATATAAAATTCAAAAACTATTTTTTTATTTTTTTTATTCTTTTGAAACTACCTTTTCCTTTTTTAGGTTTGACAATTTTAGGTTTAAATTTAGTTGAGTATAAATTTCTAATTAAAGGGTTTTTTTTATTCAATTTTATAACCATTTTTTTTACTTATAATAAAATTACTGTCATTAAAAAAATTTAAAAATTTTTTCCTTAACCTGTAAATATGTGTCTCAACTGTATGAGTTTCTAAGTCTGCTTGATATCCCCAAACATTATTTTGTAACTCACCTGCTGTTATTGGCTCAGAAGCTTTTGATAAGTAAATTATAGTATAAATTTCTTTTTCAGTTAATTTTAATTTTTTATTTTTTAAATAAATTTCTCTAGAATTTAAATTAATTACATATTTTTTAATTAAAATTCGGGATTGATCGCTAAATTTTTTTTTAAGAAAATAAATATTTAATTTTTCAGTAATTTCAGAAATTTTAAGAGGAAATTTATCTAATATTAACTGATTGGAATTAACTATATTTGTTTTATTTGTAACGATTGAATAATTATCATTTTCTTTTATTAGGTTGTTTAAATCACGTACATTTAAAATTTGAACTACGCTAAAGTTTAAATCATACTCAATTTCTTTCATTATTTGATAAAGAGGAGTAAATTGATAAACTATTACAATTTTATTATTCATTTATGTTAAGAATATGACAATTCTTTTAAAAAATAAACAAACACTTCAAATAGATAATTTCACTTTTAAATGTTGCGTTGGCAGAGGTGGTTTAACAAAATTTAAAAAAGAAGGAGATAAAAAAACTCCAAAGGGAATCTTTAAACTGGAGAACCTGTATTTTAGAGAAGATAAAATATATAAACCAAAAACTTCACTAAAATGTATTAAAATTAATCAAAATATGGGGTGGTGTAATGATGCAAAATTTCCACAAATATATAATAAACTTTTTAAAATCAGAAATGGAGTAAAACATGAAAAATTAAAGAGAAAAGATTATAAATATGATCTACTTATTCCAATTAAATATAATTTTAATAAAGCTAAAGTAGGGCTAGGTAGTTGTATTTTTTTGCATCTTACTAATGATTATAAACCTACAGCAGGCTGCATTGCACTTAAAAAAAAGGATTTTTTAATTATGTTAAAATTAATCAGAAAAAATACAAAAATAAGAATAGGCTAAGACCTTTTGCCAAAAATACCAGATCCAATTCTTAAATAAGTTGCAGAATTTTTAGCCGCCTGTATGTAATCTGAAGACATGCCCATGCTTAAATCTTCAAAAAAATAATTTTTAGTTAATGCATCCATATCTTTAAAGAACTTTTCAGAGTTTAGCTCCATTGGTGGTATACACATCAAACCAGCTAAATCTAAATTTAGATTTTTACAAAATTCGATTAAATTTTTTAAATGATCTTTATCAATTCCTGATTTTTGTCTTTCCTCACCAATATTTACCTGAATGAATATTTTAATTTTTTTGTTTATTTTAATTGACTCATCTGAAATTTTTTTTGCAAGTTTTTCACTATCAACTGAATGGATATAATCAAATAGCTTTACTGCAAACTTGACCTTGTTTGTTTGCAATTTACCGATCATGTGTAATTTAATTTTAGGATTTTTTTCTTTTATTTCTGTCCATTTTTCAATTGCTTCTTGCACTTTATTTTCACCAAAATCAATATGTCCATAATCAATTAAGGGTAATATTTTATCTATTTTAAATGTCTTTGAAACAGCAATAATTTTTGTTTTATTGTTAATATTTAAATTTTTTAAATTAACTTCTATGTTATTTTTAATATTAATTAAATTTGTTACACAATTATGCATTTAGAAAATACTGATAAATATTATTTTATAAATAAATTTGATGCAAATAACATTAAAAAACAAGATAAAAAAACAATAATAATTTATAGGAATTACTCTCCTAATAAAATAGATAACACTCTTATTTTAAAGATAAAAAGATTTTGCAGAAAAAACTCTATAAAATTTTATCTATCAAATAATATCAAGCTGGCTCTAAAACTTAATTTAGACGGTGCATACATTCCATCATTTAATAAAAGTCTAAATCATTTAAGCTTTTCATTAAAAAAAAAATTTGGTCTTATCGGATCTGCACACAATTTAAAAGAAATTAGAATAAAAGAGGTTCAAGGAGTTGAAAAAATTTTTATATCTTCTTTATTTAAAAGAAATAAAAATTATTTAGGTATAAATAGGTATAAACTTTTATCAAAATTATCTAAAAAACAAATTGTTGTACTTGGAGGTATTTCGCAATCTAACGTGAAAAAACTTAAGTTAATAAATTATCCAAATTTTGCTGGTATTTCTTATTTTGAATAAAAAAAAGGCCCCTAAAAAGGGGCCCTTTTAAAATTTAATCTAAACTAAATTAGAATGCAAATGATGCACCAAGTGACCATAGTTCTGCATCTTCAGTAGCTGTAGTAGTACCGTCCATATCTGTAGCTTCTGACATTGAAGCGGAAATTGTCATTCCACCCGCAGTGTAAGAAACAGAGATCTGGTCATACTCAGAACTCTTAGCACCTGTATCAATATCTTCAGTTCCGTAACTGATAGATATTTCATCTGATACTGTGTATGAAAGTTTGTAAGATGTAACATCATCATCAGATGAAGTTCCTGTAGTATCATACTCGTAATCACTGTAAGATAGTGTTAATGGCCCGTAAGCATAACTACCTTTAAGTACAGTAGCATCACCAGTGTTACCTACTGAATTATCATCACCATGTGCGTAGCTTACTGTTAAGCCTTCAACACCTGTGTAAGTACCTGAATAACCTAAAGCAGTATCTGCACCTGCTCTAGATGGTAAGAACGATGCTTTCAAAGTTAAACCATCCATTAAAGATGGAGTTGTGTACATAAACATGTTGTCACCTGAACCAACACCAGACGGCTCTAAACCAGTCTCGTCATCGTATTGATCCCAGATGTCACCAGCTGCTGTAGCGTCTAAAGCTGAAGTAGCTGAAGATCCACCCTCACCCGCGAAGTTTACTGATCCAAAAGTATCTGAACTAATTGTTACAGAATGACTATCAAACGGCGTACCTGCGTTACTGCTCTTAGTAGTACCATCTGAATTACTTGCATCATCACCTTGGTCTATTACAAATGAAAGAGATACGTTTAAACCGTTATCTAACTCACCTGAACCAGAAAATGTTAACTGGTTACCCATTGTGTATGATTTACCTGAGTCTGCAGCAGTACCATTTTTGTGTTCTACAGTTATACTAGCACCACCAGCAACACTCATTTCTCCAGCAAAAGCTGAAGTAGCAACAAGTGAACCTGCCAATGCAGTTAAACCTATTTTCTTAATGTTCATATTAATTACTCCTTTAATTAATTGTTAATTATTAATAATAAACATTGCTTAATTATCATTAAATTGACGTAATTTAGTCTCTGGTAAGAGTTTTTTGGCATTTTTACTGCAAGTGTTGCATTTTTACATCACTTTTTTTCTTAATTTTTTAAGTATTTTGCGATTATGCTATATATGTTATTAAAAAATCTCTAATTTTAAATGATTTCAATAAAACTTTTAAAAAATATATCGGTCGTTTGTTTGCTTGGGCTATTTCTAAGTAGTTGCAATGGTAAACTTCCAGGTGGCGATGCTCGAAAGTTCCCCGATGACCCTAAATTGAGGGTGAAAAAGAATTTAGAGGAAGGTAGAGGTTTCAGATTAAATACAGTTTTAACACCAAAAGGTGGGGTATTTGATTTTGCTAGTTCAAATGAACTCTGGAGAGCCTCATTAGATGCAATAGATTTCATGCCTTTAGTTTCAGCAAATTACAGTGGAGGTATAATTATAACAGACTGGTATTCAAGTGATGTAAACTCAAATGAGAGCATTAAGATTACAATTAGATTTTTAACTAATGAAATAAGATCAGATTCAGTTGATATAAAAATTTATAACAAAAGATGTTCCAATAATTTATTAAATTGTGAAATTATTAGAACTGATGGCGTGCTAGTTACAGAACTTAAAAGAAAAATTCTAAAAAATGCTGCTATTCTTAAAGAAACAAAAGAGAAAGAAAAAAAGGAAAAAAAAAAGAATTAACAAAAACTCTTTAAATATTAATATTAATTATTTAGTCTAATTTTGTGGAACGTTATAATTTTAAGATTGTAGAAGAAGCTTGGCAAAAATTTTGGGAGGACAAAAAAACTTTCTCAACCAAAATCGATAAAAATAAAAAAAAATTTTATTGTCTGGAAATGTTTCCCTATCCATCTGGCAAAATTCATATGGGTCATGTAAGAAACTACACTATAGGTGATGTATTAGCCAGATACAAATCTTTACAAGGTTATAATGTTTTGCATCCAATGGGCTGGGATTCTTTTGGAATGCCAGCAGAAAACGCAGCTAGACAAAATAATTTAGATCCTAAGTCTTGGACAGAAACAAATATTGCAACTATGAAGAAACAATTAAAAAAATTAGGACTATCTATTGATTGGGATCGAGAAATTTCTACTTGCACACCTGAATACTATAAACATCAACAAGAATTTTTTTTAGAACTTTACGACAAAGGCTTAGTTTATAGAAAAGAGGAATATGTAAATTGGGATCCTGTAGATCAAACTGTTCTTGCTAATGAACAAGTGATTGATGGTAAAGGATGGAGATCGGGTGCAACAGTTGAAAGAAAAAAGTTAAATCAATGGTTTTTTAATATTAAAAAATTTTCTGAGGAATTACTTGAAAATTTAAATTCTTTAAATGAATGGCCAAACAAAGTTAAGGTCATGCAAAAAAATTGGATTGGAAAATCTTTTGGATGTGAGGTTGGTTTTCAGATTGAAAACTCTAAAATTGTTTCAGAAATTAGATGTTTTACTACAAGACCAGATACTTTATTTGGATCCTCATTTTTAGCATTATCAATAGACCATCCATTAGCAAAGCATTATGAAAATAACGAAGAATTTATAGAATTTAAAAAAAAATGTTCTGAAACTGGTACAACAGAAGAGTCAATTGCAAATGCTGAAAAAATTGGTTTTAAAACAGAACTAATAGCAATTAACCCATTAGATAATTCAATTAAAGTTCCTGTATATTTCGCTAATTTTGTACTCATGGACTATGGATTGGGAGCAGTATTTGGTTGTCCGGCTCATGACCAAAGAGATTTAGATTTTGCAAAAAAGTATAACTTAAAAATTACTACAGTTGTAACTCCAGATAAAGAAAATCTTACATTTAAGGTGACTGAAGAAGCTTATACTGGACCTGGTTTTATATTTAATTCCTCATTTTTAAACGGTTTAAAATGTCCGGAAGAATCTATTTTAAAAACGATAAACTATCTTGAAGAAAAAAATCTAGGTCAAAAAAAAGTAAACTTTAGATTAAAAGATTGGGGCATATCAAGACAAAGATATTGGGGATGTCCAATCCCTATAATTTATGATGAAAAAAACAATCCTCATAAAATTCCAAAAAATTTGCTTCCTGTAAAACTTCCTAATATTAAGAAACTTTCTTCATCAGGTAACCCTTTAGATACTCAAGTGGATTGGAAATTTATAGAAATAAATGGAAAAAAATTTACAAGAGAAACTGATACTTTAGATACTTTTGTTGACTCATCTTGGTATTATTTACGTTTTTGTTCTCCAAAAAAAAGTGATTATGGTTTTGATCAAGATGAAATAAATTATTGGATGCCCGTCGACCAATATATTGGTGGAGTTGAACATGCTATACTTCATTTACTCTACTCCCGTTTTTTTATGCATGCGATTGCATATAAAAACAAAAAATTTGATATTAAAGAACCATTTAAAGGATTATTTACTCAGGGAATGGTTTGTCATGAAACATATAAAGATAATAATAACAACTGGATAAGTCCTGAAGATATAATCACAAAAAACGGTAAAAAGTTTCTTAAAAATGACCAATCGAAGGAAATAATCATTGGTCCTTCAGAATCTATGTCTAAATCAAAAAAAAATACAATTGATCCTGAAAAAATAATTGAATTATACGGAGCAGATTCGGTTAGGCTATTTATTTTATCAGACAGTCCTCCAGAAAAGGATGTTCAGTGGTCTGATGAAGGAATTGTATCCTCTTATAAGTTTTTACAAAAACTATGGACATTGAATACAAAAATTCAAGATAAAATAAACAAAGACAATAAAAAAGATTGTAGTGTAGATTTAGAAAAATTTACTCATAAATTTATTAAAAGGATTACAGAAAACCTAAATAATTTCAGTTACAATATTGTGATTGCAAACTTGCATGAAATGCATTCATTCATGATCAAAGAAATAGAAAAAGAGTACACAAAAAATACTTTACTTAGAAATTACAGTAAAATTTTAATCACTGTACAGCCTATTATTCCACATTTTTCATCTGAATGTTTAAAGTTAATAAAAATAGAGAATTTTATGTGGCCTAAATTTGATGAAAAAATTATTGAAGAAACTGAAGTAAATTTTGTTATTCAGATTAATGGTAAAAAAAGAGGTATAATAAATACAAATAAAGTTTTAGAAAAAGATTTATTTAATCTTGTAAAAGATGATACTAAAATCAACAAATATTTTGAGAATAAAAAAATAATTAAAACGATTTTTGTTCAAAAAAAATTAATTAATTTTATTGTGAAAGATGTTTAAACTTAAAAATATATCAATTCTATTAACGTTTTTAATTTTACTTAGCCATTGTGGATACACAGCACAATATGCTAAGAAAAAAAATTTAGAATTTTCAATACAAATTACAAATTTAGCTGGTGATAGAGATTTTAATAATTCTCTTAAATCTAAGCTAAATCCTTACTTCAGTGAAGCAAAAGCTGAGATTAAAAATTTCAAAATAAGTGCTACCTCAAAATATGAAAAAAATACAATTTTAAAAGATAGCGCCGGTGCACCTAGTGAATATGAATTAAAAATAACTGTTAATTTTGTGATAAGTGTTGATGGTAATAAAAAAAATATTACTCTCAAAGATACATTTAATATGAAAAAAATTGATGATTCATTTGAAGAGAGTAAATATGAAAAAACAATCAAAACTAACTTTGCAGAGATAATAAAAGAAGAATTAATATTTTATTTGTTAAGAATGTAATGATCTTAAAATCTTTTGAATTAAAAAAAATTGACTTAAATAAAAATAAAATAATACTTATGTATGGTAAAAATGAAGGACTCAAAAATGAGTCTTTAAATTTAATTTTAAAAAACTCAAAAAATATTTCAAATTTTGATGAAAAGGAAGTTTTAGAAAACTCAATATCCTTTTTAGAAAGCGCACTATCTAAGTCTTTATTTGAAAATGAAAAAATAATTATTATCAAAAGAGCTACAGATAAAATTATTAAAATTATTGAAGAAATTGAATCACGAAATATTGAAGATTTAAATATAATTATAAATGCAGAAAATCTTGAGAAAAAATCAAAACTTAGATCATTTTTTGAAAAAAGTAAAAATCACTTATGTATACCTTTTTATCCAGACAATGAACAGTCTCTATCAAAAATATGTTTAAATTACTTTCAAACTAAAAATATTCCTATATCTCAATCAAGCATAAACCTTATAGTCAGCAAATGTAATGGTGATAGAGGGATTTTGTCAAATGAACTTAAAAAAATAGAATTATTTTCAATAAATAAAAAGAAAATATCAAAAGATGAAATAGCCAAATTAATTAATTTATTAGAAGATCAT